>DASTGR010000229.1:0-23582 GCA_035718885.1 Pseudolabrys sp. | reverse complement strand
AAGCCGCCATTGAAAAAGGTGCCGACCACGAGTTGGTCCGACTGGAAGGACGTCGGCACCGGAACGTTCTCGTGAATGTTGTGCGCGCCAAAGCGGCCGCCACGGTTCTTGTAGGCGTCGACCGGAGGCAGCGGGCAGGTCGAGATCGGCACCAGGTGCTCCTCGTCGCGCGCGTCGAGCACCCAGATCAGCTTCGGCCAGTCGGCAGCGTTGTCCTCGGTCGACTCGTCCGTCACCAGCATCAGGTCGCGGTCAAACAGCGGCACGGCGGTGTGCATGAAACCCGTATAGGGCGGCGAGTTGGTCCAGTGCGAGATAACCTTCGGGTTGGCCTTGTCCTTGATGTCCATCACGAACATGCCGCCGTCGATGTAGCAGAGATACAGCCGGTCGCCGCGCTGCGGATAGACGTTGGTGTTGTGCGCGCGATAGCCCTTGTCGAGCGGATGGCGCGGCGGCGGCTTGACGTTGTCGGTCGACGCCGTGCCGGGCATCCACCAGCGGCCGACCTCGACCGGCTTCGACGGATTGCGCACGTCGATGCAGCGGTAGAACTGGTCGTCGTTGGGATGACTCGGCGTGAAGTCCGGCGCGCCGGAAGCCATGTGCACATATTCGCCGTCGCAGAACCAGAGCTGGTGCACGCCGCGCGAGTGCGCGCCGGAGCAGTCGAGGAAGGCGATCGAGCGCGGCTTCTCCGGCACCGAGATGTCGAACAGCTCGAGCCCGGCCGGCTTCTGCCCGACCTGCTTGGTCTGATAGGCGACGGCCATCACGTCGCCCGAAACGTCGAGCGAGTTCGAGCGCATGTGCGTCTGCGGCAGGTCGGTCTGCACCACCACTTTCGGATTGCGCGGATCGGTGACGTCGACGCCGGTGAAGTTCTTGGGCGCGCTCTCATGCGCGATCCAGGCGATGCGGCGGCCGTCCTTGGCGAGCTGCACCGCGATGCCCTCGCCCATGCCGCCGAAGCCGCCGAGATTGTTCTGCGCGAGTAGCTTGAAATTCCAGGTGATGGGCTCGCCGTTCTTTTCAAGCGGGCTGGTAGCGGCGGACATTCGCGTCTCCTTGGTCACTTTCTTTCTTCACCTCTCCCCGCTAGCGGGGAGAGGTCGATTTCCGAGCCTATAGCGCGTTTACGCGCGTCTTCGCCGCGCTATGGCGAAGGAAATCGGGTGAGGGGCTTTAGCAGCAATTCCGCGCGGATCGAAGCGCCCCCTCACCCGGCTCGCATTGCGCTGCGCTCAATGATCGCCACCCTCTCCCCGCAGGCGGGGAGAGGGAAGAAACTCAGCCCATCGCCTTCTTCATGAAGTCCTTGCGGAAAGCCTTATTCCAGTCGGGAACGGCCTTGATCTTCTTCGCCGCAATCAGCACGTCCGCATGGTGCTTCATGTAGGGGTCGAGATCGTCCGGCCAGCCGGGTCCGACCTCGACGTTGTTGAGCGCCTTGGCGAAGGTCTCTTTCGACATCTTGTACCCCTTCGATGTGTAGAAGGAGTAGATCGTGTCTGCGACCTTGGCCGGCTGCTCCTTGAAGTCCTTCGCAACGTCGAGCCAGGCCTTCAGATAAGCGACGATCGCATCCGGGTTCTTCTCGACGAACTCGGGCGTCGCGGCCATGAACACCGGCAGCTTATCGAAGGAGTAGAAGTCTTCCAGCGAGTTGGCGAGGCCTTCGGCTTCGGCGATGGCATTGTAAGGCTCGACATTGACCATGGCATCGACGGTCTTCGCGGCCATTGCCGCGACCATGTCGTTCACGTTCATCCGCACTTCCTGGTAGTCGCCCTTCTTCAGGCCGGCCTTGGTGGCGATCTGATCGACGAAGATGTTGCCGGTCGACGATCCGGTCTGGTTGGCGACCTTCTTGCCGCGAAGGTCGGCGACCGTCTTGAGCCCGAGGTCCTTGCGCGCCATGACGCGCGCGGTCTTGCCGACATATTCGATTTTGGCGATGGCGATCAGGCCGCCCTTCTCGTTGCCAATGATGAAGGACGGGCCGGCATAGGTGCCGAGATCCACTTGGCGCGCCACCTGCTGTTGCATGGTGAGGTTGCCGGACGGCACGGCGAATTCTTCGGCCTTGATGCCGTGCTTCTCCAGATGCCCGGAGTGAAGCAGGTAATAGGTCGGCATGCCCCACATGTTGGTCTGGTAGCCCTGCTTGACCGTGGTCTCGGCCAGAGCCGGACGCAGGCCGAAACCGGCGGCGAGTACACCGGCGCCCGTCGCGACGAGCGTCTGGCGGCGGGTCATTCCCTTCGTCGTCATCTTGATCCTCCCTTAGGTCGTTGCCTTGCCGTTCATTTTATGCGCTTCGTCACCACCCGGTTCGTGGCCGAGCCGAGCGAGCAGGTTCTTCTGCCATTCGAGGAATTCGGCGCTCAATGGATCGCGCGGCCGGTCGAGCGGAATGCGGATGTCGGCCTTCACCGTGCCGGGATGCGGCGACATCACAATGACCCGGTCGGCGAGGTATACCGCTTCGGCGACGTTGTGCGTGACGTAGATCACCGTCTTGCGCGTCTCGCGCCACACGTCGGCGAGGAGTCGCTGCATGTCGTCACGGGTCAGCGCGTCGAGGGCGGCGAAGGGCTCGTCCATCAGGAGGACGGCGGGATTATAGGCGAGCGCGCGGGCGATGGCGACGCGCTGCTGCATGCCGCCGGAGAGGTGATGCGGGTAGGACGCCGTGAACTTCTCCAGCTTGACGAGGCGAAGTTGCTCGCGCGCGATCTGCTCCCGTTCGGCTTTGGCCACACCCTTCATTTCAAGGCCGAAAGCGACGTTGCCGAGCGCAGTGCGCCACGGGAATAGCTGGGCGAAGTCCTGGAACACGACGCCACGGTCCATGCCGTGACCGGTCACAGCCTTGCCGCCGATCCTGATCTCGCCGGCGGCCGGCGTCAGAAACCCGGCAATGATGTTGAGCAGCGTGGACTTGCCGCAGCCGGACGGGCCGACGATGCAGACGAATTCGGACGCACCGACATTGATGCTCACGTCCTTCACGCCCGGCACCTTGCCGCCGGGTGTGTCGTAAATGAGCGAGACGCCGCTGATTTCGATCGGGAGCATTTGCGCTTATCCCTTCGCCATCCGTACCATCCCCCAGCGATACACAGTGGCGCGCTCAATCGAGCCGAAGACGAGACGCTCGAACGCGTAACCGATGATGCCGATGACGACGAGCGAGGCCATCATGACGTCGGTCTGGAGGAATTCCTTGGAGTCGAAAATCACCCAACCGAGCCCGTAATCGGACGCGGCGATCATCTCGGCGCCGACCACCGCGATCCAGGAGCGCAGAAAGGCCTGGCGCATACCGGTGATGATGAAGGGCGAGGCGCCGGGAATGATCACCTTCCAGAACAGGCGTTTCTCGTCGGCGCCCATGGCGCCGGCCGCGCGCAGCCACAAGGGATTGACCGAACGCACGCCAGTCCAGGTGTTGAACAGCATCGGGAAGGTGGCGGCATAGAAAACGATCAGCACCGTCGTCAGGTTGCCGATGCCGAACCACAGCATGAACAACGGCACGAGCGAAAAGGAGGGGATCGGCATCAATGCGCTGACGAGCGGCAGAAGGAAATTCTCAACCGGCTTGAATCGTGCCATCAGGATCCCGAGCGGCAGGCCGACCGCGATCGCGAGCGCAAAGCCGAGCAACACGCGATAGAGCGTCGCCGCGGCGTGCTGCTCCATCGTGCCGTCAGCAAGCGCGCCATAAAGCGTCGTCAGGATGGCGGGGATGCCCGGCAGCAGCACTTTCGGGAAGAAGCCGCTCATGGCCACGCCCTGATAGAACGCCGCCGCTGCGGCGAGCGACAGAAGGCCGCGGACCAAGCTGCGTCGGCGCTGGTTGGTGTCGGTCATGGCCATCAACCCATCGACTCCATCATGCCCCAGCGCACCACCGTATAGTCCTCGATCTTCTGGAATACGTATTTCTCCAGGCTGATGCCGATCAGCGCGATGACGACGATACCGGCCATCATCGCGTCGGTGTTGAGGAACTCGCGCGCGCCGAAGATCAGCCAGCCGAGACCCCATGGCACGGCGGCGAGCATCTCGACGGCGACGAGGATGCGCCAGGCCTGCGCAAGACCAAGACGCAGCCCGGTGAGGATGTAGGGCAGGGCGCCGGGCAGGATGACATGCCGGAAGACGCGGCTATCGTCGGCACCCATCGCCATGGCCGAGCGCAGCCAGATTTCCTTCACCGCCTTCACGCCGGTCCAGCTGTTGAAAATGATGGCGAACATCGAGACGAAGGCGACCAGCAGCACCGCGGACACTTCGCCCGGCCCGAACCACAATAGGAAGAGCGGCGCGTAGGCGAGGCCCGGGATCGGCGCGAGGATCGAGACAAGCGGCAGGAGGATGTCTTCGGCGCGCCGCGAACGGCCCATCAGCACGCCGACGGTGACGCCGATGATAGCCGCAAGCCCGAATCCCGCCAGCAGCCGCGCCAGCGTCTCGATCGCATGATGCGGCAGGATGCCGGCCGCGGTGAGATCGACGAAGGAGCGCGCGATGTCTTCCAGTGTCGGAAACAATTGGCGCGGAAAAACGCCGGCGCGAGCGACGATCTCCCAGATGGCGCCGACGACCAGAAATGGAAATGCGTTGCGCGCAACGGCCGTCAGCCGATCGCTGCGCATCGCCGGCCCGGCGCCCAGTGTCGCGGCGTCGTCCATCGTGCCCGCATCCTCCCTGGCATTCAGCGGCAATCTCGCGTCAATTCGCCGCCGCGCCGCCGGTGGCCTTATTCAGCCTTTGACACAAGGATAGTGCGCTTTTCGTCGCGGCCACAAGCGCCGCCCTGGCCTGCCTGCTTCACGCCTCTGGCGCACATGCGACAGAACGGGTAAACGGCGTGCCGCAATCGTTCGCAGTGGCCGCGAAAGTTGAAGGGGAGAGTTTCGGGATGTCGAACAATCAGAAGATCGGCTGGATCGGCGTGGGCCGCATGGGCTACCAGATGGTGGAGCGTCTCGCGAAGGCCAACCACGATGTGTCGGTCTGGAACCGCACGCGATCGAAGGCCGAGCCGCTCGCCAAGGACGGCGCCAAGGTCGTGGCCAACCTCGCCGACCTCGCCAATGTCGATATCCTGTTCGCCATCGTGTCGGAAGGCAAAGACCTCGAGGAGGTCTATTTCGGCAAGAACGGTGTCGTCACCAACGCCAAAGGCAAGCTGCCGAAGATATTCGTCGACTGCTCGTCGATCTCGGTCGACGACTCGGTGCGCATCCGCGGCCGCCTGAAGGAGCACGGCGTCGAGTTCGTCTGCGCGCCCGTGTCCGGCAATGGCCTCGTCATCAAGGCCGGCAAGCTGTCCTCGGTCGTTTCCGGCCCGGAGGCGGCGGCAAAGGCGGCGATGCCGATCATCGAGGTGTTCGCGCCGCGCGGCGTCTCTTACGTCGGCGACGGTGAGCTCGCGCGCATCTGCAAGATCGCGCACAACGTCATGCTCGGCGTCGTCATCGAGAACCTGATCGAGATCACGCTGCTCGCCAACAAGATGGGCGTGCCGCGCCACGCCTTCCTGGCCTTCATGAACAACGGCGTGATGGGTTCGATGTTCACTGCCTACAAGACGCCGGCGCTGGTCAATCTCGACTGGGCCGCGACCTTCACGCCGGAACTGCTACGCAAGGATCTCGACCTCGGCCTCGAGCTCGGCCGCGAATGGGACGTGCCCATGCCGGTGACGGCGGCGACCCGCGAGGTGATCCAGCAGCACATCGGCAAGGCGCTGTCGCAGCCGAACAGCAAGGAAATCTTGGCCCAGGATTTTGCCAAGATGGCGGAGACTATGGCCGAGCTCTCCGGCATGAAGCTCGCGAGTGAGAACAAGAACGTCGGCACCGGCCTTTAGGCTCGTTCGCGACATGCGAACGCCGCCGGTGCCTCCCGGCGGCGTTTCGCTTTTTGCAGCCAGATCACAGCAAAAAAAAGGGCCGCTTTCGCGGCCCTGTGTGCAGAAGGTGGAGGATTCACGCCACCGCTTGGCCTAAGGGAGGAAAAGCGGCGGCTGCGCACGAGACCAATCAAGCGTCCATATGCATCAACCACAAGTAAAATGGCTATAAACACGCCACTGGTATTCCAGCGCAGTCCTGCGCATCATCGCGACTCGAAGTCGCAGCGGGGAAATCATGGCCTTCACGCTCTACAACGCGCCGCAATCGACCTGTAGTCAGCGGGTCCGCTTCGTCCTTAACGCCAAGGCGCTCCCCTTCACCGAGATCAAGCTCAATCTGCTCGAGGGCGACCAGCTCAAGCCGGATTATCTCAAAAAGAATCCGAATGGGGTCGTGCCCACGCTCGATCATGACGGCGCCATCGTTATCGACTCTACCGTCATCACCGAATATCTCGATGAAGTCGTGCCGCGGGAAAGCTTCACGCCGGAAGATCCGGTCAGGCGCGCCCACATGCGCGCGCTCATGCATTTCGTGGACGAGATGCCGGCCGCCTCGGTGCGCGTGCCGACATTCAATCTCGCATTTTTGCCGACTTTTCAGAAAATGAGCCGCGAAGACTTTGTGGCGATGGCGGAGTCGAAACCGCTGCGCCGCGAGTTCATGATGACCATGGGTCAGACCGGCTTTCCCAAAGCCGAGATGGACGCGGCGCTCGGCCGCTTGCGACGGTCCTGGGAGCGCATGGACGCCGAGATCGAAAAGAGCGGCGGCCCGTGGCTGCTCGGCAAAGACATTTCGCTCGCCGACATCGCCGTCATGCCCGCTTTAGTCCGCATGCACGACCTGGGGATGCCGGATTGGCAGGATCTGCCGCGTGTCGTCACGTGGTTCGACAACATCAGGGCGCAACCGGCCTTCGCGCCGGCCTACTATCACGGATCGCTGCTGTCGGAGCGATTTCCGCACCTGCGGGAAAACGTCGCCAAAACGGCGTAAGCTTCGCCCATGGCCGGAGACGCCCGGCGAAGGAGAAGCGCATGAATCAGATCACCGTCCTCGTCACCGTCGTGCTCGGCGCGATCGCGGCCGGGCTGATCGTCGTTCTGCACCAGCTTCAGGCCGGCGCCGGTGTCGCCGTGCTTGCCGTTCTCGTCTTCTTCGGCCTGAAAATGGCGAACAACTGGGAGCGATTCGTCATCCTGCGTGCCGGGAAGCTGTCCAGCGTGAAGGGGCCCGGCCTGTTCTTCATGGTCCCGATTATCGACAGCGTCGCCGCCGTGATCGACGAGCGCATCCAGACGACCGGCTTCAACGCCGAGCAGGCGCTTACGCGCGACACCGTGCCGGTCAATGTCGATGCCATCGTGTTCTGGCACGTGCACGACGCGCAAGCGGCGGCGCTCAACATCACCAACTACCGCGAAGCGATCGAGCGCGTGGCGCAAACGTCCTTACGCGAGATGATCGGCTCCTCGATGCTCTCGGCGCTGCTCGCCGAGCGCAAAGCCGCGGACGAGGTCCTGCGCACCGAGATCGCGCGCAAGACCGCCGACTGGGGCATTTCGGTGAATTCGGTGGAAATTCGGGACGTCGCGATCCCCGTCGCGCTCCAGGACGCGATGTCGCGGCAGGCGCAGGCCGAGCGCGAGAAAGAGGCGCGCGTCATCCTCGGCAGCGCCGAGGCTGAGATCGCGGCGAAATTTGTCGAGGCGGCGCGGACCTATGGCAGCGATCCCGCCGCGCTGCACTTGCGCGCGATGAACATCATCTATGAGACGACGAAGGAGCGCGGCGCCACCATCCTGATGCCGACGAGCATGGTCGATTCGATGAGCGTCGCGCTGCCGGCCGCTTTCGCCGAGCAGGCGGCGTTGCAGGCGAAGCCGAAAGACTGACGCGCCGTCTCGGCTACTTGGTCGTGACCTTGGGCAGTTCGAGCTTCACGGTCGAGGATTTCGACCCACCGAGCGTGCCGGTGGCAAAGAGAATGCCGCCGCCGACGATGATTACGATGAGCGCGCCGACCAGAACGCCGAGCACGCCCACGCCGCCGCTGTTTCCGTCAGCCATTTCAGCCTCCCAATTGTTCGTCGCCGGACACAAGTTCCGGCGGCGGCAATTGGTTCCGGCGAGTTGCTAGGGAGCGGCGGCGACGGCCGCGTCGCGGCGGCCCTTGGCGTCCTCGAAGCCGTGCATGCCGAGGAACCACTGCATGGCGACGACCGCGCCCTTGATCGGCTGGAGGAGGCCGAGCGTGGCGATAAGCGCGATCAGCGGCCACGCCGTCATGCTCAGCAGGATCGGCGGCGCGAACTCGGTCTCCACCGCCAGGACGATCGGGACCAGGATATGGCCGACAATGACGATGTCGAGATAGGCTGGGAAGTCGTCGGCGCGGTGATGATGCAGTTCCTCGCCGCACTTGGGGCACGCGTCCGCCACCTTCAGGAACTTGCGGAACATACGGCCTTCGCCGCAGGCGGGGCAGCGGCCGCGCAGGCCGCGCATCAGGGGCTCGCTCGCCTTGGCAGGCGGCGCGGCGGCAAAGATCTGGGTCATGGACGGTCCAATCCCGGCAGGCGTTACCGGTCTTACATAGAAGCTGCGGCATGCGTCCGCCAGCGGCACAAGCGCACATCTGCCCTGCGGCCCTGGGCAAAAGAAGAGGGGCCCCGATGGGCCCCTCTTTGGTCTGGTGGCAGCGCCGGCCTCAGTACCGGTGCGTGATCGGCAGTTCTTCCGCCGGGAACAGCGTGATCACCTTGCAGCCCTTGTCGGTGACCACGACCTCTTCCTCGATGCGCGCGCCGGAATAACCGTCGGTCGCCGGGCAATAGGTCTCGATAGCGAACACCATGCCTTCCTTGATCTCGGTCGGATGGTCCAGCGACACGACGCGCGAGATGATCGGCCGCTCATGCAGCGCGAGGCCGAGGCCGTGCGCAAACTGAAGGCCGAACGCCGACGTCTCGTCCGGGAAGCCGAACTCGTTCGCCTTCGGGAAGGCGCCGCAGATGTGCGCGGTCGACGCGCCCGGCTTGATGCGGTCGATGGCGCCGTCCAGCCACTCGCGCGCCTTCTTGTACGCGTCGTGCTGCGCGGGAGTCGCGCGGCCGACGTTGAAGGTGCGGTAGTAGCAGGTGCGATAGCCCATGAACGACTGGAGGATGTCGAAGAAGGCCTGGTCGCCCGGTCGCAGCATGCGATCGGTGAAGTTGTGCGGATGCGGATTGCAGCGCTCGCCGGAGATGGCGTTCACCGCTTCGACGTCGTCAGAGCCGTGGCGATAGAGGAACTCGTTGACCATGCCGACGATGTCATTCTCGCGCACGCCGGGCTTCAGTTCCTCGTTGATCAGGTGATAGGCGCCGTCGACCATCGCCGCGGCGCGGTTGAGCAGGTGGATTTCGTCGGCCGACTTGATCTCGCGCGCCTCCAGCATGACCTGCTGGCCGTCGACGATCTTCAGGCCCGCCTTCTGCAATTCGAACATCATTGGCGGCTCGATCAGGTCGACGCCGACCGGCATCTTGTCGCAGCCGGCTTCCTTGATCAGCGCCGCGATCTCCTTGGCGTGCTTCTCCATCAGGCCGAACGCCGGATTGACCATGCCGCGCATGCCGATGATGCCGGCCTTGCAGTTCTCCGGCTTGAGCCAGGGCGTGTACAGCTTGTGGTGCACGGCGGCGGAGCCGAAGTCCCACAGGATCGGGTCAGACGAGCCCTTGGTCAGCAGCGCCCAGCGGCAGAGCTTGTCGCGCTCCCACTCGCCGATCTTCGTCGAGGTGAGGTAGCGGATGTTGTTGACGTCGAAGACGAGCAGAGCGCCGAGCTCGGAATTCTCCAGCGCCTGCTTGGCGCGGGCGAGCCGGTAGCGGTGCAGGCGCTGGTAGTTGACGCGCTCCTCGAAATCGACGCCGGTGATGCCGAGCGACGGCAGGGCGCGGCCCCAGTTGTGGCGCGGGTTGACGTCCTCGGCGCGGATCTGAAGCGGTTCGCGCGTTCTCTCGTCCATGTGGCTCCTCCTGCCGTCTGATGCGGCGGCTCTTCGAATTTGGCGCACGGGGTGCGCATTCGAGGCGCTTATAACACCCCGCCATGCCGTCCGTCATGTCGGAGAAGGCCGTTACACCGCGGCCACGACGCGCGCCAGAGTGCCGCGCAACGCGGCCGAGTCTGCGGCGCCGAACGCTGCTTCGAATTCCTTCTGTGCGTTCCGCCAGTGGTGGGCCGCGGCCCTCAGCCGCGCCTCGCCCGCCGGCGACAGGCGGATAACGCGCGCACGCTTGTCCTTGTCGTCTGCGCCCACCGTTACGAGCTTGTCGCGTTGCAGCGGCTGCACGGCGCGGCCCAGCGTCGTGCGGTCCATCGCCATACTCGCGGCCAGCGCATTCACCGACAGCGGTCCGAGACGGCCGAGTTTCGACAAGATCGAATATTGCGTCGAGCGCAGGCCCTCGGCGGCGAGATGGCGATCGTAGAGCTGCGTGACTTGCCGCGCCGCCTGGCGGATGGCGAGGCAATTGCACACCTGCTCTTCGGTGTTCGGGGGCGGTTTGCGCATGGCTACCATTCCGATAAAGGGTGCATATGCACCTTGTTTGTTCATGGAGGAGCGGCTATCCCAGCCTTATTAGGTGCATATGCGCCTATATGCGCGGGCGGTCAAGACCGAGCGCGCGACGAAAGGGTGGACCCCATGGACCCGCGTACACGCCGGTTGCTCGAAGCGCCGATTGGTTCGACGCTGGTGCGTCTCGCCATGCCGAATGTCCTCGTCATGGTGGTACAGGCGATGATCGGGCTGATTGAGACCTATTTCGTCGCCAAGCTCGGCGTCGACGCGCTCGCCGCCATGGCGCTGGTGTTTCCGCCTTACATGCTGCTGGTCATGGTCTCGGCCGGCGCGATGGGCGGCGGCATCCTGTCATCGATCGCGCGTGCGCTCGGCTCGGGCGACGGGGAGAAGGCCAACGCGCTTGTCTGGCACGCGATCGCCATCACGCTGTTGTTCAGCGCGACGACGACGGTGGCCGCCCGGCTATGGGCGCCCGACCTCTACGCGCTGATGGGCGGGCGCGCCGGCTCACTCCGCGACGCCATCATCTATTCCAACATCATCTTCTCGGCGGCGATCCCGCTATGGCTGTTCAACTCGATGGCGGCCATGATCCGCGCCACGGGCAACACACTATTGCCGGCCGCGGTCATCACCGTCGGCGCCGTCGTGCTCATTCCGGTGTCGCCGCTTCTGATCTTTGGCATCGGCCCGTTCCCGGCGCTCGGCATCGCCGGCGGCGCCGTCGCGGTGCTGTTTTATTATGTAATTGGCGGCGCCGTGTTCGCCTTCTATCTCTGGTCCGGTCGCGGTGTGCTGCAGCCGTCCTTCGTGCCGGTGCGGCTGCGCTGGCAACCGATGGGCGAAATCCTGCGCATCGGCATCGCCTCGTCCATCACCAGCCTCTCGACTAATGTCACGGCCATCGTCGCAACCGGTCTGGCCGGCGTCATCGGCCCCGCCGCCGTTGCCGGTTACGGCACCGGCGTGCGGCTCGAATATCTGCTGGTGCCCCTGGTGTTCGGGCTCGGCCAGCCGGTTGGCGCCATGGTCGGCACAGCGATCGGGGCTGGCCGCCACGAGCGCGCGCTTCGCGTCGCCTGGATCGGTGCAGCCATCGCCGGCGGCCTCACCGAGGCGATCGGACTGACCGCTGCGTTGTTTCCGACCGCATGGCTGACC
The DNA here is from genome assembly GCA_035718885.1 of Pseudolabrys sp. Lineage (GTDB taxonomy): Bacteria > Pseudomonadota > Alphaproteobacteria > Rhizobiales > Xanthobacteraceae > Pseudolabrys. The sequence goes on along the minus strand of DASTGR010000229.1, from coordinate 11,906 downwards.
ATGTTCGGCGCCGAGCAGCAGATGATCGCCGTCGGCGCTGATTATCTCCGCATCGTCGGACCTTTCTACGGCTTCTTCGGCGTCGGTCTCGCCTTCTATTTCGCCGCGCAGGGTGCCGGCAGGCTGCGATGGCCGATGATCGCCGCGGTGACCCGCGTGCTCATCGCCGCCGCCGGCGGCACGATCGCCATTCATGTCATGCACGGCGTCGCCGCGTTGTTCGCGGTGCTGGCGCTCGCTCTCGTCGTGTTCGGCCTGATGAACGCGGCGGCGGTGGGCTTCGGCGCGTGGGTCCCAAGGAAGGACGCGTCGCTCATTCCGCCGGCTGAGGCCGTGGCGGCCGCCGCAGGAAAGTAGGTCGCGCGCCGCCGAGCCTGCGGTGCAGGCGGTCCAGCACGAGATAGATGACCGGCGTCGTGTAGAGCGTCAGCACCTGCGACACCAGGAGGCCGCCGATAATGGTGATGCCGAGCGGGCGGCGCAACTCCGAGCCGGGACCGAGCGCGATGACCAGCGGCACGGCGCCGAGCATCGCAGCAAGCGTCGTCATCAGGATGGGCCGGAAGCGCTCGAGGCAGGCTTCGTGGATGGCGCGCTCGGGCGACAGTCCGCGCCGGCGTTCGCCGTCCAGCGCGAAGTCGACCATCATGATGCCGTTCTTTTTCACGATGCCGATGAGCAAAATGATGCCGATGAAGGCGATCACCGTCAGCTCCGTCCCCGAGACCTGGAGCGCCAGCAGCGCGCCCAGGCCCGCGGAGGGCAGCGTCGAGATGATGGTCAACGGGTGCGCCAGGCTTTCGTACAGCACCCCGAGCACGATGTAGACCGCGATCAGCGCGGCGAACAGCAGGAGCGGCTGCGCGCCGGCCGACTGCTTGAACTGTTGCACGTCGCCGGCGAAGTCGGTGTGGATCACGTCCGGAACATGCATCTCGCCGACGGCCTGTGTGATCGCCGCGGTCGCCTCCTCGATCGTGGTGCCCGGCGCGAGATTGTAGGTGATGGTCGTCGAGGGGAATTGTCCCTGATGGTTGACGACCAGCGGCGCGATGCCGCGATGCACTTTGGCCACCGCCGAGAGCGGCACCTGCGCATTGCCCTTGCCGGGCACGTAGATCTGGCTGAGGTCGTTCGGATCGCGACGGTAGCTGGCATCGACCTCGAAGATGACGCGGTACTGGTTGCGCGGGCCGTAGATCGTCGAGATCTGCCGCTGCGAGAAGGCGTCGTTGAGTGCGTTGTCGATGTCCTGGATGCGCACCCCCAGCCGCGAGGCAGCCGTGCGGTCGATGTCGACGAGCGCCTGAAGGCCGCCTTGCTCGCGGTCGGTGGTAACGTCGACGACGCCCGGCACCGTCTTCACGCGGTCGAGCACCTTCGGTACCCAGGTCTGAAGCTGCTCGATGTCCGAGCTCCACAGCGTGAATTGATACTGCGAGTCGCTCTGGCGGCCGCCGGCGCGGATGTCTTGCGCCGGCACCATGAAGACGCGGATGCCCGGCACATGGTTTAGCTTGTTGCGCATGCGGTTGACGACCTGTTGCGTCGTCAACCCGCCGCGCTGGTCGAGCGGCTTGAGGCTGATGAACAGCCGCCCCTTGTTGACCGACGCATTAAAGCCGGAGGCGCCGACCGACGAGCCGACGCCGGCGACGGCGGGGTCGGCGAGCACAATGTCGGTCGCCTGCTGCTGGAGCTTCTCCATCGCCTCGAACGAGATATCGGTCGAGGCCGTGGTGCCGCCGAAGATGAGGCCGGTGTCGTCCTGCGGGAAATAGCCCTTCGGCACCTTGATATAGAGCCCGACCGTGAGCGCGATCGTCGCCGCGAACACGATCAGCATCAGCGGCCGGTGCTCGATGGAGAACGCGAGGGTGCGATCGTAGAAGCGCGTCAAGCGCGACAGCACTCGCTCGACGAGGCGGTCGAGCCAGGTGCGGTCGGGGCTCGGGCCTTGCCGCACGAAATAGGCGCAGATCATCGGCGTCACCGACAACGACACCACGGTCGAGACGGCGATGGCAAAGGCGAGCGTCACCGAGAATTCGCGGAAGAAGCGGCCGACGATGCCGCCCATGAACAATAGCGGGATGAAGGCGGCGACCAGCGAGACAGAGATCGAGACGACGGTGAAGCCGATCTGCCGCGCGCCCGCGAGCGTGGCGCGGATCGGCGAAAGCCCCGCCTCGATGTTACGGAACACGTTCTCGATCATCACGATGGCATCGTCGACGACGAAGCCGACCGACACGACGAGCGCCATCAGCGACAAATTGTCGATCGAGAATCCGGCGAGCCACATCAGCGCGCAGGTACCGGCGAGCGACAAAGGCACCGTGATGCCGGCGGCGATGGTCGGCGGGCCGCGCCGCAGGAACACGAACACGACCAGCATCACCAGCACGATGGTGGCGGCAAGCGTCCACTGCATGTCGTGCACGCTGGCGCGGATCGTCTGCGTGCGGTCGTTGAGCACCGAAATGTCCAGGCCGGCCGGGATCCATTGTCTCAGCTCGGGCAGCAGAGCGTAAATGCGGTCGACCGTGTCGATGACGTTGGCGTCGCCCTGTTTGGTGATGACGAGCAACACCGACGGGTCGCGGTTGAACCAGCCGGCGGAGCGCGTGTTGCGCACGCCGGGCCGGATCGAGGCGATGTCGGGCAGGCGGATGACGCGGCCATCGACGGTCTTCACCACGAGCGCATTGTAGTCGGGCGCGGTCTTGAGCTGGTTGTTGATGCCGATCGTTGTCGCGCGCGCCGGCCCGTCGAACGACCCGAGCGGCCCCATGGCGTTGGCGTTCGAGACGGCCGTGCGCACGTCCTCCAGCGCCACGCCCATTCCGGCAAGTCGCGTCGGATCGACGCGCACGCGCAGCGCCGGCTGCTCGGAGCCGGCGACGGTGACGTCGGCGACGCCTTCGACCTGGCTTAGCCGTTGCGCGATGATGCTGTCGGCCGCATCGTAGATGTCGCTGCCCTGCATCGTCTTGGAGGTGAGCGCCAGTATCAGGATCGGCGCCGCCGAAGGATTGAACTTGCGGAAGGTCGGCAGCGTCGGCATGTCGCCGGGCAGGTCGGACAGGGCGGCGTTGAGCGCCGCCTGCACGTCGCGTGCCGCGCCATCGACGTTCCGCGACAGATCGAACTGCACGACGATGCGCGACGAGCCGAGCGATGACACCGATGTGAGTTCGGTAACGCCGGCGATCTCGCCGAGCCTGCGCTCGAGCGGCGCGGCGACGGTCGCCGCCATGATGTTCGGATCGGCGCCCGGCCGGCTCGCCGACACCGAAATGGTCGGCAATTCGACGCTCGGCAGGCTCGCCACGGGCAGGAACGTGTAGGCGACGGCGCCGACCATGAACAGGCCGATCGCCATCAGCGTGGTACCGATCGGCCGCCTGATGAAGGGCCAGGAGAAATTCACGGCCTACTCCGCCGGCAAGGTGCGGACTGCGCCGCGGCGTGTCAGGCGCAGGCGCAGCCGCTCCATATAGAGATAGATCACCGGCGTCGTGTAGAGCGTGAGCAACTGGCTAAGTAGCAGGCCGCCGATGATGGTGACGCCGAGCGGGTTGCGCAGCTCCGAGCCGGTGCCCGACTCGAGCGCCAGCGGCAGCGCGCCGAACAGAGCGGCGAGCGTCGTCATCATGATCGGGCGGAAGCGCAGCAGCGCCGCCTGCACGATCGACTCCTCCGGCGACATGCCCTGATGCCGCTCCGCCTCGATGGCGAAGTCGATCATCAGGATGGCGTTCTTCTTGACGATGCCCATCAAGAGCACGATGCCGATCAGCGCGATCACCGACAGGTCGTAACCGAAAATCATCAGCGCCAGCAGCGCGCCGACGCCGGCCGAGGGCAGCGTCGACAGGATCGTCAGCGGGTGGATGAAGCTCTCGTAGAGCACGCCGAGCACGATGTAGATCGTGATGGCGGCGGCGAGGATCAGCCACGGCTCGCCGGCGAGCGAGCGGGCGAACTCGGACGCGTCACCCGAATAGCTGCCGGTCACCGAGCGCGGCATGCCGATCTCGGTCTGCGCCGCGCTGATCGCCTTGACCGCGTCGGACAGCGCGTAGCCCGGCGCAAGATCGAAGCTGATCGTCACCGACGGAAACTGCTCCTGGTGGGCGATCGCGAGCGGCGCGGTCGTGCGCACGAAGCGCGCGAAGGCAGCGAGCGGCACCTGGTTCGAGCCGGTCACTGAATTCGGCGTCGCGGTCGTGTTGGTATTCGTCGTGCCGGTGGCGGTGTTGCCGACGGTGGCGGCGGTGCCGGTGGATGTCGTCGAGCCCGTCACGTAGATCTGCGACAGCGACGACGGGTCCTGCTGGTAGCGCGGCTGCGCCTCGAGGACGACGCGGTATTGGTTGGCCTGGCCGTAGATGGTCGAAACCTGCCGCTGGCCGAAAGCGTTGTAGAGCGTGTCGGTGATGCTCTGCATCGAGACGCCGAGGCGCCCGGCCTGCTCGCGGTCAACGTTGACGTCGATCCGCGGTCCGCCCTCCTGCGCCTCCGAGGCGACTTCGCGGAACGCGGGATCGCCGCGCAGCGCCTGCGTGAGCTTGTCGCCCCACTGGACCACTTCGTTTCGGTCGGTCGAGACCAGCGTGTACTGGTATTGCGCGCGCGAGGCGCGCGTCGAAATCTGGATGTCCTGCGTCGCCTGGAAATAGACGTTGACGCCGACGATGCGCGTGACGCTTCGGCGCAGCCGGGCGATGATCTCCTCGACGCGGGAGGCGCGCTCGTCGCGCGGCTTGAGCATGATGGTGAGCCGGCCGGCATTGGGCGTGGCGTTGAGCGGACTGACGCCGATCACCGAGACGACGCCGGCCACGTCCGGATCCTGCCGGATGGCCGCCTCGACCTCCGCCTGCTGGCGTTGCATCGCGTCGAACGAGACGTCGGTGCCGGCCTCGGTGACTGCGGTGATCAGCCCCGTGTCTTGCAACGGCAGGAACCCCTTCGGCATGAAGGAGTAGAGCAGGATCGTCATTGCCAGGGTGGCGAAGGTGACGATCAGGGTCTCCGGTTGATGCCGCAGCACCCACAGCAGCGTGCGGTGATAGAACGCGACCGTGCGGTCCATCAGCCGCGCAATGCCGCGAGGTTCGCGCTCGGCCTCACGCTGCCGCCGCGGCCGCAGCAGCCGGCTGCACATCATTGGCGTCAGAGTCAGCGACACGACCGCGGAAGCGACGACGGCGATGGTCAGGGTCAGTGCAAATTCGCGGAACATGCGGCCGACGAGGCCGGTCATGAACAGGAGCGGGATGAACACCGCGATCAGCGACAAGGTCAGCGAGATGACCGTGAAGCCGATTTCGCGCGCACCGCGCAGCGCCGCTCCGAGCGGCCGCTCGCCGTCCTCGATATGGCGCACGATGTTCTCGATCATGACGATGGCGTCGTCGACGACGAAGCCGGTGCCGATGGTCAGCGCCATCAGCGACAGATTGTCGAGCGAGAAGCCGCAGAACCACATCACGCCGAACGTGGCGATCAGCGACAAAGGCAGAGCCACGCCTGCGATGATTGTGGCGCTGATGGTGCGCAGGAAGACGAACACGACCATTACGACGAGGGCGACGCTGAGCACCAGCGTGAACTGTACGTCGTGCACCGAGGCGCGGATCGTGCCGGTACGGTCGTTGACGACGGTGAGCGTCGCGCCGGCGGGCAGCGAACGCCGCAGCCGCGGCAATTCTGCCTGGATCCGCTGCACCGTTTCGATGACGTTGGCGCCGGGCTGGCGCTGCACGTCGAGGACGATGGCAGGCTCGCCTTTGTACCAGGCGCCGACCTTGGTGTTCTCCAGCCCGTCGACCACGTCGGCAATATCGGAGAGCAGCACCGGCGCGCCGTTGCGGTAGGCGACGATGATGCTCTTGTAGGCGTCGGCGCTGGCGATCTGGTCGTTGGCCGCGATGCTGTAGGACTGGTGCGTGCCGTCGAGAGAGCCCTTTGCGCCCGCCACGTTGGCGCTGACGATGGCCGTGCGCAGGTCCTCGAGCGCGATGCCGTAGGCGGCGAGACGCCCGAGATCGGCCTGGATGCGGATCGCCGGCTTGATGCCGCCCTGCACCGAGACATGGCCGACGCCGCTCACCTCGGACAGGCGCGGCGCCATCACCGTGTCGGCGAGGTCGCTCAGCGTGCGCTGGTCGATGGTCTTGGAGGTCAGCGCCACGGTGAGGATCGGCGCGTCTGCCGGGTTCACCTTGGAGTAGAGTGGCGGGTAGGGGAGGTTGCGCGGCAGCGTCGAGGCGGCGGCGTTGATCGCGGACTGCACGTCCTGCGCCGCGGCGTCGATGTCGCGGTTGAGGTCGAACTGAAGCGTCACCTGCGAAATGCCGAAGGACGAGGACGAGGTCATCGTCTGGAGGGAGGGTATCTGGCCGAACGTTCGCTCGAGCGGCGCCGTCACCAGCGCGGCGATGGTGTCCGGATTGGCGCCGGGCAGTTGCGTCGTCACCTGTACGGTCGGGAAGTCGACCTGAGGCAGCGCGGACACCGGAAGCCACCAATATCCCAGCAGGCCACCAAGCATCACCGCGATCCCGAGCAGCGACGTCGCGATCGGCCGGTGGATGAAGGGCGAGGAAACGCTCATTGCTGTGCGGGAGGCCTCGTGCCGTTGCCGCTCCGCTGTCGCCGTTGGTCGTTGCCGGCGGCCGGCTTCGCGCCGTCGGCGGGCGCCGCGCCCGCCTTGTCGCCGCCGATGGTGACCTGCGCGCCGTCGGTCAACCGTACGAAGCCATTGGTGACGACCTTATCGCCGGGTTTGATACCGCTCCCTATGACCGTCTGGTTCTCGTCCTGACGCTCGATCTTGATCGGCCGCATCGCCGCCTTGTTGTCGTCGCCGACGACGTAGACGAAGGTGCCGTTCGGCCCACGCTGGACGGCGCCGGTGGGGATCACTGTCACGCCCTTGAGCGTGTCGACGAGCAGCCGCACGTTGACGAACTGTCCGGGCCAGAGCTGCACCGCGGTGTTTGGGAATTCGGCCTTGAGCTTTACGGTGCCCGTCGAGGAATCGACCTGGTTGTCGACCACGGTGAGCGTGCCGCGCTCGATCACCTTGTTCGTGTCGGAGCGCAGCGCGTCGGCCGCGAGCGGCCCCTTGGCGAAGGCATCGTTGATCGTCTGAATGTCCTGCTGCGGCACGTTGAACGTCACCGCGATCGGTTTGATTTGCGTGATAACGACGATGCCGGTCGAATCGGAGGCATGAACGATGTTGCCGACGTCGACCTGGCGGATGCCGGTGCGGCCATCGAGCGGCGCGCGGATGTCGGTGTAGTTCAATGTCGCCTGCGCGCTCTCGATCGCGGCCTGATCGGACTGTGTCTGCGCCGTGTATTGCGCAACCAGGGAGCGCTGCGTGTCCGCCTGCTGGCGGTTGATGGCGTTGGTGGCGGCGAGCTGCTCGTAGCGCGTCAGGTCGTTCCTGGCATTGGCGAGCAGCGCCTCGTCCTGCGCCTTCTTGGCGACCGCCTGGTCGTAGGTCGCCTTGAAGGTCGTCGGATCGATCTGCGCGAGGATGTCGCCCTTCTTGACGTCCTGGCCTTCCTGGAAATTGGCCGCGATCAGCTTGCCGTCGACCTGCGGCCGCACCGTCACGGTGTTGAGCGCCTTGGTCGTGCCGACCGCGTTCAGATAGACCGGCACGTCGGACGAAACGGCCGCGGTGGCGAGCACCGGCACCGGGCCGGACGCAGCGGAGCGCGCGCCACGACCGCCGACGCGTTGCTGTTGTCCCTGCATGCCGAAGAACACGTAGCCGAGCGCCGCCGCGACGGCGGCGAGCACGATCAGGATCGTGAACCCTCGCCGGAAACGGCTGCGCGGCTTCGCCTTCGCATGCGTCTTGGGAAGCTCACCGTGCATCAGCAGTATCCAGAGGCTTGGGCTTCCAGCCGCCTCCGAGCGCCTGGTAGAGGCTCACGACCGCCTGGAAATGGGCGAGCCGGGCCACCACCAGAGTGTCCTGGGCGGAATATAAAGTCTGCTGCGTCTGAAGGACCGTCACCAGATCGATCGTACCCTCGCGCAGCCGCTGTTCCGATATATCGAAGGCGCGCCGCGAGCTTTCAACCACCGCACGCTGCAGCCGTTCCCTGAGCGCCGTCTGACGGATGTTGCTGAGTGCCGTCTCGACGTCGGAGAAGCCGGAAATGGCGGATTTGCGATAGTTCTGGAGGAGTTCGTCCTGCCGCCCCGTTTGCAGGTCCAGATTGCCGAGGAGCCGTCCGCCCTCGAAGATCGGCTGCGTCAGGCCGGCGGTCATCGTGTAGAACGCCGATTCCGGCCTCAGCAGCGTCTTGAGGATGGCACTCTGATAGCCGCCCTCGCCGGTCAGCGTGATCGACGGCAGGAACTGGGCGCGGGCATTTGAGACATTGGCGTTTGCAGCGGCAAGCTGCGCCTCCGCCTCGCGGATGTCGGGACGCTGCGCCAGGAGTTCGGACGGCAGGCCCGGCGTCACGCGCGGGACGGCGAGCGCGTTGAGCGAGCCGCCGCGGATATGCACGCTTTCCGGCGAGCGCGCCATCAGCACGGCCAATGCGTTCTTGTACTGCGCCAGCGTCTGCTCGAGCGGCGGGATCGATGCGTTGATCGTGTCGACGACGCTTTGCTGTTGCGCCGTCTCGAGCGCCGAGGCTGTGCCCGCTGCGAGCCGCTGCGCGATCAGGTTCGCCACGCGCTTCGCGCTGACAAGGTTTTGCCGCGCAACACGCAAACGATCCTGCGCCGCCAGCACCTGGAAATAGGAGTTGGCCGCTGTGACCACCGTGGTCAGCGCGACGACGTCGCGGTCGAAACGGCTGGCGATCGCGGTTTCTTCCTGCGCGCGGAGCGCGAAGCGGTTCTTGCCCCAGAAGTCGATTTCATAACTCGCCGTCAGCGAGGCGCTGAGATTGTCGCGCTCGGAGCCGCCGAACGAGGTGCCGCTCGTGCCGCTTGTCGATTGCGACGCGCGCGAATGCGTGGCGTCGCCGTTGAGGCCGACCGTCGGCAGCAGCGCTGCGCCGGCTATGCGAGACTGCGCGTCGGCCTGCACGATGCGCGCGACCGCGGCCGCGATATCGAGATTGGCGGCGTTGGCGTCGTCGACGATCGCGGTCAACTCACGTGATCGGAAGCCGCGCCACCAGTCGAGCGAGGGCGTCGCCGCGTCCGCGACCGACGGCTTCTTCGGCCCGGCACTATAAACGGCAGGAATGTCGAGGCCGGGCTCGGGCGGTGTGCCATTGATCCAGCAGCCCCCGAGCGGCACCGCGATGACGGCGGCTTGCAGCATGGTCCACACCGGGCGAGCGGACCGTGCCGCCGCCAATGTCCTGCCCGCTCCAGAACGCATACCGACCCTACTCTCGACGACTGACGCGACCCCCGGAAGCCTAGCCCGGACTACTTGTCCTTGCTTGCGGATTTTCGGTGGGGAGGCCAGTCGGCGAGGGCGTTACGCCCGCTATTCGACATTCTGGATGCGGCGTTGGCGAAAATGCCTTGGAGCGTCTGATCGAAGTTCTGCCTTGCAGCGCGGGTCTTGGTCATGGCCGCGCGCATGTCTTCGGAGCTGAACGGGTCGCGTCGCAGCGCCGTGTGGATTTGTTCACGCGCCGTGAGGAACTGGTGTTGCGCGTCCTCGAGCGCCTGCCGCCGCGCATTCACCTCGCCGCGCAGAAGGTCGGCATCCGCCGCCGGCAAGGTCGCCGCAATGCGTTCGATGCGCACGAAAACGTCGCGATCCCAAGTTGGCGCAGCCGGGGCGCGGATCGCCATCGCGACCGCGATGCCGACGAAAAAGAGGTTGAGCGCAAGCGAGGCGAGCAGCAGCCAGCGCGAAGAGCTGCGGCCGAGCGTCGCCGGCGCGAACTGGGCGATGCTCATGGGCGCGCTCCGGTGATGGGTTCGGCCTCGAAGACCGCTGAGGTGATATCGCCACCGCTCGAGGCGACCGTCGTGGTCGGCTCGAACGGCCGATCGAGCCCGGTAATGCCGACCATGAAGCCGATTGCCGCGCAGCATGCGAGCGCGGCGACGCGCGACCAGGCCGGTGCGAATTGCCAGTCGAGCAGCACGGCCGGCCAGCGCCACCAGGCGCGGTCCTGTCGCGGCAGGGGCGCGGCGAGCCTGGTGAGGACGCGCGCCGCCGCCGTTTCGTCGACCGGGGCGACTTTGACGTAGCGCGCCAATGCGGCGTCGAACTGCCGCGCCGCCTCGTGCGCGGCGCGCGCCGAGTCGTCGGCGGCGATCAGGCCGAGCGCCGCTACCCGCAAGGCTGCCGGCCACTGCGCCGGATCGGCGCCGTGACTGTCGAGCAGGGTCTGCAAATCGTCCAACGTCATCTCACTCACCTTCATCGATCACGCCGCTGAGCGCGCGGCGCAGGTTCTGCTTGCCGCGCACCAGCAAGGTCTCCACCGCCGAGACGGTGGTATCGAGCGCTTCCGCCACCTGCGCATTGCTCATGCCCTCGGTGTAAGTGAGGACGATGGCCGCGCGCTGACGGTCCGGCAACTTATCGATCGCGGCAGCCAGAAGGCGCTCGCGTTCGCCGCTTTCGGCTTGCTCGCCGGCACCGGGCGCGGGGTCGACGATTTCACCCGCCGCTTCGAGGTCGACCCATTGGGCGCGTCGCTTGCGGTCGAGGCAGAGATTGACCACGACGCGCGTGAGCCAGGTGCGGAACGCCGCCAGAGGCTGCCAGCGGGGGGCATGGGTCCAGACGCGCAGCATCGCTTCCTGGGCGACATCTTCGGCCTCGGCGGCGTTGCCGAGAACGCGGCGGGCGAGACCAGCCATGGCAGGCAGGTGTCGCCGGGCAAGCAGGCGGAAGGCCTGCTCGTCGCCGCGGGCGACCCGGGCCATGAGCGCTTCGTCACTGTCGTCCATCGCGGCTCGGCGACTGACATCCCCTTGGACCCGTCCCTTCCTGATCTTGCCTGACCATTCAACGGACTATGGCGGCAAAACCTGCCTTTGCAGGCAGCCCGGCGCGCGGGCGAAAGCCGGGTTTTCGGTACCCTAAGTAGCTGATTTAGCGCGGTTTGGCGACCCGGCCAGGGACCGCCTGCGCGGCGCAGGTCGGCTATGCCATCGTCGCCGCCGCCGACATGGACGGCCGTGGCGGCGCTCTGTCACCATGCGGGCCAGGAAACAAGGAGACCTCGCATGGACAAGGCTCGCTACGACAAGGGCATGGCGATGCGTCGCCGGGTGGTGGGCGACGACTATGTCGACCGTTCCCTTGCCAACACCAACGACTTCGATCGTAAGTTTCAGGACACGCTCAACGAGTTCGCCTGGGGCACGATCTGGTGCGACGAGGATCTCAAGCCGCGGGACCGCAGCCTGCTGAACATCGGCATGATCGCCTGCCTTGGTCGCATGGCGGAGTTTGAACTCCACTTCCGCGGCGCCTTGCGCAACGGGCTGACCCCGAAGGAACTTGGCGCCGCGCTCCGCCAGGTCGCGGTCTATTGCGGCTTCCCGGCCGCGCTGGAGGCGCACCGGGTCGCCAAAAAGGTGCTGGCAGAAACGAAAACGTGACGGCGCCGCGCTGCGATGCCGGAGGCATCGCTTCCGATTGCCAACATTCTGTAAATGTTCACGCTTTGATGAAGGCGTGGCCCCCATGCATCAGGGGAAAGGCGAATCGGATTATGGTCTTGAATGCGCCTTCATCCCGGGGCAAACGAAGCCGGCGATTGGCGGCACGGGGGCCCCAGTTTGCCTGAGGGTGACGAATGATCCGGAATTTCGGTGGTTTCCTGCTGGTCCTGCCGGCCACGGCGGTGCTGTTTGCTGGTTCGGCCGAGGCCCAGTTGTTCGGCGGGCGCTCCTCGTCGACGCCGGCTCCGGCCGTGACCGAGGAGCAGTTG
>DASTGR010000228.1:0-2676 GCA_035718885.1 Pseudolabrys sp. | reverse complement strand
GGTCGCCAACTGCACGACGCCGTCGAACTACTTCCACATCCTGCGCCGGCAGCTCAAGCGCGAGATCCGCAAGCCGCTCATTCTGATGACGCCGAAGTCGCTTCTGCGCCACAAGCGCGCCGTGTCGCGGCTCGACGAGATGACGACGGGCACCTCGTTCCACCGCCTTTTGTGGGACGATGCGCAGTATCTGAAGGGCGAGAAGATCAAGCTCGTTCCCGACGACAAGATCCGCCGCGTCGTGCTGTGCACCGGCAAGGTCTATTACGACCTCTACGAGGAGCGCGAGAAGCGCGGCATCGACGACATCTACATCCTGCGCATCGAGCAGCTCTATCCGTTCCCGACCAAGGCGCTGGTCGCCGAGCTGTCGCGCTTCAAGCAGGCCGAGATCGTCTGGTGCCAGGAAGAGCCGCGCAACATGGGCGCGTGGTTCTTCGTCGACGTGTTCCTGCAATGGGTGTTGAACAATATCAACGCCAAGCACAGGCACGCGCGCTATGCCGGCCGTCCGGCCTCCGCCTCGACCGCGGTCGGGCAGATGTCGAAGCACCTGGCGCAGTTGAAGCAGTTCCTCGACGAGGCGCTGGGGTGAAATTTAGTTGTCGCCACCGGGCTTGACCCGGTGGCCCCGCTTAGGAGGGCACGGTGCGTCCCTAAGCGAGATGGCCGGGACAAGCCCGGCCATGACAAAGAACATTCAGAGCAAGAGAACACTCATGGCTGACATCCGCGTTCCCACCCTCGGCGAATCGGTCACCGAAGCGACCGTCGGCAAATGGTTCAAGAAGCCGGGCGATCCGGTCGCCGTCGACGAGCCCTTGGTCGAGCTCGAGACCGACAAGGTGACGCTGGAAGTGCCGGCGCCCGCCGCCGGCGTGCTCGGCGACATCGCCGCCAAGGATGGCGCGACGGTCGCGGTCGGCGCGCTGCTCGGCTCGATCTCGGAAGGCGGCGCGGCCGCCGCCGCATCGTCGAAGCCCGCGCCTGCGGCCAAGCCGGCCGAAGCGCCGAAGCCCGCCGCGCCGGCCGCTCAAGCCGCGACGGGCATGCCGCTACCGCCGTCGGTGAAGAAGATGTCGGCCGAGTCCGGCATCGATGCCGGCAAGGTCGAGGGCACCGGCAAGCACGGCCAGGTGACCAAGGGCGACATGCTCTCCGCGATCGAGCGCGCGGCCGCGTCACCGGCGCAGGTCGCCGCTCCCGCGCAGGTGCAGATGCGCGCGCCGTCGCCGGCCGACGACGCCGCGCGCGAGGAGCGCGTGCACATGACGCGGCTGCGCCAGACCATCGCGCGGCGCCTCAAGGACGCACAGAACACCGCCGCCATGCTGACGACCTTCAACGAGGTCGACATGAGCGCGGTCATGGCGATGCGCAACCAGTACAAGGACCTGTTCGAGAAGAAGCACGGCCAAAAGCTCGGCTTCATGGGCTTCTTCACGCGCGCCTGCATCCAGGCGCTGAAGGAGATCCCCGCGGTCAATGCCGAGATCGACGGCACCGACATCGTCTACAAGAATTATTATCACATCGGCATCGCGGTCGGCACCGAGAAGGGCCTCGTCGTGCCGGTGGTGCGCGATGCGCAGGACAAGTCGCTCGCCGAGATCGAGAAGACGATCGGCGATCTCGGCCGCCGCGCCCGTGACGGCCAGCTCAAGATCGACGAGATGCAGGGCGGCACGTTCACGATCACCAATGGCGGCGTCTACGGTTCGCTGATGTCGACGCCGATCCTCAACGCGCCGCAGTCCGGCATTCTCGGCATGCACAAGATACAGGAACGGCCGATGGTCGTCGCCGGCAAGATCGAAGTGCGGCCGATGATGTATCTGGCGCTGTCCTACGACCACCGCATCGTTGACGGCCGCGAGGCGGTCACCTTTCTCGTCCGCGTCAAGGAATGCCTCGAGGATCCGGCGCGGCTGGTGCTGGATCTTTAATTTTTCTGTCGTCGCCGGGCTTGTCCCGGCGACCCCGCTTAGGCTGGCACCGTGCTCACCTGAGCGAGATGGCCGGGACAAGCCCGGCCATGACAATCGATAGGTGATTGCACATGTCCTACGATCTCATCGTCATCGGCACCGGCCCCGGCGGTTACGTCTGCGCCATCCGCGCCGCGCAGCTTGGTCTCAAGACCTGCGTCGTCGAGAAGCGCGCGACGCATGGCGGGACCTGCCTCAATGTCGGCTGCATCCCGTCCAAGGCCTTCCTGCACGCCTCCGAACTGTTCGAGGAGGCCGGCCACGCCTTCGCCAAGATGGGCATCGGCGTGCCGGCGCCGAAGCTCGACCTCAAGCAGATGCTGGCGTTCAAGCAGGAGGCGGTCGACGGCAACGTCAAGGGCGTCGACTTCCTGTTCAAGAAGAACAAGATCGACAGCGTGCACGGCGCCGGCCGCATCGTCGCGCCGGGCAAGGTCGAGGTGACGGGCGCTGACGGCAAGAAGCAGACGCTGGAGACGAAGTCGATCGTCATCGCCACCGGCTCCGACGTGGCGAAGCTCCGCGGGATCGAGATCGACGAGAAGCGCATCGTCTCCTCGACCGGCGCGCTGACGCTGCCGGAGGTGCCGAAGCATCTCCTCGTCATCGGCGCCGGCGTCATCGGCCTGGAGCTCGGCTCGGTGTGGCGGCGTCTCGGCGCCAAGGTGACGGTGGTGGAATTCCTCGA
>DASTGR010000227.1:0-3335 GCA_035718885.1 Pseudolabrys sp. | reverse complement strand
GTTCTGGGGCTACGGCGCCGACGAGACGTTCTCGAACGATGAATTGATCCTCGAGAAATATCGCGGCATCCGTCCCGCGCCGGGCTATCCGGCGCAGCCGGACCACACCGAGAAGGGCACGCTGTTCAATCTGCTCGAGAGCGATCGCATTGGCGTCGAATTGACCGAGAGCTTCGCCATGTGGCCGGGCGCCGCGGTGTGCGGCCTCTATTTCAGCCACCCGCAGGCGGCCTATTTCGGCGTCGGCAAGATCGAGCGCGATCAGATCGAGGATTATGCGCGCCGCAAGGGCTGGAGCGTTCAGGATGCCGAGCGCTGGCTCGCGCCGATCCTCAATTACGATCCGCGTCAGGCGCCGAGCATCGCCGCGGCGTGAATTTCGAGGCGGCTGTCGATGTGCCCTCTCCCCTCCGTCGGAGAGCGCATTGAGAGCATCTCAACGCATTTTGGTGGGTGAGGGGGCTGCCCCTCACCCAAGTTCCCGCCTGGAGGTTCTGTGCATGCCCTCTCCCACAGGGGGAGAGGGCGCAGCGACGGGCGCCGCACACGCGGACCAATCCAATATCAAAACACCGGAGAACGTCTGGTTCTCCGGTGCCACGTCGCGCGAATTGTAAAGTCTAGAAGGCGCCGAGGAGCACCGCGCCGACGAATACGAACACCGCGCACACGGCGATGACGTCCCATTTCAAGGTGAAGGTCACGGCAGGCCTCCCTTGTTGGAGCGAGGCAACGCTACCACGAAAGTCTAATCCGCCGAAGCGCCGCTCCGGCCGCGGCGACTTAAATTTGTCGCATGCAGTCATGCGGCGTTCGCATGCGGCGCCTAAGCGTTTGATCGCCCGCGCGGAACAAGCGGCCTGGCGCGCGATGTTGCGGCGCACTCGTCAGCGGCGCCCAACAAACATCAATGCGATGACGCGCGAGTGACGACCGGGGTGGGCGGCCGGCGGTATCGTGGGCCCGACTCCTGCCAAATCCGCATGGCTTGGGCCGGTTCTGCCAAGACAATTGCCCCGAGCGGCCCCGCCCGCTATGTGTCCGAAGATCGCACCAACGAGAACCAGAAAAGGACGGGGAGCCCATGATCACTTTGCGCCGCCTGCTTTTGAGTTTCGCCCTCATCGCCGCCGCGTTCGCCGGCATACTGCCGGCGCAGGCGCAGCAGCCCGCCTGGCCGTCGCGCCCGGTGCGCTTCATCGTCCCGCTCGGAGCAGGCTCGGGAGTCGACATCACGGCGCGGCTTCTTGCCGACAAGCTGTCGCAGAAGTGGGGCCAGCCGGTCGTCGTCGAGAACAAGCCCGGCGGCGACGCCATGCTGGCGATCATGGCCGTCGTCAATGCGCATGACGATCACGTCCTGCTGTTCGCGCCGGCCTCGACCTTCACCGCGCATCCGCTGCTGCACGACAAGCTGCCCTACAAGGCCGACGACCTCGTGCCGATCGCGCGCGTCACCAACACGCTGATCGCGTTCGGCGTGCCGACCGCCCTCGGCGTCTCGTCGGTGAAGGAATTCGCGGCGAAGGCGAAGGCCGAGCCGGGCAAGCTCAACTACGCCTCGGTGACCGGCGCCAACGACCTGTTGTTCGCCGCCTTTCTGAAGACGCAGAAGCTCGACGTCGCCAAGGTGCCGTATCGCAATACTGTGGACGCGATCAACGATCTCGCCGACGGCCGTATCCAGGCCTATGTCGGCGCCTATGCGATTATGCGTCCGCGCGTGCTGGCGGGTAAGGTCAAGGTCATCGCGCTGACCAACCGCGAGCACGCCAAGTCGCTCGACGCCATCCCGACCGCGCGCGAAGCGGGCTATCCCTCGCTCGAGTTCGACGGGCTGGTCGGCCTGCTCGGTCCGAAGGGCATGCCGAAGGCGGCGATCGACCGCATCGCGGCCGACATCAAGGAATACGTCGCCGATCCGGGCATCAACGCCAAGCTGGTCGCGACCGGCCAGGTGGTCAATCCAGGCACCGGCGCGGACTTCGCCAAAGACCTGAAGGAGCAGCGCGACACCGTCGCCGAGATCGGCAAGACGCTCGGCATCAAGGCGGCCGAGTAAGTGCTCCCGTGACGAACGATCGCTCCCGCCTGTCAGGGGCGGGGGCGATCAACCGTTTCTTAACCTCACCGGATCGCTGACAGGCGTCGTTGACAGGTCGTTAAACGCCACGCTCGCAATTTGTGCGAATGAAGCGTGGCGTGCGTCTGTCCCTCGGCGGCCTGACCTTGCTTATTGCGCTCGCGGGCTGCGGGCGCAGCATGTGGCAATATGGCGAGCGCGCCTCCTGGCGCCACGAGGCCGAGGTGTCCTGCCTGAAGTCGGGGGCCGTGAAGATCGGCGGCGGGGTCGTGCAGATCCAGCCGATCGAAGGCCCCGGCGTCTGCGGCGCGGATTTCCCCTTGAAGGTCTCGGCGCTGGGCGAGGGCGGCGGCGTGCCCATGGCCTATGGCGACGATCTTCGCCCGCCGGCGGGCATCCCGAACGGATCGTCCGCGAACATGCCGCGCTGGCCGGCGAGCCAGCCGGCCTACCAACCGCCGCCGCCACCGCAGCCGATCTCCGCGCCGTCGGGCGGGCGCATGCAATGGTCGGTCGGCCCGCAGGGTATCGAGCAGGGCGGCGCGGCGGCGCAGCCGGCCTATCAGCAACAGCCGGCCTATCCGCAGCAGCAGGCCTATCCGCAGCAGCCGGCCTATCGGCAGCCGACTTATGAGCCGCCCGCGCCCGCCGGCGGACCGATGTCGATCCGGCCGCCGGACGCCGAGGAGGCTGACGACATTCCCGACGACGCCGTTCTGCCTGGCGATCCGAGCGCACCGGCGATCTCGCGGCCGAAGTCGCAGCCGCCGATGCAGCCCGCCTCCCAGCCGCCGCCCGCGCTCGGCCCGCAGCGCGCTCCGGCCGCCGCGGCAATGCAAGCCGCGCTGACGCCGCCGGCGACGCTCGCCTGTCCGATCGTCTCGGCGCTCGACCGCTGGGTCAGCGAAGGCGTGCAGCCCGCGGCGCTGCGCTGGTTCGGCCAGCCGGTGGTGACGATGAAGCAGATATCGGCCTATTCGTGCCGCGATATGGTCGGCAACAGCTCAGTGCATATTTCCGAGCACGCCTTCGGCAATGCGCTCGACATCGCCGCGTTCACGCTCGCCGATGGGCGCACGGTTTCGGTGCAGCACGGCTGGCACGGCGCGCCGGAAGAGCAGGGCTTCCTGCACGACGTGCAGCTTTCCGCCTGCCAGATGTTCACCACCGTGCTGGCGCCGGGCTACAACGCCGCGCATTACAATCACATCCATGTCGACCTGATGCGCCGCGCCAGCGGACGCACGCCGTG
>DASTGR010000226.1:0-10221 GCA_035718885.1 Pseudolabrys sp. | reverse complement strand
AAAGCAGCGTTTCGATTCTGATGTGCCCTCAACCGAGGTGGGCGTCTACAACAATATCCGCCGACACGGGGCGCAGGTTCCATTCGCAGATTATCAAGTCTTCAGTCGCGGCGGCACTCCCCGCGCATGGGTACAATGGTTGTACATTGAACCGGGCTGGATCTTCAATCGAGACCTTCCCGATTCTCAGGAGATGCCCCTGCCGCGGCAGATGTTCGTCTTCTCGCAGGCCCAGAATGGCAATTCCTTGAAGGCCTATTTGCTCGCAGTTCGCGGGATCAACCCGGACGGTAGCTGCGTCGATTTCGCGCCGACCGTATCACGGGAGGTGCGTTCGATAGCGCTCAGTGTGGTGAATATCCGGAGGACAAGCGCTGGCGATGCGCGTGAGCCGGTGGTCGTCAAGATGGAGCGCGACAAGTGAATCCGGTAGCCGCCTTTTTTGCAAAACTCGTAGGAGCTCATCTATTGTTTTGGAGGCTATCCTTCAAATTCTTTGACGCGGTACCTCTATTTGTGGCGGTTCTTGCGATGCTCGGTTTGACCGAGTTGTCAAGGACGCAGGAAATCAAGGGTGCTGGTCAATACATGCTGGTGCAGTTCATTATCTCGGTTTTTTGTTATGCATTTTGCTATGTATGGCCGAAATTTCGACAGCAATATCAAGCCGTTTCAATGAACATGATCTGTCTCTGTCTGTCGGTGGCTTTTCTTGCCGGTCTGTTTGCGCTCTGCTCCCACTTTATACTCTCTGTGGATGCACTCCGGGATACCTTCGGGATCGCTCTCGGGAAGTTCATCTACGGCGATCTAGCGAGTCTCCCATTTGACGTGGAGCGGACGTATATGTTTATCCTTTTCTGACTTCGTATTGTTTTTTCGTGATAAACACTTTGATTGTAGAGGGTCGGAAAGGGCTGGCTTGTCTGTTTCTCGGCTGGAATATCATTCCGACAGGAGCGGGCTTTTTCGCCTCATACTTGGCCAGTCTTCTCGTGATAGCCCCAATCGTCTTTTCGCCTTTGGCCTAATCTCACTTCTCCGGCAGCGGGATGAACTCGATCTCGTCGCCCGGCACTTTGCCGAAATGGCCGGCCTTCCAGTCCGCCTTGGCCTGCTCGATCCGGTCCTGCCGCGACGATACGAAATTCCACCAGATATGCCGCGGTCCATCCATCGGCGCACCGCCGAGAATGACGAAGTGCGTGTCGGTCGCCGCCTTGACCATGATGCGGTCGCCGGCCTTGAACACCAGGAGCCGCCCGGCCTCGAAGCGGTCGCCTGAAATGTCGACGACGCCGTCGACCACGTAGAGCGCGCGCTCCTCGTGATCGGGATCGAAGGGCAGGCTGGCGCCCGCGCTCAGGTGGATGTCGCCGAAGAAGGTTTCGTGCACGACCGGCACCGGCGAGGCGGCGCCGTAGAGCCGACCGACGACGACGCGGACAGTCTTGCCACTGTCCGACACGACGGGAAATTCCCTGACCTCGTGATGGGCAAAGCCCGCGTCCATTTCTTCTTTGGCCGCCGGCAGCGCCACCCACATTTGCAATCCATGGATCGGCTCATGGTCGACGCGATGCGAGCCGGGCGTGCGCTCCGAATGCACGATGCCGCGGCCGGCCGTCATCCAGTTCACCTCGCCCGGACGGATCGCGACCTCGGTGCCGAGGCTGTCGCGGTGCATGATTTCGCCGTCGAACAAATAGCTCACTGTTGCAAGCCCGATATGCGGGTGCGGCCGCACGTCGAGGCCCTTGCCGCCGCGGAATTCGGTCGGGCCGAAATGGTCGAAGAAGATGAAGGGCCCGACCATGCGGGTGCGCGCCGAGGGTAGCGCCCGGCGGACCGTGAAGCCGTCGCCGAGGTCGGCGGTGCGGGGGACGACGACATTGGCGAGCGCATCACAGGCATAGGCGTCGCCGGCCTTGGGGTCTTCGCCGGGGGCAAAACTCATAACGCGTTCTCCATGGTCGTCTGAGGCTCGTATTTGACGGCGGCAGGCCAGAAGCGCAACTCGGGGTTCACGGGAGGTCTCCACGTACCGCCTTGGTCGCTCCTGAGTGCTGAAAACCGCATGTCTCCAAAGGGCTGCGCCTTAAGCTTAACGCCCCCTTTACGCGCTCCATGGCTCTATGTCCGGACGAATGTGAGGGAATGCCGCATTGGCAGCAGAATGAGACAGGCTGTGCGCGCGCTCACGCGCCAGAATCTGATCGCGATTGCCGTCGGCGCCCTGCTCGCTGGCGCGGCGCTGCTCGCCTTCAATCTGTGGATCGGCCACCTGGTCGATGCCGAGGGCCGCCGCGCCATCGACAACGCCGCCCAGCGCGCCGTCTCGGTCGCCAATGCGCGGCTGTCGCAGGCGCTCGCGGCGCTCGACGACCTGTCGGACCAGGGCGTGACCTCATGCGCCGGGACTGCCGGCGACACGATGCGGGCCGCCGCTTTCCTGGCGGCGCCGGTCAAGCAGATCGCGCTTCTGTCGCCGGAGGGGCAGACGCTGTGCAGCGACACAGCCCAGCTGCCGGGTCCCGTGACCCAGCTCGCCACCCAGCCCGTGCCCTCGCGGCCGGGGGTCACGCTCGATTTTCTTCGGGTCAGCGAAGCCGAGACCATGCTGCGCGTGCGCCGGCCTGCCGGCGCCGGTCCCAACCAGCTCGCGGCACTGGTGCCGCTGCCGCTCCTTCTGCCCCAGGCCTCGATGGATGGCGGCCCGCTGAAGGCTTTCGCCGGCATCCGCACGCGCGAGGGCGTGTCGCTCGGCGGCGCCGGGACACGTCCGCTCGCCAGCGACGGCCCGATCATCGAGGCGACGGGCGCCTCGTCGGCGTTCGGCTTCGATATGGATATCGCCGCGCCGCGCGAGTTGATGGTGGCGGATCATGCCGGCTTGAAATGGCTCGGCGTTTTCGTCTCCGCGATCATCGTCGCGGCCGTCGCCATGTTCATGCTGCTGCTGCCGAGGCGCAACTCCAACGACCCGGTCAGCCAGCTCTCCGGCGCGCTCGATGCCGGCGAATTCGTGCCCTATTACCAGCCGGTGGTCGACATCCGTTCGGGGCAGTTGCGCGGCGCGGAAGTGCTGGTGCGCTGGCGCAAGCCGGACGGCAGCCTGGTCTTGCCGGGCTCGTTCATCCCGCTCGCGGAATCGAGCGGCCTCATCCACGACATGACGCGCCGCCTGATGCGGCAGGTCTGCGCCGAAGCAGGTCCGGCGCTCGGCAAGCGTCCGTCGCTCAAGATCTCGTTCAATTTTGCCGGCAAGCTGTTCGCCGACGAGACGATCGTCAAGGACGTGCGCAAGATCTTCTCCGCCTCGCCGATCAGGCTGTCGCAGGTCGTGCTCGAAGTGACCGAGCGTGACCCGATCGAGAACCTGACGCAGGCGCGCCAGATCATCGCCGCGCTGCAAGGGCTCGGCGTCCGCATCGCCATCGACGACGTCGGCACCGGCCATTCGGGCCTGTCCTATATGCTCAAGCTCGGCGTCGACATCATCAAGATCGACAAGATGTTCGTCGATGCGATCGGCACCGACCGCAATTCGACGACCATCGTCGAAACGCTCGTCGACCTCGCGCACAACATGCGCATGGACGTGATCGCCGAGGGCGTGGAGAATTTCGAGCAGGTCATGCACCTGCGCGACCTCGGCGTCCGGTCGGCTCAGGGCTACGTGTTCGCGCCGCCCTTGCCGGGCAGCGCCTTCCTGGAGCTGGTCGAGGCCATCGATCCCGCCGGCGCCAAGCCGGAAACAGGCCGGGAAGCGGCCTGAGGCGCCATTCCGTTTGACCGCCGTCAATTCCCTCCGCTTCGGGAATCGGGATACTCGGCGGCGATATGGAGGGGTGACATCATGAAGAAGACGATCATTGCGGCGCTGGCCGTCGCGTGTCTCGCAATGCCGGCGGCGCCGGCAGCAGCCCAGGACAACGCCATCGGCGGGGCGATCATCGGCGGCGGCATCGGCGCCATCATTGGCGGCGCGGCCAGCAACAGCGCCGGCGGCGCCATCGCCGGCGGCATCATCGGCGCGGCCGCGGGCGCCGCGCTCGGCGCGCAGATGGAGCCGCGGCACCGCGGCTACTACTATTATCGCGAGGGCTGCTGGCGGCGCTGGCGCGACGGCAGCTATCACCGCGTCCATCCGCGCTATTGCTACTGAGTGTGGCGGCCCGACCGAAATGAAAATGGGCGGCCTCACGGCCGCCCAAGTCTTAACGCCACGCGGGAGGAACCTCGCAACGGGTCGGCAACCCGGCCGGCCCGCGTGACCAAATGTCCACGGTAATCGGCCACGGCCATCTCGATTCGTCAATATCGTGGAGCGATGGAAGTCGGGGTTCTGCCCGTTGGTCACAGGGAATCGTGGCGCGGGCCATGCGGACGCGGCGGAATTCCGCACCTGATACCGGCGGTTATGAGCGGCTCAGGGCCCGGCCAGCGCTGCCTGGCGCCGCAGCATGTCCTCCATGAGCGAGGGCGCGCGCGCCTGGCCGGACCCTGAATCCTCACGCCGCGGTATCGATCTCGATCGCGTACCGGACGGTCGTCTCGAAGGCGTATCCGCAGGCGTTGCACGTCCACAGATGCCGCACGCGGGCGCTGTCGAGCCATTCCGACCATTCCGGCATGATCAGATCCGCGCCGCATTGGGCGCAGGCGATCGAGGCTTGCGGCGATCGCCGTTGTCTGGCCGACGTGTGACGAAGCAGGTTCATGGGGTCGCCTCCATAAGGTTGCCGCGCGCGACGTCTCTTCGCCGCGCCGCCGCTCTCCCCATCCACCCGAATGGCATGAAGCGTAGCCCGCCGGATGCGGGATTGAAGCAGCAAGGCTGACGTAACCGGCTTGCGAAGTGTCGCAGCCGTGGTGAATCATTGGTCCTCGGGACCGGGTCCCGTTGGAGGCGCGATGAGCCAGATCGCCGTCAAGCCGCGCACGAAAACGAAGACGAAGACCGAGCGGCCGAAGCTCTACAAGGTCATTCTGCTGAACGACGACTTCACGCCGCGTGAATTCGTCGTGCTCGTGCTCAAGGCGGTGTTCCGCATGAACGAGGCCACCGCCAACAAGATCATGCTGACCGCACATCAGAAGGGCGCCTGCGTCATCGCCGTGTTCACGCGCGACGTTGCCGAGACGAAGGCGAAAGAGGCGACCGAACTCGGCAAGGCGAAGGGCTATCCGCTCTATTTCACGACCGAGCCCGAGGAATGACCTGACGTTCGACAAGCCGAAGCCGGCGCGGATGCATGCGCGGCATGCGATAGGGCCGGGCGCGGGCCTCCTCACGCCGAATTTATTTTTCCCTGACGGCCGCTCCGATAGAGCCGGGCCAACAGGAGCTGATTGTGACCGACGATTCGATTGCCGCGCGGCTGGCGCCGTACATGCTGAGCGTTCTGCGCATCATGGCCGCACTTCTGTTTCTCGAGCACGGCCTCTCGCGCATGCTCGGTTTCCCGTCGCCGCTGCCGGCACCGCCGTCGTTCACGATGTACTGGTTTGCCGGCGGGATCGAACTCGTCGGCGGCATCCTGCTGACGCTTGGTCTGGTGTCGCGCCTGTCCGCGCTGATCATGGCGGGCGAGATGGCATTCGCCTATTTCCTCAGCCACGCGCCGCGCAGTTTCTATCCGATCCTGAATGGCGGCGACTCGTCGATCCTGTACTGCTTCGTGTTCGTCTACATCGCCTTTGCCGGACCCGGACCGTGGAGCGTGGACGCGCTCATGAGAGCGTCGCGCACACGCAAGGTGCAGCCCGCGGAATAGGCTCAGGCGGCACGGCGATTGGCGAGGCCGGTCTCGCCCCAACACATTACCTTGCCGTGGTTCCACGCGAAGACCGGACGCAACAGCGGCGCGGCGGCACGTGCGGTGCGTCGAGCATCGACATTGGCGAGCCGGCCCGGCATTCTCCGCGCCGACAACAGGATCGGAGAGAATCGCATGTCCCAGCGCGTACTGATCACCGCCGGCGCTGCCGGCATTGGCCGCGAATTTGTCAGGGCCTTTGCCGCCACCGGCGCCAAGATCTTCACCTGCGACATCGACGAGGCCGGGCTCGCGGCGCTCGCCAAGGAGATTCCGGGGCTGGTCGCGCAGCGCTGCGACATGGGCAAGCGCGGCGAAATCGAACGCATGGTGCCTGAGGCGCTGAAGGCGCTCGGCGGTCTCGACGTGCTCATCAACAATGCCGGCATTGCCGGGCTGACGTTGCCGGTCGACCAGTATCCGGCGGACGACTGGGACAAGGTCGTGGCGGTCAACCTGACGGCGATGTTCGACGTCTGCCGCCTCGCCATCCCGGCGCTGAAGCAATCCAAGGCCGGCGTCATCATCAACATGACGTCGATCGCCGGCCGCTTCGGCTTCGCCAATCGCAGCCCCTATGCGGCGACCAAATGGGGCGTGATCGGTTTCACCAAGACGCTGGCGATCGAGCTCGGCCAATGGGGCATCCGCGCCAACGCCATCGCGCCGGGCGCGGTGGAGGGCGACCGCATTGTTCGCGTCTTCCAGGGGCGCTCGCAGATCAGCGGCAAGTCGATGGATCAGGTGAAGGCCGACGCGATGGCCGAGCAGTCGATCAAGTCGATGATCGATCCGAAGGACATCGCGCAGCTTGCCGTGTTCCTCGCATCGCCCGCGGCGAAAACGATCTCCGGCCAGGTGATGCCGATCGACGCCGACCGGCAGCGCGCTTAGCCGTTCTCGACGATCCGCTCGGCAAGATCGATGAGCGCCTGCGCGCGCTCGCGCGCGGTCTGCCGCACCATCGGGATGAGCCGCTGCTGCCACAGGAGGAAGCGCACGGTCTGCTTGACGCCGACGGCCTCGAGCGTCGCGGTGACGACGACGTCGGTCGCGCCGGTGGTCGCGACGATCCGGTACTCGGTGGTCGCGCGATAGGCGGGGTCCTCGATCGCCAGCATCAGGTGCTGCGGCGCCTCGGCGGCGACGACACGCATGGTGATGTCGCTCGCTCCGCTCTCAGGCGTCGCGCGCGTGACGATGGACTGGCCGGGGGTGAGCGGCCCCTCGGGCTCGAGCCGCGCGGTGAGGAGAGCGGGGAGGACGGTCGGCCACAGGTCGACGCGCGTCAGGGCGCGCCAGACCGCCTGCGGCGCGGCGGGGGTGGAGAGGGTCTGCGTCGTCGTGAGCGGAAAGGCCATGGCGCGTCCTAGCCGCGCCGGCGGTTTCGCTCAAGCGGCTGCGACAATCTTGCGGTTGAGCCCGCCGGCGGCGACATCGAGCGCCAGCGACACGGCCTGATCGCCGCTCATCGCGCGCGGATTGAAGCTCGTGAGCCCATGGCGGCCGAGCAGGGCACTCTGGTCGCCGCGCAGCAGCGCAAGCCCCATCCACCAATTGTCGAACAGGCGCGCCGCGGCGGGGCGGCACTCCATGACGGTGACGGCGGCATGGCGCTCGTCGCCGACGATGCGGCAGAGGGTGGCGGAGACGGCCTCGCGCTCGCCCTCGAGGATCTGCACGAACCACAAGGTGTCGAACAGCAGCGCGCCGGTGATGCCGGCCTTCTCGTTGTTGCGGTTCGACGCGTCGAGAATGGCGTTGAGGTCGGCGATCATCGTGCCGCCGGCGGCGCCGAGATGGTTTTCCGAATGATAGACGAGACGGGTGAGCACGCTGCCTCCCAGGCGGTTGATGCCGCGGCACGCTAGCGAAAATCCGTTGCCCAGATGTTAAATCGGAAAGCCTGCTTTCTAGCCCCGTTTCAGCCGCGCCAGGCGGTGCGCCGCCTGTGCATTGGCCGCTCCCGGCGGCATGCGGCCCGCGAGGAGCTCCGCGACCTGGTTGACCGTGTCGAAGGCCTGGTGCTCGGCCGCCTCCGGCGTGAGGCCGGCCGTGTGCGGCGTGGCGATGACGTCGGCGCGCTTTGCGAGGAACAGCGATGGCTTCTGGTCCGGCGCGCGGCCGACATCCAGCGCGGCGCCGGCGATCTGTCTGGCATCGAGCGCGGCTTCGAGCGCCTTCTCGTCGACGAGATTGCCGCGCGACAGGAAGACGAAGAAGGCCGTCTTCTTCATCTGCGCGAAGGCCGCGGCGTTCATCAAATTCTCGGTCTTCTCATTGGCGACGACGAGGCAGACGACGTAGTCCGACTGCGCCAGCAGGTCGGGCAGGTCGACTTGCCTGAGGCCGGGCGCGGCGATCGTCTTGAACGGATCGGAGACGAGGACGGTCATGCCGAGCGCGACGCCGAGTGCGCCGAGATATTCGCCGATGGCGCCATAGCCCATGATGCCGAGCGTCGCGCCTTTCAATTGGCGGCCCATGCGCGGCTCGGCCTCGCGGCCGCTGCGATAGTCGATGGTCGAGCGGGTTATGTCGCGGCCGCAATCGATCATCATGCCGATCGCCATTTCGGCGACGGAGGCGATGAAGCCCGCCGTCGCATGCGTGACGAGGACGCCATGCGCGCTCGCGGCTTGAACGTCGATGTTGCGAATGTCGATGGCGACGCGCAGGAACGCGACGAGGTCGGGCAGGAGCGGGAAGAGCTCGGCCGGGCCGGCGGTCTGCCGGTCGGAGACGATGATCTCGCAGCCGCGCGCGGCCTCGGCCAGCGATTTTGCATCGAGAACGCGGCCGGTCTCGTTGAGCTTCACGGTGGCGTGCTTCCGCAATGCCGCGAGCGCGCGCGCGCCATAATAATTGGCGAGCATGTCCGGCGAGTGCGTGAGGAAGACGGTGGGCATGGCGGGAGGTCCGGCGGGAGGAGGCGCGGGGAGACTATCCGCGAGGGGCAGCCGGCGCAAAGGCGCAGGCTTGTGTCAGCCCTGCGGGCGGTGCCGCCGGCGCCAGTCGGCCGGGCGCTCGAAGGCGCCGCGCCAGAGGCCGAGGCCCTCGTCGCGCGCGGCGCTCTCGGCCGCGCTGTAGTGGCCGTCGCGGTCCATGAAGGCGACCGCGAGGCCTTCGCGCACCAGCGCGCCTCCGACATCCGCCACGCCGCCAGCCGAGCAGACGGCGAGCGTGCGGCCGTAGCGGTCGTGGCCATGCGCCGTGCAGGCGACCGGGCCGGCTGCGACCAGCGCGGCAAGCCGTTCGGCGGCCGCCGTGCCGCAGGCATAACCCTGTCCGCGGGCGTCGCGGCAGACCTGCGCCTTTTCCGGCGCGTCGATGCCGATGAGGCGGATGCGCTGCGAGCCCGCATGCAGCGTGTCGCCGTCGACCGCGCGCACGTCGGCGAGCGCCGCCGGCGCCGGGCCGCTCTGCGGGGCCTGAACCGGCGCGAAGATCCGGCCGCCATAGGCGAGGAACAGAATGACGAGGCCGATGCTGAGCGCCGGCAGCGGCAGCCGCGTCCGCCGCCGCGGCGGCAGCGCCGGCGGGCGGAAACGCGACACGCGGGGGCGGCCGAATCGGGCGGTGTCGGACATGGCCGCAGCATTGCGCCGCGACCGTTACCAAGAGATTGCGGGGGAAGACCGGGGGCGCGGGCGATTTGAATCAAAAAGGCCCGGCGCGACGGCCGGGCCTTTCAAAACTCGATGGACGGGGGGTGTCAGGAGACGACGCGCTTGGCGGCCCGCTTCTTCTTCGGCTTGGCCTCGACGACCTCGTTCGCGGCCGCTTCCGCGTCCTGCGCTTCCTTGGCAAGGCGCAGCTCGCGCAGCTTCTCCATGTTCGAGCGCACGTGCTTCTGCTCGGCGACGTATTCGGTCATGGCGATAGCGCCCTCGCGCGCCTGCTGCTCCTTGCGGAAGGCGGCATTGGCCTTGGTCTTCACCTGGTCCTTGGCGGCGTCGTTGGTGTGCGTGTCGGTCATTCGGTCTCCAGGGTTGCGAGGCAGCACCGAAACGGGGTGCGGCCCTTCAGTAAGGGGGCGAAGGCCGTGCGGCGTGGTGCGTGGCTGTCCGCGGGCGGCCTTTGCGGCAGGCCTATTTCTTCTCGACCGAGATGCCGGACGGGCCGATGGAGAGCTGGACGCCCCTCGGCTGCCGGTGGTCGTCATAGACCTTGTAGCCCAGCGCCGCGACCGCGACGATGAGCCCGCCGATGAGGAGGAACAGGATATTCCGCGAAATCGGCATGATGCGAGGCCCCCGTTGGCGGGATAACGCGGGGGGAGCGGTCAAGTTCCATATGGGGATCGCCGGCGTCTGCCGCCAGTGGCCCGGCGACGAGCGTCACGGGCCGCGATTTGCGATTTCAGCGGCGCTTGCCGCACGGCAACTCGTATGCAACC
>DASTGR010000225.1:0-14392 GCA_035718885.1 Pseudolabrys sp. | reverse complement strand
CGTCGGCCAATCCGAGGTCGCGGTCGCCGACATGACTGATTTTTTTCTAGTGCTGGCGCTGCCGGGCGCCGGTGACGAATTGCAGGCGCTGAAAAAAGGCGTCGTCGAACTCGCCGACATGATCGCCGTCAACAAGGCCGACGGCGACAATATCGAACGCGCGAAGGTCGCCGCGGCCGACTTCCGTGGCGCGCTCAACATCCTGACGCCCGCCTCTGCGACCTGGTCGCCGCCGGTCATCACCTACTCGGCGCTCATCGGCAACGGCATCGCCGAATTGTGGGCGCAGGTGCTCAAGCACAAGGATAAGCTCGGCGCGACCGGCGAACTGTCCGAACGCCGCCGCGCGCAGCAGGTCAAATGGATGTGGACTATGCTCGAGGAGCGCCTGACGGCCCGGCTGCGCAGCGATCCCGTCGTGCGCGCGAAGCTGAAAGCCGCCGAGGCGGCGGTCGCCGCCGGCACGCTGGCGCCGACCATGGCGGTCGAAGAGATCGCGGCGCTGCTCGGCCTATGACGACCATCCTCATCACCGGGTTCGGACCGTTCCCCGGCGCGCCGGTCAATCCGACCACGCCGCTGGTGCGGCATCTTGCGCGGCTACGTCGGCCGGGGCTCGCCGATGTGCGCCTTGTCGGCCACGTCTTCACCACCAGCTATGCCGCGGTTGACCGCGAGCTGCCGCAACTCATCGCGCGGCACCGTCCCGACGCGCTGCTGATGTTCGGCGTCGCGACGCGCGAGACGCGTATCCGCATCGAGACGCGCGCCCGGAATGCGCTGGCAATGTTGCCGGACGCGACGAGCACCTCGCTGCGCCGGCACGCGATAATGCCGGGCGCGCCGGCGGCGCGGCGCATCCCGGCGCCGGTCGTGCAGTTGCTGGCTGGAGCGCGCAGCGCCCGGGTTCCCGCCTATCTTTCGCGCGATGCCGGGAAATATCTCTGCAACTACATCTCGTGGCGTGGCGCCGAGGCGGTCGCGGCGGCAAATGGCCCGCGGCTGGCGGCCTTCATCCATGTGCCGCCGCTTGCCCGCGTGCCGCGCCGCAAAGGCTGCCGCCGCAGGCTCAACGCCGGCGACCTCGCCCGGGCCGGCGAGGCCATTCTGACGGCTCTTGCCACGGCAGTACGCCGTTAACCTGACGGCGGCACAATGCCGCCCATGCCGCAGCTCCCGCTCGACCGCCGTCACCTGCTCCTCGGCTCGGCTGCCGCCGCGCTGGTGCCCACCGCCGCACATGGTGTCGAGGCCACGCAGTTCGGCGTCCGGCCCGGGCATGACGAGCAGACCGCGAAGCTCCAGCGCGCCATCGACGAAGCAGCGAAGACGCGCGCGCCGCTCGTTCTGGGTGCCGGCGTCTACCGCACCGGCCCGCTGCGCCTCCTCGCCGGCGCGCAGATCGTCGGCGTGCGTGGTGCAACCACCCTGGTGTTCACGCGCGGCAATGCGATGCTCGCCGCGGAAGGCGGCGACAGCATCACGCTCTCCGGGCTTACGCTCGATGGCGCGCGCGTCGCGTTACCGAAGAACCGCGGCCTCGTGCATCTGGCGCAAATGAAAGCCGTGCGCATCGTCGACTGCACGCTGGGCAACGCCAATGGCAATGGCATCGTGCTCGAAGGCTGCGACGGCATCGTCGAGAACAACATCATCGCCACCATCGCCGACACCGCGCTGTTCTCGACCGACGGCCGCGGCGTGACCATGCGTGGCAACACGATCCGCGGCGCCGGCAATGGCGGCATCCGCGTCTGGCAGAGCAAAGGGCGCCACGACGGCAGCATCGTCACCGGCAACACGATCGAGGACATCGCCTCGCAGGGCGGCGGCACCGGCGAAAACGGCAACGGCGTGAACGTCTTTCGCGCCTCCGGCGTCGTCGTCAGCAACAACATCATCCGGCGCTGCGCCTTCTCCGCCGTCCGCGGCAACGCCGTCTCGGCGCTTCAGGTCGTCGGCAACCAGTGCGCGGCAATCGCCGAGGTCGCGCTCTACGCCGAGTTCGGCTTCGAGGGCGCGGTGATCTCTGCCAACACGGTCGACGGCGCGGCGCTCGGCGTCGTGACCACCAATTTCAACGAGGGCGGCCGTCTGGCCACGGTGCAGGGCAATATCATCCGCAACCTGAAGCCGACGCGGCCGCAGGGCGGGCCCGATGCCGCCGGTGTCGGCGTCGCCGTCGAGGCCGACGCCGCCGTCACCGGCAACGTCATCGAGGACGCCCCCACCGCAGGCATCAGCATCGGCGCCGGCAAGTACCAGCGCGACGTCACCGTCACCGGCAACGTCGTGCGTCGTGCCGGTCGCGGGATCGATGTCAGTGTTGCCGCCGGTGCCGGCCATGTCGCCGTCACCGGCAACATGATCGCCGAGGCAAAAAACGGCGCCATTGTCGGCATGGAATTCGACAAGGTCGCGAGCGACGATCTCGTCCGCGACGCGGCGAAATACCCGCAGCTCACGATCAGCGGCAATCAGGTGCGGTGAGGCCCTGTTTTCGGCCGAAATGGCGCCTATGTTAGCGTCTCGCCCATGACGCTCCGCCGCCGGCCCCGCACCATCCTGATGCTGCTCGTCCTCGCCATCTTTTTCCTGCCTATCCTCGCCCGCGCCGCCTTGTTTGCGGCGAGCGACGCCCCGCGCTCTTGGCGCGATGCCGACTGGTCGAGCGCCGGCCTGCTCCCGCCCGCATCGCATGACAAAGACTCGCGGCTGATCGTCTTCACGGGCACAGCCGGCGCATGGAAGAGCGTCTTCGCCGTGCACAGTTGGGTCGTGTTCAAGCGCGCCGGCGACCGGCGCTGGACCCGCTATGACGTGGTCGGCTGGGGTTCGCCGGTCCGCACCAATAACTGGCCGGTCGACGGCCGCTGGTACGGCGCGACGCCGGTCGCGATCGCAGACATTACGGGCGATGAAGCCGAGCGCCTCATCCCGCGGGTCGAGCAGGCCGTCGCCGATTACGCCTACACGGAAGCCGGCAGCTATCGCGTCTGGCCGGGGCCGAACAGCAACTCCTTCGTGGCCGCCGTGCTGCGCGCCGTGCCCGAGCTGCGGCTCGCCCTGCCGCCGAACGCGGTCGGCCGCGACTGGCGCGCCGGCCTCTATGCCGGCCTGACCGACAGCCGCACCGGCCTTGAGGTCAACGCCTTCGGCTTCGCCTCGTTCAAGATCGGCTGGGTCGAGGGCATCGAGGTCAACCTGCTCGGCCTCGTCGCCGGCCTCGACCTGCGCCATCCCGGCATCAAGCTGCCGGGCTTCGGCCGCATCGGCGTCCCCGCCCCGGTCGCAACCGCGCTGGCTCGCTGATCCCTCACGTTGAATTGTCCTGTCCGGGCGGCCCACGCGTGCGACAGTGGCCGCGCCAGTCCGGAACCCTGCAATGCGCGACACGCTGCCGCTGCTCGACGCCATCCACTTCCCCGCGCTTCGCCGCGGCCGGCTTCAAACGCTCCAGGTGAATGTCGGCTACCGCTGCAATCAGAGCTGCGTGCACTGTCACGTCAATGCCGGGCCGAACCGCACCGAGGAAATGAGCGGCGAGATCGCCGACCTCGTGCTCGACGTGCTGGAGCGCCGCAGGATCGGCACGCTCGACATCACCGGCGGCGCGCCGGAGCTCAATCCGCATTTCCGCCGCCTCGTGCGCGGTGCCCGCGCCTGCGGCGTGCGCGTGATGGATCGCTGCAATCTCACCATTCTGTCCGAGCCGGATCAGGACGATCTTGCGGATTTCCTCGCCGCCGAACGCGTCGAGATCGTCGCCTCCATGCCCTGCTATCTCGCCGACAATGTCGAGCGCCAGCGCGGCAAGGGCGTATTCGACCGCTCGATCCGCGGCCTCCGAAGGCTCAACGCGCTTGGCTACGGCCGCGGCGATGGCCTCGTGCTCAACCTCGTCTACAATCCGCAAGGCCCGTCGCTGCCGCCGCCACAGGCCGCGCTCGAGGACGATTACCGGCGCATCCTGGGCGACAGCTACGGCGTTGTGTTCAACAAGCTCTTCGTGCTCGCCAATATGCCGATCCAGCGCTTCGGCTCCATGCTGGTGAGCAAAGGCGAGTTCGACCACTATCTGAATTTGCTGCAAGAGGCTCATCTCGACGCTAATCTCGACGGCGTCATGTGCCGCAGCCTGATCTCGGTCGATTGGCAGGGATATCTGTACGACTGCGACTTCAACCAGATGCTCGATCTACCGCTCGCACATGGAGCGCGGCCGCGCGCGCATCTCTCCGACCTGCTCGATGACACCTTCGAGAGCCATCCGATCCGTGTCGCCGGCCATTGCTTCGGCTGCACAGCCGGCCAGGGATCGAGCTGCGGCGGCGCGCTCAAGGAAGCCGCCGCATGACACGCCTCTCCATCGTCATGCCGGTGCTGAACGAGGCCGCCGGCATCGTGGCCGCGCTAGAGGCGCTCGCGCCGCTGCGCACGCGCGGCGTCGAAGTGATCGTCGTGGACGGCGGGTCGTGCGACGGCTCTCCTGAACTGGCGCGGCCGCTGGCCGACCACGTGCTGGCCTCGCCACGCGGCCGCGCCATTCAGATGAATGCCGGCGCGGCGATTGCAACGGGCAATCTTCTCCTGTTCCTGCACGCCGATACGCGGTTGCCGGATGACGCCGATGTGCTCGTGACTCACGCACTCAATGGCGCGCGCGTCTGGGGCCGCTTCGACGTGCGTTTCTCTGGCGGCGCCCTGCCGCTTGTCGCCGCATCGATGAACCTGCGCTCGCGCGCGAGCGGCATCGCCACCGGCGACCAAGCGATGTTCGTGACGCAGGAGGCGTTTCGCCGCGCCGGCGGCTTCCCCGAGATCGCCCTGATGGAAGATGTCGCTTTCTCTGCGTGCCTCAAACATCTGTCGCGACCCGTATGCCTGCGCGCCCGCGTGACCACCTCGCCGCGTCGCTGGCGAACGCACGGCACGCTGCGCACCGTCCTCATGATGTGGCGGCTGCGCCTCGCCTTCTTCCTCGGAGTCGACCCCAAGTGGCTGGCGCGCGCCTATGGCTATGGCGTCAACTAGCATCGCCATCCTCGCCAAGGCGCCGGTCCCCGGCTTTGCCAAGACGCGGCTCATTTCCGACATTGGCGCGCACGCCGCCGCGGTGCTTCAGGAGCGGCTCACCGCGTGCGCGGTCGCGACGGCCGCCGCCGCAGATTTCGGGCGCGTGACGGTCTGGTGCGCGCCCGACCCGACGCACCGCAGCTTCCGCGAACTCGGCGTTGCCCTCAAGCGGCAGCCGGAAGGCGACCTCGGCGCGCGCATGTTCGCGGCGTTCAGCAATACGCCGACGCTGGTCATCGGCACGGACTGCCCGGCGCTCACGCCGACGCATCTTCGCGCCGCCGCGCAGGCGCTCGACACGCACGATGTCGTGCTCATCCCGGCCGAGGACGGTGGATTCGTGTTGATCGGCGCCAAGAGGCCGCATCCCGAACTGTTTGAGGCCATGACTTGGAGTGTCCCAACCGTGCTCGCCGAGACGCGCGGGCGCATCGCCGCGCTCGGCCTGTCCGCCGCGGAGTTGGACACGTTGTGGGACGTCGACACCGAGACCGATCTCGCGCGCATGGAGCGGCAGTTTCCGGAACTCGCGCTTTAGGCCATCCGGATCGCTACCAACCCGGCCATGATCAGCACTGCCGCCGCGATGCGCACGGGCTTGAGCGGCTCTTTCAGCATGGCAACGGCGATCGCCGTGCCGAACAGTACGCTGGTCTCGCGCAACGTGGCGACGATGGCGATCGGCGCCAGCGTCATCGCCCACAGCGCGATGCCGTAGGACATGATCTGCATGGCGCCTCCGAGAAGCGCGCGCCGCCACAGATGCGGCAGCGGCTTTAAAGCCGCCGTCCCCTCACGTCCCAGCGCATACAGAATCAGGCAGATGCCGTTGCCGACGAACAGCGACAGCGTGTAGCCCGGCGCATTTCCAGAGGCGCGCGCTCCGACGCCGTCGACGACCGAATAGGCGCAGATCGTCACCGCTGTGAACAGCGCAAAGCCGACGGCACGGCGGTCGAGATGGGCAAGTCCGCTGCCGCCCCGCGCCGACAGGAGCAGAACGCCGGTGGCGAGCGCAGCGATGCCGGCCCAGCCAAACACAGAGAGATGCTCGCCGACGAATATGGTCGCTGCGGTCGCCGTCATCAGCGGCGCCGCCCCGCGTGCGATCGGATAGACCTGACCCAGATCGCCGGCGCGATAGGCCTCGATGAGGCCGGCGAAATAAAAGACATGGATCGCCATCGAGGCGACGAGCCAAGGCCAGGCGGCCGTGCTCGGCAGGCCGGCGAACGGCAGCAGCACCAGCGCCACCGTGACGGCGCCGAGCGCGATCAAGGTGGTCGCGCGCAGAGGATCCAGACCTGTCTTGATCAGCGCGTTCCAGCCGGCGTGACACAGCGCGGCGAACAGAACGGCGATAAAGACGAAGGTTTGCATATTATCACTCACCCCGCTTGCGGGGAGAGGTGAAGTGTCCTCACTTTTTCGCCGTGGGCGCCCACAGCTTCGGCCCGGCGCGCAGGTACTGCACCGGCAGCTTGACGTCTGCGCCGAGCGCGGCGGCCGCGTGCCAGCCCCAATGCGGATCGTTGAGCATGGCGCGGCCGAGCGCGACCATGTCGGCCTCGCCCTTGGCCACGATGCCCTCGGCCTGCTCCGGCGTAACAATGAGGCCGACGGCGCGCGTCGCGATCCCCGCCTCGCGCTTCACCCGCGCCGCGATGGCGACGTTGTAGCCGAGGTCGGACGGATTGCGGATGTCGAGCGCGACGCCGCCCGATGAAACGCAGAGGAAGTCGATGCCTTCGGCCTTCAAAGCCTTGGCGACTGCGACCGCGTCGTCCGGCGTGAGCCCGCCCTCGCGCCAGTCACTGCCGGTGATGCGCGCGCCGAGCGGCACGTCCTTCGGCACGACGGCGCGCACGGCGCGCGCGACCGACAAGGGAAACCGAATGCGGTTCTCGAACGAGCCGCCGTACTGGTCGGTGCGCTTGTTCGACAGTGACGACATGAACCCGTGCAGCAGATAGCCGTGCGCCATGTGCAGCTCGATCGACTCGAAGCCGATGCGCAGCGCCCGCTTCGCCGAATTGACGAAGGCGTCGCGGATCCGGTTCATGTCGGCTTCGGTCGCCTCGCGCGGCGTATGCCAGTTGTCGCCGAACGGGATGGCCGAGGCTGCGACCGTCGGCCACGGATCTTCCTCGCCGGCCTTGAGGGCGGCACCGCCGTGCCAGGGCCGCTGCGCCGAGCCCTTGCGGCCGGAATGCGCGATCTGGATGCCGAACTTCGCGGTGCCGCGCCGGCGCGCGGCCGACACGACGCGGGCAAGCGCCGCCTCGTTGTCGTCGGAATAGAGCCCGAGGCAGCCATGGGTAATGCGGCCGTGCCGCTCGACATGGGTCGCCTCGACGACGACCAGGGCGGCGCCGGAATTGGCCAGCATGCCGAGATGCATCAGGTGCCAGTCATTGGCGCAACCGTCGTCGCCGGAATACTGGCACATGGGCGAGATGACGATGCGGTTCGCGAGCTCGATGCCGGCAAGCCGGACCGGCGAAAACAGAACGCTGCTCATGGAGGACGATCCCGGGGAGAGTGCCGCCGCAGAAAAGCGTCAGCGCTGCTGAATGGACTGAAGGTAGACGATGATGGCACCGACTTCGTCGGCGTCAAACCTGAATTCCGGCATATCGGGATGGCCGGACAGGATGCCCTCGCCCAGCGCCTCCTCGAGCGAGTCGACCGGATAACGCTGGCCGAGCGTGCGGAAGGCTGGCGCGTCCTTGGACGGGCTTGTCCCGGTGCGGCCGACGGCGTGGCAGGAGGCGCAGTTCTTTTGCAGCAGTTCGGCGCCGAGCTTGAGGTCGGCGGCGCTGCCGGCGTCCTGGGCGCGAAGCGGGGCGGCGGCGAGGACGAGTGCGGCGAAGGCGAGGCCCGCCAGCCTCACGCGGCCTGCCGCAGCCGGGACACGCGCGGATGTTCCGGGATGCTGTCGGCGGCGCGGCGAAGCGTCTTGACCACCTTGATCACATCGAGCATGCGCACCGCGAAGAGCGCCTCGGTCGGGTAATAGAGCCGCCAGCGACCCGTGCGGTAGAGGTCCTCGTAGGAGGCGAGCCGGCGCTCGGCCAGTTCCAGCCATTTGCGCGTGACCTTCTCCAATCGCGGAGTGTTCGTTCCTGCCGGCATGACCGATCCGTCGTGTGCGCCGGTCGGCGCGCTCGATCGCAACGGGATCGGCGGCAACCGGCATGACCACTCCAGACGCCACCACAGGATTTCTGACTGATTCTTCTGAGTAGATTGATTCGCCCAGGCAGGCAATGGCTACCGACCGCGGCGCGCGACAAGCGGCGGCGCCCGGCTCAATGCGCGAGCGAGGCCTGCGTCGGCTTGACGATCCGGTACAGCTGGAAGTTCGTGCCGTCCTGGACGAGCGTCATGTGCTCGGGATCGGGATTGTCGGCGTCGCTCTCCGTGAACAGGAGATAGACGTAGTCGTAGTGCTCTGGCCACTCGTCCCAGTAACGCGGGCCATTCGGTCCCGGCCCGTCGGTCGAAAGCAGGAGACGCGGCGTCGAGGGCGGCGTGCCGTCCTCGCTGTCGACGATCGAGCGATACTCGGGCCGCACGTGCAGGATCTGCTTGCCCTTGACCGTGAACGCAGTCGTCACCAGCGCCGAGCGCTCGATGATCGCCTGGCAGGCCAGATGAACGAGCGCGTAGTCGGCGACGTCGTCGCCGGCATCGGCCTTGGCGTAGGCGACGAGCACGCGCGAGCCGGGCTTGATGCGCTTGATCGAGGCGCGGAACTCGCTGGTCGAGGTCGAGAGCGAGCCCCAGGCCGTGTCGATCTCGATCACGCGCACGAGCAGCACCACGACGAGCAGCGCGAGGAAGCCGCGGCGCACGATGCGGTGGCGCAGGTCGACGTCGAGGCAGGCGATCAGCATGAAGGCGAAGGCGATCGGCAGGCGCTGGTCGCCCATATAGGTGGCGAACAGGACGCGCGGCATGGCGAGATAGACGGCGATCGATATGACCAGCAGCACCCAGAACAGCGGATGGATGCGCAGGAGCCGGTGCCGCACCGTCCACACCGCGCCGGCGGTCAGGAGCGCGATCAGCGACAGCGCGACGATGTCGGAATAGCACTGGATGACGTAAATCAGGCCGTCGATCTTGCCGAGACGCTCCCAGTAGTACTCGTGCGCGAGGCCGAGTGTCGGGCTCTCCATCAGGAGCGGGATCGCCGGCAGGAACGGAATGCCGGTGGCGCAGAAGTCGACGATGCGCAGCGTCCAGGGGTCACGCCGGTTGAGCCACAGGCGGTGCGACTCGATCGCCAGGAGGCCGACGCCGTACACGCCGAGCGCCGACAGGTGGCAGAAGAACAAGATCATCACGAACACGGCCGACAGGCCGAGCCGGATGACGAAGTGCCGCTCGCGCAAGGACACCCAGCAGGCGAGCGCCCACAGCGCGATGCCGATGCCGAAGATGTAGTTGGTCAGGCCGACCAGGAAGACGTGGTTATAGAGGAGCGGCGTCGCGATCAGCGGGAACGCCGACCACCGGCCGAACAGCGCGCGGTTGAGCGCGAGCGCGCCCGACAGCATCAGCGCCAGCATGGAGAGCAGGAATATCTGGCCGGCGAGATAGACGCTCATGACTCGCGCCAGCACCGGCACGATCAGGTCCATCATCAGGTTCGGGATCGGCGCCCAGTCGACCTCGTAGAAACGCGAGAGGTTGGCGTCATGGCCGAGCGCGGCGATGACGTGCATGCGCGCGAGGTGGTTGACGTAGTCGGACAGCGGCGGGACCGGGTTGGTCCAGATCGGAATCGAGACGACCAGCAACAGGAGGCCGGCCAGCACGGCGATGTTGAGCCCGCTGAAGGCGAGCGTGCGGCGGCGCGCAAAGGCGGAAGGTAGGAAGAAGGTCTTGGTCAAAGGAGCATCGTGGACGGTCATCGCGCACCGCGTCTCGCATTCCATGCCCCGCACCACAAGGGGGCCGCAGGCACCCTACGCATCGAACCTGACTCTGGGATGAACAGAGCGCCGCACCGGGCCACCGAAGGCCGCCCGGGCGAGGCAAACTACGCTCTATAGAAGGGATTTTTTCAATCGGCGGCCCAAGGCCAGGCCGATTCATCATGAATGGGCCGGCCGCAAAGTACCCCGCCCCGGCTCCTAGAGCTTGATCCTGAAGCGGTGGGCGATCTCCCCGACGACACCCCTGCGGAACAGGAGCACGCAGACGACGAAGATGACGCCCTGGATGACCAGCACCCACTGCCCCATCCAGGCGAGCTTGTACTGCATGGACAGGATGGCGAAGGCGCCAATAACCGGCCCGAAGACGGTGCCAAGGCCGCCGACCAGGGTCATCAGCACCACTTCGCCGGACATCTGCCAGGTGACGTCGGTCAGCGAAGCGATCTGCACCACCAACGCCTTGGTGGCGCCGGCAAGGCCCGCGAGGGTCGCCGACAGAACGAAAGCCATCAGCTTGTAGCGGTCGGTCTTGTAGCCGAGCGAGATCGCGCGCGGCTCGTTCTCGCGGATCGCTTTCAGGACCTCGCCGAAGGGCGAATGGATGATGCGGTGAATCAAGAGGAAGCCGGCCAGGAACACGATCAGGACGAAGAAATACATCGTCAGGTCGTTCGACAGGCCGAGGACGCCGAACAGGTGCCCCCGCGGCACCGCCTGGATGCCGTCCTCGCCGCCGGTGAACTTGGCGCGCAGCGCGACGAAATACATCATCTGCGCCAGCGCCAGCGTGATCATGGCGAAGTAGATGCCCTGCCGGCGGATCGCGATCGAGCCGGCAATGACGCCGCAGATGGTAGCAGTCGCCGTGCCGACGAGGATCGCCAATTCCGGCGACAGACCCCAGTCCTTGGCCGCATGCGCGCTCATGTAGCTCGCCCAGCCCCAATACAGTCCATGGCCGAAGGACAGGAGCCCGACGTAACCGACGAGCAAATTGAACGCCAGCGCGAACAGCGCGAAGCACATGCATTCCATCAGGAACGGCGGATAGGTGATGAACGGCGCGGCAATAAGCACGACCAGCATCACGGCGAGCGCGATGGTCTGGCTTTGCGTGCCGAACATGCCGGTGCGCTGCGTGGTCGGATCGGTCACGTGCTTCATCACCCTCTCCGTCCGAACAGGCCGGCCGGCCGCACCAGAAGCACGATCGCCATTACCACGAAGATCACCGTGTTCGACGCCTCCGGATAGAAGACCTTGGTCAGGCCCTCGACCACGCCGAGGCCGAATCCGGAAATGATGGCGCCGAGGATCGAGCCCATGCCGCCGATCACCACAACGGCGAACACGACGATGATGATCTCGGAGCCCATGTTCGGTGAGACGTTGTAGATGGGCGCCGCCATGACGCCGGCGAAGGCGGCCAGCGCCACGCCGAAGCCGTAGGTCAAGGTGATCATGCGCGGCACGTTGATGCCGAAGGCGCGCACCAGTGTCGGATTCTCGGTCGCGGCGCGCAGATAGGCGCCGAGCCGCGTACGCTCGATGGCGAACCAGGTGCCGAAGCAGACGACCAGCGAAACGCCGATGACCCAGGCGCGGTAGTTCGGCAGGTACATGAAGCCGAGATTGTTGCCGCCTTTCAGCGAGTCAGGAAGCGTGTATGGCAGTCCCGCAGTGCCGAGGTAATTGCGGCCGACGCCCTCGATGATGAGCGCGATGCCGAAGGTCAGCAGCAGCCCATAAAGGTGGTCGAGCTTGTAGAGCCATTGCAAGAACAGCCGCTCGATCAGCACGCCGGTGATGCCGACCAAGATCGGCGCGAGGATCAGCGCGGGCCAGTATCCGATGCCCAGGAAATTGAGCATCAGATAGGCGACGACGGCGCCGAGCATATACTGCGCGCCGTGTGTGAAATTGATGATGTTGAGCATGCCGAAGATCACGGCGAGCCCCAGACTCAACAACGCATAGAACGAGCCGTTGATCAGCCCTATCAGGAGCTGACCGAACAGAGCCATCGTTGGGACGCCGAAGATCGTGGTCATGGGCGACGCGCTCTCTGATTGTCGTCGCCGGGCTTGTCCCGGCGACCCCGATCAGGAGGGCGCTGTGCCTCCCCGATCGAGATCACCGGGGCACGCCGCGCTTTACGCGCGGCGGCCCGGCGATGACGCCGTCATCAGCCCTTTACCAGCGGGCAGCCGCCGTCCTTGAGCGGACGGAACGCCTGGTCGGCCGGAATGGTGGCCTTGATGTGATAGAAGTCGAACTTGTACTTCGACTCCTCCGGCTTCTTCACCTCGAAGAGGTAAGCCGGGTGCAGGACGCGGCCGTCCTCGCGGACGGTGCCCTTGCCGAACAGCGGATCGTCGGTCGGCAGTTTCTTCATCTCGGCGACGACCGCTTTGCCGTCATCCGCCTTGCCGATCGCATCGACCGCCTTGAGATAGTGCAGCACGCCGGCATAGACGCCCGCCATATTCATGGTCGGCACCTTGCTGTCGTCCTTACGGATCGCCGACCAGCGCTTGGTCCAGGCGCGGCTGCCATCGTTGAGATCCCAGTACCAGGTCTCGGTGAAGGTCAGGCCCTGCGCCGTCTTCAGACCGAGCGCGTTGACGTCGGACGCGAACAGCAGGAGCGCGGCGAGCTTCTGGCCGCCCTGCACGATGCCGAACTCAGCCGCCTGCTTGACCGAGTTGATCGTGTCGCCGCCGGCATTGGCGAGACCGATCACCTTGGCCTTGGAGGCCTGAGCCTGTAGCAGGAAGGACGAGAAGTCGCTGGTGTTGATCGGGTGCGCGACCTGGCCGAGCACCTTGCCGCCGTTCTTCTCGACGACCGCCGCAGTGTCGCGCTCGAGAGCGTGACCGAAGGCGTAGTCGGAAACGAGGAAGAACCAGGTGTTACCGCCGTTCTTCACGATGGCCTTGCCGGTGCCGTTCGCCAGCATCCAGGTGTCGTAGGTCCAGTGCACGGTATTCGCATTGCACTTCGGACCGGTCAGGTCGGACGAGGCCGGGCCTGAACCGATGAACACCTTGTTCTTGGCCGCCGCGACCTGGCTGATCGCGAGCGCGACACCCGAGTTCGGCACGTCGAGGATGGCATCGACGTGATCGACGTCGATCCACTGGTTGGCGATGTTGGTGCCGACGTCGGCCTTGTTCTGGTGATCGGCGCTGACGACGGTCGCCTTGATCTTTGAATTCGGATGCGCCTTGGCGTAGTCGTCGATCGCCATCTGCGCGCCGATAACCGAGCCGATGCCGCTGTTGTCGGCATAAAGGCTCGACATGTCGGTCAGGACGCCGATCTTCACATTGATCTGCTGCGCCTGCGCGGTACCGCAAGCGAGCGCCGCGGCCAATGCCGCAAGCCCGATAGTCTTTCTCAACATTTGCTTCCTCCGTTGCTTTTATGTCGCCCGATTAAACACCGAGATAGTCGTGCAGCTTCTCGACATTCGCCTCCAACTCGGAATTGGCGAACTGGTCGATGATACGTCCATGCTCCATGACGTAGTAGCGATCCGCCACGGTCGAGGCGAAGCGGAAATTCTGTTCGACGAGCAGGATGGTAAACCCCTGCTCCTTCAGCGAGCGGATGGTCTTGCCGATCTGCTGGATGATGACCGGCGCGAGCCCTTCGGTCGGCTCGTCGAGCAGGAGTAGCCGCGCCCCGGTGCGCAGAATGCGCGCGATCGCCAGCATCTGCTGCTCGCCGCCGGAGAGTTTCGTGCCTTGGCTCGAGCCGAGGCGCTCCTTTAGGTTGGGAAACAGCGTGAATATCTGGTCGAGCGTGAGCCCGCCCGGCCTCACCTGCGGCGGCAAGAGCAGGTTCTCCTCGACGCCGAGGCTGGCGAAGATGCCACGCTCCTCCGGGCAGAAGGCGATGCCGGCGCGCGCGATGCGGTCCGACGACATGCCGATCAGCTCGCGGCCCTCGAAGCGCACCGATCCGGTGCGATTGCCGACGATGCCCATGATCGACTTGAGCGTGGTCGTCTTGCCGGCGCCGTTGCGCCCGAGCAGCGTCACGACCTCGCCTTCACGCACGTCGAAATTGACGCCGTGGAGGATATGAGACTCGCCGTACCAGGCTTCGAGCTTGTCGACTGCAAGCAGCGGCGCCGCGCGTTCAAGCATGGCCCACTCCCATATAGGCCTCGCGCACATCCGGGTTAGCCGAGACGGTCTCGTAATCGCCCTCGGCCAGGATGCGGCCGCGCGTCAGCACGGTGATCCGGTCGGACAGATCAGCGACCACCGAAAGATTGTGCTCAACCATCAGCACGGTGCGATCGGCGGCGACCCGCTTGATCAGTTCGGCGATGCGGGCAATGTCCTCGTGGCCCATCC
>DASTGR010000224.1:0-2809 GCA_035718885.1 Pseudolabrys sp. | reverse complement strand
GAGCGCCCTCACCATCTCCGGCCTGCAGAAGTCCTTCGGCGGCCTCAACGTCACCCGTGACGTCAATCTCAGTGTCGAGCCGGGCGAGCGGCGACTGATCATCGGTCCGAATGGCGCCGGCAAGACGACGCTCTTCAACCTGATTACCGGCGACCTTTCGCCCGACGACGGCACGATCAACCTGCTCGGCCGCGACATC
Source organism: Pseudolabrys sp. (assembly GCA_035718885.1). GTDB lineage: Bacteria > Pseudomonadota > Alphaproteobacteria > Rhizobiales > Xanthobacteraceae > Pseudolabrys. Next base: position 2,610 of record DASTGR010000224.1, on the reverse strand, counting down.
ACGGCTGTGCCGAGCCGCCGCCGTGCACATCTCGGCATGGCGCGCACCTACCAGATCATTACGCTGTTCGGGCGCAACTCGATCCTGCACAACGTGTCCCTGGCGCTGCTTGGCCTGTCGCCGCTGCGCTGGAACCCGTTCATTGACATGAAGCGGCAGGGCCACATCGTCGAGGACGCGCGGGCCGCGCTCAAGCAGGTCGGCCTCGACCAGATCGCCGAGCGGCCGCTGGCGCAGACATCGTACGGCGAGCGGCGGCGCGTCGAGATCGCCATGGCCCTGGCGCAGAAGCCGAAAGTGCTGCTGCTGGACGAACCCTTCGCCGGGCTCTCGATCGACGAGCGGCGCGACGTCCACAAATGCCTGATGGGCATTCCGCGCGACGTCACGATGGTGATGATCGAGCACAACATGGACGTGGCGCTGGAGTTCGCCGAGCGCATCACGCTCTTGCACTTCGGCGAAGTGATCGTCGAGGGCACGCGCAGCGACGTCGTCAACGATCCGCGCACGCGGGAGGTCTATCTTGGCCACTAGCGCGCTGCGCATCGAGCATATCGACGCCTATTACGGCGACAGCCATGTGTTGCAGGACGTCTCGCTGGAGCTCGGCGAGGCGCGGATGCTCGGCCTGCTCGGACGCAACGGCGCCGGCAAGTCGACCTGCATGAGCGTCGCCATGGGGCTTCTCGCGCCGCGGCGCGGCACCGTTACCGTGTTCGGCGAGGACGTGTCACGCTGCTCGCCCGAGACGATCGCTGCCGCCGGCGTCGCCCTGGTGCCGCAGGGCCGCCGCATCTTCAAGAGCCTGTCGGTGCGCGAGAACCTCGTCGTGGCGGCACGCGAGCGCAATTACGGCAAGCACGCGCCGTGGACGCTCGACACCGTCTTCGCCATGTTCCCGCGGCTGAAGGAGCGCACGAGCCAAATGGCGGCGCATCTTTCCGGCGGCGAGCAGCAGATGCTGGCGATCGGCCGCGCGCTGATGGGCAATCCGCGCGTCCTGTTGATGGACGAGCCGTCCGAGGGGCTGGCGCCGCAGATCGTACACGAGGTCATGGAGACCGTGCGCAAGCTCAAGTCCAGCGGCCTGTCCATCGTGCTGGTCGAGCAGAACCCGACCCTGGTATTCGACGTCGCCGACGACATCGTGCTGCTCAACACCGGACAGGTGGCGGTGGTTTCGACGCCGGCAGCGCTGAAGGAAGATACCGCCGCGCTGCGCCAGCACCTCGGCGTCTTCTGATTTCCAACGCCTCAGACGATCGAACTTTTCAAGTCAGGACAAGACCAATGACCGAGATGTGGAACAAATACGCCGACACCGCGGCCCGCAAACACGGCAAGCCCGGACGCACGGCGCGGCCGAAGTCGACGACGATCGACGCGCATGCGCACGTCTCGGTGCCGCGCGCGGCGGAGTTCATCAAGCCGCATCTCGATATCTCGACCATTCCGCTCGCGCATTACGCCAGCGACGAGACCAAGGCGCTCAACGCCAAGCAGGAAGCGGACCTGCGCTCGCGCATCGGGCCGAGCTACGACGAGCGATTTGCCATCATGGACGCAATGGGCGTCGATATGCAGCTCGTCATGCCGCCGCCGCCGCAGTGCTATCACACGGTCGCGCTCGAATATGCCGTGCCGGCCGCGCGGATGGTCAATGACGGCATCGCCGAATGGGCCGGCAAGCATCCGGACCGCTTTATCCCGACCGGCACCGTGCCGATGCAGGACGGCAACGAGGCCGCGAAGGAACTCGAGCGTTGCGTCAAGCAGCTCAAGTTCAAGGGCGTCGAGATCCTGACCAATGTCGCCGGGCGCGAACTGTCCGATCCGGCCTTCGCGCCGTTCTGGAAGAAGGCCGAGGAGCTCGGCGCGCTGATCATCATCCATCCGAACGGCTTCACCGAGGGCAAGCGCTTCTCGCGCTTCTATTTCAACAACGTCATCGGCAATCCGCTCGAGACGACGCTCGCGCTGCATTATCTCATCTTCGACGGTGTGTTGGAGCGGCATCCGAACCTGAAGATCTTCGCCATGCACGGCGGCGGTTATCTCGGCGGTTATTCAGGCCGCATCGACCATGCCTGGGGCGCACGGTCGGACAGCCACGGCAATTTGCCGAAGCCGCCGACCGAATATCTCAAGAGGGTCTATGTCGACGGCGTCGTGTTTACGGCGGACCAGCTCGAAGCGTTGGTGAAGACGTTCGGCGACCACGTCATCATGGGTACCGATTATCCGTTCGACATGCTCGAGAACGACCCGATCGGCCACATCAATTCGGTCGAGAGTTTCGACGACACGATGCGTGCCGCGATCGCCGGCGGCAACGCGAAAAAGATGCTGGGGATGTGACGAGGCGGGTCATTCCGGGGCGCGGTCGAAGACCGCGAACCCGGAATCCAGCCTTTCTTGAGGGCGTTCGTGTGGCTCTGGATTCCGGGTTCGCTGCTGCGCGGCGCCCCGGAATGACAGCTTCATCCATACAAAAAATCTAGCGTCGCCGTTTCGCGGATCACCGCGCTGTCGGTCTCGTGACGGCCGGCGCGCTCCTCTTCCTCGCGCGTGCGCGTCGCCTGGAGATAGGCGCCGAGATGGCGCGCC
>DASTGR010000223.1:0-4930 GCA_035718885.1 Pseudolabrys sp. | reverse complement strand
TACACGGTCGAGAGCGACGACGGCGGCCGCGTGCTGGTCGACAGTGTGGGCCTGCGGCACGGCCCGCCCGAGGTGATCGCGAAACTGGCGCGCGGCGAGGCGGTCGACCCGAAACTCTATTACTTCCGCACCGCCATGCGCTTCGAGACCTCCGACACGGCGCTCGACTGGATGAACCGCATCATCGCGATCGCCTATGGCGCGCGGCTGGCGCAGGGGGTCAAGCTCGACGTCTACGAGGTCGAGTAGGCCGGCGCCCCGGCCCGGCCCACCTCGGTTGACGCAATTAGTTGTCGATGACAACATTCTTGGCCGGCTGCCGGCCGGCCCCGCAACCGGCGTTGGCGCCTGATTGCGGCGCCGCAGCCGCTTGAAATGCCGTGCGGCGTCGCCCCGGAGGTCTGAGGTTTTGTCGTCCCGTCTCGATCATCTCTCGCTGCCGCCGTCGCTGACCGCCGCGCTCGACGGCAAGGTCGCGATCCTGCGGCTCAACCGCGCGCAGAAGCGCAACGCGCTCGACGACGAGCTCGTCGCCGGCATCGACGCGTTCTTCTCCAACCTCCCCGACGAGGCCGGCGCTGTCGTGCTGTGCGGCGAGGGCGAGCATTTCTCCGCCGGCCTCGACCTGTCGGAGTTGAAGGAGCGCGACATTCGGCAGGGCATCGCCCATTCCGCAAGCTGGCACCGCGCCTTCGAGAAGATCCAGTATGGCCGCGTCCCGGTCGTCGCCGTCCTGCACGGCGCCGTGGTCGGCGGCGGACTCGAACTTGCCGCGGCAGCGCATGTGCGTGTCGCCGAAAGCTCGGCCTATTACGCGCTGCCGGAAGGCAGCCGCGGCATCTATGTCGGCGGCGGCGGCTCCGTGCGGCTGCCGCGCTTGATCGGCGTCGCGCGCATGATGGACATGATGCTCACCGGCCGCACCTATTCGGCCGAAGAAGGCCTCGCTATGGGGCTGACCACCTATCTCGTCGACCCCGGCAAGGGCCGCGCGAAGGGCGTCGAGCTGGCGCATCGCATCGCCGGCAACACCGAACTCACCAATTTCGCCATCATGCACGCGCTGCCGCGCATCGCCGAAATGGCGCCCGGCGCCGGCTTCGCCATGGAGGCGCTGATCGCCTCGATCGCGCAGGCCGACCCGGAAGCGAAGGACCGGCTCAAGGATTTTCTCGAGAAGCGCGCGCCGAAGGTGACGCGCAGCTAATCATTCTTTGTCGTCACCGGGCTACGAACCCTGTGTCCCGGGCGCGGTGCAGCGTGTAGCGTCAGCGGAACGCTGCGCCGCAGAACCGGGACCGCAAGAGGCACCGGCCCCGCGACGGCCCCGGATCTGCGGTGCACCGCGTTCGCGCTGCACCGCGTCCGGGGCACGGCGCAGGCGGTCACTTGAGAAAGTGGCGGCGCGCAGGGTATTGTTGACCAGGACAACAATAAACTGCTTCCAGGGACGAAATGCCTGAGTTCCTCCGGACGCCCGAGACGGCCCCGCTGCGCCGGGTGCGGCTGTCGCCGCCGACGCCCGCGCTCGAACGGCGCGCCGACGGCAGCCTGATCGTCCGCGCGCAGGAGCCGCTGCCGACCTATCACGCCAACCTGATCGAGCCGCTGCGCAAATGGGCGAAGCTCGCGCCCGACCGCGTCTTCCTGGGCGCCCGCGGCGCCGACGGCCAATGGCGCAAGCTCACTTACGCGCAGGTCGACGACACGGTGCGGCGCATCGGCGCGGCGCTCCTGCGGCGCGGGCTGTCGCCCGAGCGGCCGATCGCCATTTTCTCCGGCAACGACATCGAGCAGGCGCTGCTCGGCCTCGGCGCGACTTTGGTCGGCATCCCGTTCGCGCCGATCTCGCCGGCCTATTCGCTGATGTCGAGCGACTTCGGCAAATTGAAAGCCATCCTCGGCCTTTTGACGCCGGGCATGGTGTTCGCCAGTGACGGCGGGCCGTTTGCGCGCGCGCTCTATGCCGCGGTGCCGGACGACATCGAGCTCGTCGTGACGCGCAACCCGCTCGGCGACCGGCCGACGACATTGTTTGCCGACCTGATCGGCGACGAGGATGCGAGCGGCGTCGCCCAAGCCTACGCCAAGGTCACGCCGGACACGATCGTCAAATTCCTGTTCACCTCCGGCTCGACCGGGCATCCGAAAGGCGTGATCAACACGCACCAGATGTTGTGCTCGAACCAGGCGATGCTGGCCTCGGGGCTCGCCTTCCTGACCGACGAGCCGCCGGTCGTGCTCGACTGGCTGCCGTGGAGTCACACCTTCGGCGGCAACCACAACTTCAACATGGTGCTGACGAACGGCGGCACGCTCTACATCGACGACGGCAATCCGACCCCGGCCGGCGTGCCGAAGACGGTGCGCAATCTCGGCGACGTCGCGCCGACCATCTACTTCAACGTGCCGAAGGGCTACGAGGCGCTGGTGCCGCACTTCCGCGCCGACGCGGCCTTGCGCAAGACGTTCTTCAGCAGGCTCAGCATGCTGTTCTACGCCGGCGCCGGCCTGAGCATGACGACGTGGACCGACATGAACGAGCTCGCGGTGGAAACAACCGGCGAGCGCGTGATTTTCGTCACCTCGCTCGGCTCGACCGAGACGGCGCCGGCGGCGCTCGCCTGCGCCTGGGATTTCGGCCGGCCGGGCAATATCGGCCTGCCCTGCCGCGGCGTCGAACTGAAACTCGTTCCGAGCGACGGCAAGCTCGAAGCGCGCCTTCGGGGGCCGCACATCACGCCCGGCTACTGGCGCGAGGAGACGCTGACGCGCGAGGCCTTCGATGAGGAGGGCTTCTACAAGATCGGCGACGCCTTGAAGTTCGTCGATCCGAACGACCCGGCGAAGGGTCTTCTGTTCGACGGCCGAATCGCCGAGGACTTCAAACTGTCGACCGGCACCTGGGTCAGCGTCGGCCCGCTGCGCGGCCGCTTCATCGACCATTTTGCGCCTTACGTCCGCGACGTGGTGCTCGCCGGGCCGGACCGCGACGACATCTCGGCGCTGGTTTTTCCCGACGTCGCCGCCTGCCGCAAGCTTGCCGGCGCCGCGGCGGATATGAGCGACCAGAGCGTGCTCGACAATGCGAAGGTCCGTGCGGTGTTCGCCGAGCGGCTCGCAAGCCTCGCCAAGACCAGCCCCGGCTCATCGACGCGCGTCGTGCGGCTGGTGCTGACGGCCGAGCCGCCGTCCATGGACAAGGGCGAGGCGACCGACAAGGGCTCGATCAACCAGCGCGCCGTTCTGAAGAACCGCGCGGCGCTGGTCGAAGCTCTCTACGCGGCGCCGCTGCCGGCCGCGGCCATCGCGCTGGGGCAGTCCTCGTGAGCGAAGCCGCACGCAAATTCGCCGATGCGCCCACCCGCGCCGTGCGGCTCGGACCGCAGGACGTGAATGTCGAGCGCCGCGCCGACGGCACGATGATCCTGCGTTCGAAAGAGCCACTCGGACCCTATCCCGGCAAGCTCACCGAACGGCTCGATCACTGGGCGAAGGCAACGCCGGAACGCGTCTTCATGGCCGAGCGCGATGCGTCCGGCGGCTGGCGCACGATCACCTATGCGCAGGCACGCAGCGAGGCGCGCGCCATCGGCGCCGCGCTGATCGCGCGCAAGCTTTCGGCGGAGCGGCCAATCGCCATCCTCTCCGGCCACAGCATCGACCACGCGCTGCTCGAACTCGGCGCGCTTTATGTCGGCGTGCCGCATGCGCCGATCTCGCCGGCCTATTCGCTGGTGTCGGGCGATTTCGCGCGCCTGCGCGCCATCGTCGAACTCATCACGCCCGGCCTCGTCTTCGCTGCCGACGGCAAGGCTTTCGCCCGCGCCATAGGTGCCGTCGTGCCGGCGGACGTCGAGATCGTCGTCGGCGCCAACGCGCCGGCCGGCCGCCGCGCCACTCTCTTTTCTGATTTGCGCGCCAGCGACGACAAGGCCGTCGATGCCGCGCACGCCAAAGTCGGCCCCGACACGATCGCCAAATTCCTGTTCACCTCCGGCTCCACCGGCACGCCGAAATGCGTCATCAACACGCAGCGCATGTGGTGCGCCAACCAGGTGATGCTGAAGCAGGGCCTCGCCTATTTCGAGGACGAGCCGCCGGTGATCGTCGACTGGGCGCCGTGGCACCACACCGCCGGCGGCAATCACGACGTCGGCCTCGTGCTCTATAACGGCGGCACCTTCTACATCGACGACGGCAAGCCGATGCCCGGCGCGATCGAGGAGACCGTGCGCAATCTGCGCGAGATCGCGCCGACCTGGTACTTCACCGTGCCGAAGGGCTACGAAGCGCTGCTGCCGCACCTGAAAGCCGATGCCGAATTACGCCGCACGTTCTTCAGCCGGTTGAAGGTGCTGTGGTTTGCCGGCGCGGGCATTGCCCAGCACGTCTTCGACGAAATCCAGCGGCTCGCGGTCGAGACCTGCGGCGAGCGCATTTTGTTCCTCACAGGCTTCGGCTCGACCGAGACCGCGCCCTGCGCGCTTGCGCGCACCTGGGCGACCGACAACGCCGCCAATATGGGCCTGCCCGCCGCCGGCATGGAGCTCAAGCTCGTGCCGTTCGAAGGCAAGCTGGAAGCGCGCGTGCGCGGACCGAACATCACGCCCGGCTACTGGCGGCAGCCCGACTTCACGGCGCAGGCTTTCGACGAGGAAGGCTTTTACAGGCTCGGCGACACGTTCAAGTTCGCCGACCCGAACGACCCGAAGCAGGGGCTGCTGTTCGACGGCCGCATGGCCGAGGACTTCAAACTCTCGACCGGCACCTGGGTCAGCGTCGGACCGCTGCGGGCGCAGTTCATTGACGCCTGCGCGCCTTACGTTCGCGACGTCGTCTTTGCCGGGCGCGACCGCGACGACATCACCGCGCTCGTATTCCCGGACGTCGAGGCTTGCCGCAAGCTCGGGCCGCACAAGCCGGCCGA
>DASTGR010000222.1:0-7516 GCA_035718885.1 Pseudolabrys sp. | reverse complement strand
GCGATCAACGCCAAGTGGCGCGTCGCGCGCATCCCGGACGACAAGGTCACGCAGCACAATACGCGCGGCATGATCACCTTCGCGACGTCGGGACCGAATGCGCGCACGACGCAGGTCTTCATCAATTTCGCCGACAACAGCCAGCTCGACGGCATGGGCTTTGCGCCGTTCGGCAGGATCGTCTCCGGCATGGACGTCGTCGACAAGCTCTATTCGGGCTACGGCGAGGGCGCGCCGAACGGCAACGGCCCCGACCAGAACCGCATCCAGACCGAGGGCAATGCCTACCTCACCAAGAGCTTCGGCAAGCTCGACTACGTGAAGAAGGCGACGATCGAGAAATAAGCTTTGTCGTCGCCGGGCTTGTCCCGGCGACCCCGTTCAGGGTGGCACAGTGCCCACCTGAGCGAGATGGCCGCGACGAGCGCGGCCATGACAGTGGAGAGGTCTTCCAATTCGAAGTTGAGGGAGTTTGTAATGGCCAAGCCTGAAGACACGCTGACGCTGGAAACCACCAAGGGCAAGGTGGTGATCGAGATGCGGCCCGACCTCGCGCCCGGCCACGTCGCGCGCATCAAGGAACTGGTGAAGGACGGCTTCTACGACGGCATCGTGTTCCACCGCGTCATCGACGGCTTCATGGCGCAGACCGGCTGCCCGCAGGGCACCGGCATGGGCGGCTCGGGCAAGAAGCTGAAAGCGGAGTTCAACCGTGAGCCGCACGTGCGCGGCACGGTGTCGATGGCGCGCGCGTCCAACCCGGATTCGGGCGACAGCCAGTTCTTCATCTGCTTCGACGACGCCGGCTTCCTCGACAACCAGTACACGGTCTGGGGCAAGGTGATCGAGGGCATGGACAACGTCGACAAGATCAAGCGCGGCGAGCCGGTCAAGGATCCGGACAAGATCGTCAAGGCGACGATGGGGGCGTAAGCTTCTTCCCTGCGCATTGATCCGTCATGGCCGGGCTCGTCCCGGCCATCTCGCTTGGGCGGGCAAGGCCGTGCCAACCTGATCGGGATGCCCGGGACAAGCCCGGGCATGACAGCCGAGAGTCATGAAGACCGACCTTTTCGATTTCGACCTGCCGCCCGAGCGCATCGCGCTCAGGCCCGTGCATCCGCGCGACGCGGCGCGGCTGCTGGTGGTGCGGCCGGGGCAGGGGCTCGAGGACAGAGGCATCCGCGACCTGCCGGAACTGCTCCAGCCGGGCGACTGCCTTGTGGTCAACGACTCCAAGGTCATCGCCGCGCGGCTGAAGGGCCGGCGGATCGGGCGCGGCGAGGCCGAGCCTTCAATCGAGGCGACGCTGATCAAGCGCATCGATGGCTCGACCTGGAACGCCTTTATCCTCGGCGCCAAGAAGGTGCAGGTGGGGGACACGCTGCGCTTCGGCGACGAGGGCAAGGTCTGCTTTCTCGGCCAGCTCGATGCTCAAGTTTCACATAAAGATGAAGGTGGCGAGGTAACCCTCTCGTTTGCCTTCCACGGGCCGGTCCTGGACCAGGCAATTTCCGAGCGCGGCGACGTGCCGCTCCCGCCCTACATCGCCTCCAGGCGCGCGCCCGATGACCAGGACAAGGCCGACTATCAGACCGTCTTTGCCCATGACGAGGGCTCGGTCGCGGCGCCGACCGCGGGCCTGCATTTCACCCCCGATCTGCTCGACCGTCTCGCCGTCCGCGGCGTGGCCGTCCACAAGGTGACTCTGCATGTCGGGCCCGGCACGTTCCTCCCCGTGAAGGCGGACGACACGTCCGGCCACAGGATGCACTCCGAGTTCGCGATCCTCACCGCCGAGACGGCCGCGGCGCTCAATGCGGCACGGGGCAAGGGCGGCCGCATCGTCGCCGTCGGTTCGACCGCGCTGCGCACGCTGGAAAGCGCCGCCGCCGAGGACGGTACGCTCAAGCCGTTCGCGGCCGACACCGACATCTTCATCACGCCGGGCTATCGCTTCAAAGCGATCGATTTGATGCTGACCAACTTCCACCTGCCGCGCTCGACATTGTTCATGCTGGTGTCGGCGTTCTCCGGCCTGGAGACGATGCAACGGGCGTACCGGCACGCGATCGAGGCGGGCTATCGCTTCTATTCGTACGGCGACGCGAGTTTGCTTTGGCCGGGCCAATCGCGCTAGGTGCGTGTCCCGGACGCGGTGCAGCGCGTAACGCAGTGGAGCGGTGCACCGCAGATCCGGGACCGTCGAGAACTCGATCGTTTGGGCGGTCCCGGTTCTGCGGCGCATCACTACGTGCTGCGCCGCGCCCGGGACACGAGCGAAACAATGGCCGCACCCTTCACCTTCACCCTCAAGACCACCGACGGCATGGCCCGGCGCGGCGCGTTCGCGACGCCGCACGGCAGCGTGCAGACGCCGGCCTTCATGCCGGTCGGCACGGCCGCGACGGTGAAGGGTCTTCATCCGGAAGACGTGGCGGACACCGGCGCCGAGATCGTGCTCGGCAACACCTACCATCTGATGCTGCGGCCGGGACCGGAGCGCGTCGCCGCGCTCGGCGGCCTGCACAGCTTCATGAACTGGCCGCTGCCGATCCTCACCGACTCGGGCGGCTTCCAGGTCATGTCGCTGTCGTCGCTGCGCAAGCTGACCGAGCACGCCGTCACCTTCCGCTCGCATATCGACGGCACGATGTTCGAGCTATCGCCCGAACGCTCGATCGAGATCCAGGCGCTGCTCGGCGCCGACATTTCGATGCAGCTCGACGAATGCTTAAAGCTTCCGGCCAAGCGCGAGGAGATGGCCCGGGCGATGGGATTGTCGCTGCGCTGGGCCGAGCGCTCGCGCCGCGCCTTCGAGGGACGCGCGCGTGAAGGTTACGCGCTGTTCGGCATCGTGCAGGGCGGCGACGACATGGCGCTGCGTCATCAAAGCGCGCGCGAGCTCACCGGCATCGGCTTCGAGGGCTACGCCATTGGCGGCCTTGCCGTCGGCGAGCCGCAGGCGGTGATGCTCAAGGTGGTCGAAGAGACGACGCCGGCGCTGCCGGCCGAACGGCCGCGCTATCTGATGGGCGTCGGCACGCCGCACGATCTGCTCGAAGCGGTGGCGCGCGGCGTCGACATGTTCGACTGCGTCATGCCGACGCGCAACGGCCGCCACGGCATGGCCTTCTCCCGCTTCGGAACGATCAATCTCTCGAACGCGCGCCACGCCGACGATCCGCGTCCGCTCGACGAGCAGAGCCCGCATCCGGCGGCGCGCACCTATTCGCGCGCCTATCTGCATCACCTCGTCAAGGCGAATGAGATCCTCGGCGGCGTGCTGCTCTCGACCATCAACATCGCCTATTACCAGGCGCTGATGGCCGGCATGCGCGCGGCGATCGAGCAGGGGCGCTTCGCGGACTTCCGCGCGGCGACGCTCGCCGGCTGGCAGGGCGGCGACATTCCGGCGCTTTGAGCATTCCGTTACAGGAGCGCGCCTGTCGTCCCGCCCTCTCCCCTCTGTGGGAGAGGGCAGCCGCAGCGTTTGAATGACTAAGAATGGGTGAGGGGGCTTCCCCCGCACCCGGCAGAATACGTGGAGAGGATCTCAATGCCCTCTCCCACAAGGGGAGAGGGCACATCGACAGCTGCCGCGCGATTGGGCCGGGAGAGGTTGTCGCTCGCGTCCTGTTTCGCTAAACGCTTCGCCATGACCATCCCCGCCGACTTCCTCGCCCGCCGCCGCAAGCCCTCCTTCAAGCTGCCGCCGAACGCCACCGACGCGCACTGCCACGTGTTCGGGCCGGGCGACCGGTTTCCCTACGCGCCGAACCGCCGCTACACGCCGGAGGATGCGCCGAAGGAGATGCTGCGCGCGCTGCACGACTATCTCGGCATTGGGCGCGCGGTGATCGTGCAGGCGAGCTGCCACGGCACGGACAACCGCGCGATGATGGATTGCCTAACGTCCGATCCGAAGCGCTATCGCGGCGTCGCCATTGTCGACGACACGTTCACGGACAAGGACTACGACACGCTCCACGCCGGCGGCGTGCGCGGCGTGCGTTTCAACTTCATCAAGCATCTCGGCGGCACGCCGGACATGAACGTCTTCTATAAGGTGATCGACCGCATCAAGGGCAGAGGGTGGCACGTCGTGCTGCATCTCGGCGGCGCCGACATCGTCCCGAACATGGAGACGATCAGGAAGCTGCCGCTCACCTTCGTCATCGACCATATGGGCCGCGTGCCGACGACCGACGGCGCCGACCCGGCACCGTTCGAGGCGCTGATGGAGCTCGCCAAGCTGCCGAACTGCTGGATCAAGGTCTGCGGCGCCGAGCGCATCGCCTTTCCACCCTATGACCGGGCGGTGCCGGTCGCGCGCGCCATCATCGCAGCGCTGCCCGAGCGCACCATGTGGGGCACCGACTTCCCGCATCCGAACGCATCGCATGAAGCGGACGAGGGTGAGCTCGTCGATCTGCTGCCGCAGTTCGGCGACGCGGCCGCGCTCAAGCGCGTCCTCGTCGACAATCCGGCGCGGCTCTACGACTTCGATTGAGCCTGGCGCAGCGGCTGGAAGCGGCCGCGGCGGCGCACTATGCTCGCCGCCATAAGCGCCGTCCTAAGGGCGCGATGGGAGGATTCACGTGGGCAAGCAGATTTTCGCAAGGTTGAAACATGCGGCGGCAATAGTCGCGGCGGCGGTCACGGTCGGGCTGGCGCCGGGCGCTGCGCAGGCCAAGTGGCCGGAAAAGCCGGTCCGGATCGTGCTGCCGTTCGGCCCCGGCGGCGTCGCCGACGTCACCGCGCGTATCATGGCCGACCGGCTGAGCAAGAAGCTCGGCCAGCAATTCGTGATCGAGAACATGCCGGGACCTGGCGGCATCAACGCCGCCCGCGCGGTCACCGGCGCACCGCCCGACGGCTACACGATGGGCCTCGTCACCAACGGCACGGCGATCAGCGTCGCGGCGTTCAACCATCTGCCGTTCGATCCGACTCAGTTCCAGATGGTCTCGACCATCGGCCTGTTCGATCTCGTCTTCGCCGTGAAAGCCGACGCGCCCTACAAGACGCTCAAGGACGTGGTCGACGCCGCCAAGGCGAATCCGGGCAAGCTCAACATCGCAACCATCGCCGTCGGCGGCACGCAGAACCTCGGCGCCGAACTGTTCAAGTCGCTGGCCGACGTCAACGTCGTGATCGTGCCGTACAAGAACTCGCCGGACGTCGTCGTCTCGGTGCTGCGCGGCGACGCCGCCATGCTGGTCGAATTTCCCCCCGGCATCCAGGGCCAGGTCAATGACGGCAAGCTGCGCGTGCTGGCGACGTCGTCGCCGAAACGTTCGACGCTCAAGCCCGATGTGCCGACCGCGGCGGAGTCCGGCGTGCCGGGCTATGAGGTCACATCGTGGAACGCCATCTTCGCGCCCAAAGGGACGCCGAAGGAGGTCGTCGATGCGATGAACGCGGCGATCCGCGAGGTCCTGGCCATGCCGGACGTCAAGGAGGCTTATGCCAAGGTCGGCGTCACGGCGCAGCCGAGCACGCCGGACGAGCTGATCGCGCGGCTGAAGGCGGACATCGTCAAGTGGAACGCGGTGATCGAGAAGGCGCATATACCGAAGAAGTAAGGACGCATGACCAACAAGAAACTTTCGATCGCCATTGTCGGCGCAGGGATGGGCGGGCTGGCCGTGGCGGCGACGCTGCGGCAGGCCGGCTTCGACGTTCAGGTCTACGAGCAGGCGAGCCGCTTCGGCCGCATCGGCGCCGGCATCCAGATGATGCCGAATTCGATGAAGGTGCTGCGCCGCATCGGCATCGAGGACCGCCTGCGCGCCGTCGCTTTCGCGCCGTACTCGCACCTGAACCGCGACGGCTATACCGGCGAGATGACGCGTGAGCTGCCCATGCCGGAGAGCCTCTACGGCGCGCCATATCTGTGCATGCACCGCGCCGAGCTGCACGACGCGCTCGCCTCCGCCGTACCGGCCGACATCATCCATCTCGGCAAGAAGCTTGTCGGTCTCGACCAGAAGGGCGGGCAGGTGACCTTGTCCTTCGCCGACGGCACCACCGCCTCCGCCGGCGCGGTCGTTGGCGCCGACGGCGTGCACTCGATCGTGCGCGACATCATCGTCGGTCCCGATGCGCCGATCCACCGCGGCCGCATCGCCTATCGCGCGGTGTTTCCCGCGCACCTCATGGGCGGTTTCGACATCGGCCGCTCGCGCACGAAATGGTGGGGCAGCGACCGCCACATCGTCATCTATTACACGACGAAGGCGAAGAGCGAGGTCTACTTCGTCACCAGCGTCCCGGAAGAGGCCGGCTGGGTGACGAAGGAGTCGTGGTCGGCGAAGGGCGACGTGCGCGAATTGCGCGCTGCCTATGACGGCTTCCACCAGGACGTCCGCAACGTGCTCGAAGCCTGCCCGGACTGTCACAAATGGGCGATCCTCGAGCGCGAACCCTTGCGCACCTGGAGCGAGGGCCGCGTCGTGCTGCTCGGCGATTCAGCGCATCCGATGACGCCCTACATGGCGCAGGGCGCGGCGACATCGATCGAGGACGCGGCGGTGCTGGCGCGCTGTCTCGCCGCGGTCGAGGGCGACGACGTCGAGGGCGCGTTCAGACGCTACGAGGCGCACCGCAAGCCGCGCACCTCCGTGGTGCAGGCGATCTCCAGCGCCAATACGTGGATGAAGGAGGGCACGGGCGACACGAGCTGGCTCTACGGCTACGATGCCTTCGCCGCCGATCTCGACCGCCCGGCGGCCAATCCGCAGGCCAAGGCCGCCTGACGCCGTCCGGAGACCGCATGCGCCTCTCGCAGTGCTTCAACTTCCACGACTTCCGCCGGCTGGCGAAGCAGCGCCTGCCGGGGCCGATCTTCAATTATATCGATGGCGCCGCCGAGGACGAGACGACCTACCGGCGCAACACGCAAAGCTTCGAGGACTGCGACCTCGTGCCGAGCGTGCTCGCCGGCGTCGCCGACGTCGACATGTCGGTCACGGTGCTCGGCGAGAAACTCGCCGTGCCGTTCTACTGCTCGCCGACCGCGCTCCAGCGCCTGTTCCACTATGACGGCGAGCGCGCCGTCGCCCGCGCGGTCGAGAAATTCGGCACCATGTTCGGCGTCTCCTCGCTCGGCACGGTCAGCCTCGAGGACATCGCGAAGAATTATTCGTTTCCGCAGGTCTACCAGTTCTATTTCCACAAGGACCGCGGGCTGAACAAGGCGATGATGGACCGCGCGCGAGGCGCCGGAGTGCGCATCATGATGCTCACGGTCGATTCCATCACCGGCGGCAACCGCGAGCGCGACTTGCGCACCGGTTTCTCGATCCCGTTGAAGCTCACGCTCGGCGGCATGATGCAGTTCGCCATGAAGCCGCGCTGGGCGCTCGAATATTTCACGCACGAGCGCTTCCGCCTGCCGCAGCTCGAGGAGCACGTCGACATGGGCGGCGGCGCGACCTCGATCGGCGACTACTTCACCAACATGCTCGACCCGTCCATGACGTGGACCGACGTGGCGGCGATGGTGAAGGAA
>DASTGR010000221.1:0-3112 GCA_035718885.1 Pseudolabrys sp. | reverse complement strand
GATCCGCCGATATAGCCGCTCGCGCCGGTGATGAAGATTTTCATGGGCTATCCCATCCTGTCGTCGGGCTTGTCCCGGCGACCTCGCTTAGGAGGGCACAGTGCCCGCCTGATCGGGATGCCCGGCACAAGGCCGGGCATGACAGAGACACTATTTCGGTCTGCCGCGTCCCGCCATCACCTGCGCCGCGCCGGCGAGCGCATGGCGGAAGGCGGCGTCGAAGTTCACGCCGCGCGTCTTCCACGCGTACGGCTTGCCGGCATAGGCCATGCGCCAGGAGACGATCCAGCCGAGCGCCTTCTCGTTGAACACGACATGGCCGGCGACCGCGGCCTGTGCGCCGTCGGCCTTCGCCAGCGCGTCGGCGTCGGCGGGCTTGACCGCGTCGAGGGTCTTCACGCTCCAGCCGCGCGCGGCGATCTCGGCCTCCGTGGGCAGCACGACCGGCGGCAGCGCCGCCTTCGCCGCGGCCGCGGCGACGGCAAAGCGCATGTCGTCGGAGCGGTCGATCGTCCCGTCGCGCGTCAAGACGAACGCATTGTGGATGTTCTCGACCGCGACGAGGAGCAGCACGTGCGGCCGCGGCAGCGGCCACGGTTTGCGGCCGAGCTTGACCGCGAGCGCGTCGACTTGTGTCCGGTCGAAATCGACGGTGAGGAAGTGCGGCCGGTCGTGCGTGCCCTGCTCGTCGTGCACCGGCTTGCCCTTGAGCCGGTCGCGATAGGAGAAGCGCAGCACGAGCCCCTCGGCGGATTTGGCGGCGCGGGCGAGGCCGCGATCGGCGCGGATGGTCTGGTCGCCCGTCACCTTGACCAGGACGTCGCCGAGCGTCTCGGCGAAACCGGGCAGGCGGGTCTCGACGCGCGTGCCGGTGACGATGGTGACCGAGCGATAGAGCGCGCCCGTCTCGTCGACCGGCGGCATCTGGCCGTCCGGGATCTCGGTCGCGGCGAAGGCGGGCAGGGTGGCGAGGACGGCGACGATGATCGCGAGCGTTCGAGCCAGCATGATCGCATCCTCCGCGTGACAATTGCCGAAGACAATGCATCCGGCCGCGGTTTCAAAGCGTATCACAGGTCATGACCGCCGCACGCCTGGCGCGCCTGCGCGCCGCCCTCCGCTTCGTCATGGCCGCCTTCTTCGCCGGCGGCTTCGTTTTGCACATGATGGCGGCCGATAAGCTCGTCCTGATCACGCCGGACTGGGTGCCGTTCCCGCGCGACGTCGTGCGCGTCACCGGCTGGCTGGAGCTTGCCGGGGCCGTCGGCCTGCTCGTGCCGCGGACGCGGCATATGGCCGGTTTGGCTTTGGCCCTTTACGTCCTCGCCGTCTGGCCCGCGAACATTCACCAGGCGGTCGACCATATCGTCGTGCCGCCGATCCCGGATTCCTGGTGGTATCACGGTCCGCGCCTGGCTCTTCAGCCCGTGCTCGCCTGGTGGGCGCTGTTCTCGTCCGGCGTCGTCGACTGGCCGGCCTCACAGCGAAGCGGCCGGGCGTAAGGGCCCGGCCGCTCGCATCGAAACGATAACCTACGTGCTTACTTCAGCGAGAGTGCCAGACCCGACAGGTCGAGGCTGACGATGACGCCGGCCTGCTCGCCGGTCAGGGTCAGCACCGCGCCGTTCTGGTTGGTCAGGACGACCGCCTGCGCGCCGCGGCCGACCGCCGCGCCGGCGCCGCCCTGGGCGTAGACGCCGGCAATGTCCTGCGGCCGGCGGATGTTGGTCACCCGGCCATGGAAGCGCGTCTCCGAGGCGCCGAACGTGAAGCCGTAGCTCAGGCCCCCAACGGACAGCGGATAATTATGGCCGTGGAAGTGCAGCACGCCGCTGCCGGCCGAGCCGCCGATCACGAATCCGGCCTTGAAGATGCGGATGCTGACCGAGCCTGAATCGGCATGGGCGGCGGTGAGCCCGGCGCCGAACAGGGCGGTCAGGGCAATGACGGCGGCGCGCAGCATGGAGCGGATGGGCATGGGGGAGCCTCCTGATGTCGATTCGGAACAGTTGGAACTCTAAAGGGGCCCGAGAGTTCCGGCCAGCCGCGCAGAAGGCTGTCAGAAGGCGTCCGCCTCGTCGCGCAGGTGCTGAGCCCGGCCCCGCATCTCCTCTTCCTGGCGCTCCAGGTCCTCGGCGATCTCCGATGAGAGCGAGAACAGGCCGGCAAGCTTGGTCGAGAGAAAGGCGCGCTCGGCCTCGACCGCTTCGCGCGGAATGACGCCCTCCGGGCCCTCGGCCGCAACGTCGCTCGCCACTTGCTGCGCGATCGACAGCACGAAGCTCAACGAGGCGATCTTCTCCTGGTCCTCGGCATTGATCGTGGGCCGCTCGCCCAGCGCCCGCAATTCGCGCGGCGACACGACGAGGAAGGCGGCGATGCTGTCCTTCAGGTGCGTGCTGGGCGGCGGCGCGTTGCCGACATAGGCGTTGATGTCGCCGGCCAGAGCCACCGCGGTGCGTCGCACCTCGAACAGCATTTTGCGAGCCTCGATGCAGGCCTCGGTGTCGGCCTCGATACGGTGCAGGAGATCGAGCGCCGCCTGCACCGACTGCGCCCGCACCTGCAAATAGACCGGCCGCGCCGCGTACATGGCGGCGAGCAGGGCGACCGCTGCGGCGGCAAAAGTCTCGTTTTCCTGCCAGACCTGGTAAGCGCCGCGCACGCGCGCCTCCCCGGCCATGGTTGCGAACAGCGCGCCGAGCGCGGCAATGGCGAGAGCGATGACGGGCAGCCAGACGAGGGGCAGGCGGGCAATCTTCATGCGGCCGAGAAGCTAGCGCATCGCCGATGGAACGGTCGATAGTGGGGCGGGCGTTGTCCGGGCTCTTTCACCACGGCCTGGAGGAGGGCCTACCGTGCGAGATGTGCTCTGGATAATCGCGTTCCTGGCCCTCACCCTCGGCGGCGGGCTCGCCATCGGCTTCTGGGCGCGGCCGGACGGCTGGTACGTGCACCTCAAGAAGCCTTCCTTCAATCCGCCGGACTGGGTGTTCGCGCCCGTCTGGACGGTGCTCTACATCATGATCGCCATTGCCGGCTGGCGCGTCTTCCTGCGCGCGCCGGGCGGTGCGGCGATGGCGCTGTGGGCGGTCGGCCTGGCGCTCAATTT
>DASTGR010000220.1:0-5303 GCA_035718885.1 Pseudolabrys sp. | reverse complement strand
CCGCCGCCGACCACGGCGCCGTGCAGGACGGCGACGACCGGGACGCGGCCATACTGGATCTTCTCGAAGGCGCGGTGCCAGCTTGCGGAATGGGCGATGCCCTGCCGAATGTCGCGCTCCTTCAACTCCGACAGGTCCAGTCCGGCCGAGAAGTGCTCGCCGTCGCCGCACAGCACGACCGCGCCGGCGCTCTCCGGCAGATTGGAGAAAAAGGCGTCGATGCCGGCGACCAGTTCGTCGTCGAGCGCATTGCGCTTCTGCGCGCGATTGAGACGGAGGATAGCGACCTTGCCGTCCATCTCGGCGGTCAGCGAGGGCGGCAGCGACAGTCCATCGAGGCGCGACGACAAAGGTGAACCTCCGGGCGATGCCGCAGTCCATTGGCGGGACGCGGCACCTCAATCAGGCAACAGCGCCGGCTGCGGCACTTTCGGCAACCGACCGAGAATGTTGTCATCGACAACAATATGCGTCAACCGAGGGTGGGGGCCCCTACCAGCGCGCCGGCCTATTCGACCTCGTAGACGTCGAGTTTGACGCCCTGCGCGAGGCGGGCGCCGTAGGCGATCGCGATGATGCGGTTCATCCAGTCCAGCTTTGCGTCGGCGGTCTCGAAGCGCATCGCGGTGCGGAAATAATAGAGCTTGGGGTCGACGGCTTCGCCGCGCGCCAGCCGCGCGATCACCTCGGGCGGACCGTGCCTTAAGCCTACGCTGTCGACCAGCACGCGGCCGCCCTCGTCGCTCTCGATCGTGTAGCGCGCCTGAATGTCGGCGGCGCCGTCGGCGCGGATGATCTGCCAGTCGGCGCCGCCCGGCAGCACGTGGCCGCTGAACTTCTGCCCACGCACGGTTCCGCCGCGGATGCCGATGATCCGCCGCTCGCCCACCGGCGTCCGGCCGAGGTTCATGATCGCGTCGAGATCGGCTTCGATGGTGAAGATCGGTTGTGCGCTGAGCATGCCAGACCAGATGGTTTGAGTACCAACGGCCATTTGACCCGTTTCGTGGCGGGCCGTAAATACGGACCCCGAAACCCGGGACACTTTCGCAATGGCGCAGATCACGACGCTGTCCGTCGCCGTCAAGGCCGCCGTTCACGACGGCGACATCGTGGCGCTGGAAGGCTTCACGCACCTCATTCCGCACGCCGCCGGCCACGAGATCATCCGGCAGGGCCGCAAGCACCTCACGCTCATCCGCATGACGCCGGATCTGATCTACGATCAGATGATCGGCATGGGTTGCGTCGACAAGCTCATCTTCTCATGGGGCGGCAATCCCGGCGTCGGCTCGCTGCATCGCTTTCGCGAGGCGATCGAGCAGGGCTGGCCGAACAAGATCGCGATCGAGGAGCATTCGCACGCCGCAATGGCGAATGCCTACGAAGCCGGCGCGGCAGGGCTGCCTTTGGCCGTCTTCCGGGGCTACATCGGCACCGACCTGCCGAAAGTGAACCCGAACATCAAATCGATCGTGTGCCCGTTCACCGGCGAGAGGCTCGCCGCGATCCCGTCGCATCGTCCGGACGTCGCCGTGATCCACGCGCAGCGCGCCGACCGCAAGGGCAACGTGATGATCGAAGGCGTGCTCGGCGTGCAGAAGGAGGCGGTGCTCGCCTCGAAGCGTCAGGTGGTGACGGTCGAGGAAATCGTCGACGAGCTGCCGGAGCGCAGCCTCAACGCCGTGGTGCTGCCGCACTGGACCGTCAGCCACGTGGTCGAGGTGCCGGGCGGCGCCTTCCCGTCCTATGCGCAGGGCTATTACCCGCGCAACAACAGCTTCTACAAGCAGTGGGACGACATCGCGCGCGAGCGCGATACCTTCCACAAGTGGATGAAGGACAACGTGCTCGACAAGGGCCCTGAGGCCTTCGCGCAATATGCGCGCAAGCGTGCGAAGTGAGAATCATCATGGCCGATTACAAGCCCAACGAGATGATGACCATCGCCGCGGCGCGCGCGCTGAAGAACGACGACGTCTGCTTCGTCGGCATCGGCCAGCCCTCGGCCGCCTGCAATCTGGCGCGGCTGACGCATGCGCCCGACATCACATTGATCTACGAGTCGGGCACGCTCGCGACCAAGCCGAACGTACTGCCGCTGTCGATCGGCGACGGCGAACTGTGCGAGACGGCACTGACGACCGTCTCGGTGCCCGAGATGTTCCGCTACTGGCTCCAGGGCGGCCGCATCAAGGTCGGCTTCCTCGGCGGCGCGCAGATCGACAAATATGCCAACCTCAACACGACCGTGGTCGGCCCCTACGACAAGCCGAAGGTGCGCCTGCCGGGCGGCGGCGGCGCGCCGGAGATCGCCACATCGTGCGGCGAGATTTTCATCATCATGGCGCAGGGCAAGCGCGGCTTCGTCGACAAGCTCGATTTCTTCACGTCCATCGGCCATGTCACCGGTGGCGACAGCCGCCAGAAGCTCGGCGTCAAGACCAAGGGTCCGACACGGCTGATCACCGATCTGGCGCTGTTCGAGCCGGACCCGGAGACCAAGGAGATGATCGTCACCGCCATGCATCCTGGCGTGACGCGCGCTCAGATCCAGGAGAACACCGGCTGGCAGGTGCGCTTCGCGGCCCAGGTTGCCGAGACCGCGCCGCCGACCGGCCAGGAGCTCGAAGTGCTGCGCGAAATCCAGGCGCGCACAGCGCGCGCCCACGCGGCGGCATAGAAGGGTTGAGTATCATGCGCGACGTTTTCATCTGTGACGCGGTGCGGACGCCGATCGGCCGCTATGCCGGCGCGCTCGCGAAGGTGCGCACCGACGATCTCGCCGCCGTTCCGCTCAAGGCGCTGATGGCGCGCAATCCGAAGGCCGATTGGAGCAAGCTCGACGACGTCTATTTCGGCTGCGCCAACCAGGCAGGCGAGGACAACCGCAACGTCGCACGCATGGCGCTGCTGCTCGCGGGCCTGCCAGAGAACGTGCCGGGCGTGACGCTCAATCGCCTGTGCGCCTCGGGCCTCGAGGCGGTCGGCACCGCCGCGCGCGCGATCCGCGCCGGTGAGATGGAGTTTGCCATCGCCGGCGGCGTCGAATCGATGACGCGCGCGCCGTTCGTGCAGGGCAAGGCGCAGGAGGCTTTTTCCCGCGCGGCGGAGATCTACGACACGACGATCGGCTGGCGCTTCATCAATCCGCTGATGAAGAAGCAGTACGGCGTCGATGCGATGCCCGAGACGGGCGAGAACGTCGCCGAGGATTTTCAGGTGACGCGCGCCGATCAGGACGCCTTCGCGCTGCGCTCGCAGCAGAAGGCGGGCAGGGCGATTGCCGCCGGCTTCTTCAAGGGCGAGATCGTTCCGGTCGAGGTCGCGGGCCGCAAGGGCGACGTCGTCAAGATCGACGCCGACGAGCATCCGCGTCCCGACACGACGCTCGAGCAGCTCGCCAAGCTCAAAACGCCGTTCCGCAATCCCGGCACGGTGACGGCCGGCAACGCCTCCGGCGTCAATGACGGCGCGGCGGCGATGATCATCGCCTCGGAAGCGGCGGCGAAGGCGCATGGCCTGACGCCGCGCGCGCGCATTCTCGGCATGGCGTCGGCGGCGGTGCCGCCGCGCATCATGGGCATCGGCCCGGTGCCATCGACGCAGAAGCTGATGGCGCGGCTCGGCCACAAAATCGGCAGCTACGATGTGATCGAGATCAATGAGGCCTTCGCCTCGCAGTCGCTAGCCTGCCTGCGCCAGCTCGGGCTTCCCGACGACGCCGAGCACGTCAATCCGCACGGCGGCGCGATCGCGCTCGGCCATCCGCTCGGCATGTCGGGCGCACGTCTTGCGCTGACCGCGGCGCGTGCGCTCGAGACGCGTGACGGCAAGCTTGGACTGGCGACGATGTGCGTCGGCGTCGGCCAGGGCGTGTCGCTCGCCATCGAACGCGTGTAAACGAACACTAATCGATACCTGAGGGGCCCTTATGTCGCTTGTCTATCCAACCAAGAGCTTGGAGAACTTCCCCAAGCACCTGACGCCCGGCTACAAGAGCACGGTCAAGCGCTCGCCGTCGAAGCCGCTGATCCTCATCCCGCACACGCTGTCGGAACTGACCGGCCCGGTCTACGGCCACGATGCCGTGCAGGAGGGCGACAACGACCTCACCAAGCAGTGCGCCGGCGAGCCGCTCGGCGAGCGCATCATCGTGCACGGGCAGGTGCTCGACGAGGACAGGCGCCCGGTGCCGGACGCGCTGGTCGAGATCTGGCAGGCCAACGCCTGCGGCCGCTACGTGCATCTCGTCGACCAGCACCCGGCGCCGCTCGACCCGAACTTCACCGGCGCGGGCCGCACCATCAGCGACAAGAACGGGTACTACAAGTTCATCACTGTGAAGCCCGGCGCTTATCCGTGGGGCAATCACCACAATGCGTGGCGGCCGAACCACATCCACTTCTCGGTCTTCGGCCATTCGTTCCTGTCGCGCCTCGTCACCCAGATGTACTTCCCGGGCGACTACCTCTTCCCGTTCGATCCGATCTTCAATTCGGTGACGGACGAGAAGGCGCGCAACCGCATGGTTTCGAGTTTCGATCTCGAGGCCACCATTCCCGACTGGGCGCTCGCCTTCCGCTTCGACATCGTGCTGCGCGGCCGCGAAGCGACACCCCTCGACAACGACGAGCACTAGCGCATGATCCCGAAAAGTGGACACCGGTTTTCGGATAAGATCATGCGCAAAGGAAGAAACTAATGTCCGAGATCACGCCATCGCAGACCGTCGGCCCGTTCTTCGCTTATGGCCTGACGCCCAAGGGCCGCGCCAAGTGGGACCCGAACGGCACCTATAGCTGGAAGGAGACCGTCGGCGACAACCTGGTCACGCCGGACGCCACGGGCCAGAAAATCCGCATCCAGGGGCAGGTGACCGACGGCGACGGCAAGCCGATCAACGATTGCATGCTGGAAATCTGGCAGGCGGACTCGCAAGGCCGCTACGCCAGCCCGCAGGATTCGCGCGGCCGTCCGAACACGCAGTTCAAAGGCTTCGGCCGCTCGGCGACCGACAAGGACGGCGTCTTCAACTTCGACACGGTCAAGCCCGGCGCCGTGCCGGGCCCCGGCGGCAAGCCGCAGGCGCCGCACATCGTCGTCTGCATCTATTCGCGCGGCATGCTGCGGCAGGTCTATACGCGGCTCTACTTCGCCGACGAAGCGGCGAACGCTGCCGATCCCATCCTCGCCCTCGTGCCCGAGGACCGCCGCGGCACCCTCATTGCCCACAAGACGGGCGTTCATGACGGCGTGACAGGTTATCGGTTCGACATCCGCGTCCAGGGCGGCAACGAGAC
>DASTGR010000219.1:0-10132 GCA_035718885.1 Pseudolabrys sp. | reverse complement strand
TCGATGAACACGCCGTTCTCGAGGAAGATGTCGGCGGCGAGCAGGATCTCCTCACGCGAATTCATCGCATAGGTGATGTGGTGGAAGCGGCCCGGCGTGCCGGTGTGGTCGCGCGTATAGGCGAAGTCGTAGGACTTGTTGGTGGCGGTCAGCCAGATGCCGACCTCCGAGCCGTCATTGAGCACGATGCGCTCGGTCAGGCGGAATCCGAGATAGTTCTCGAAGAACTTGCGGCAGGCCGAGATGTCGACGGCGAGCCCGTTCCAGTGGTCGAGCCGGCGCACGTTGCAGCCGCGGCCGGGAAAGGCCTGCGCCTGGTTCTTCAGCGACGGCTTCAGCTCCGGCGGCGCTTCGTACCATTCGGTCTCGAAATAGAGCTCGATGACGTGGCCGTCCGGGTCCTTGCAGACGAAGGTCTTGCCGTGGCCGAGGTCGCCGTCGGTCCAGCCGACGTCGAAGCCCGAACCTTTCAGCGCCGTGGCGCGGCGCTCGAGCGCCTGCGGCGAGCGGCAGCGATACGCCACATGCTTCATGCCGTTCGTCTGCGCCGCGGTGAGCTTGAGCGAATAGCGCTCGTAGTCGTCATAAGCGCGCAAGTAGACGCTCTCCCCCTTCTCGCCGGAGATCGTCATGCCCATGACGTCGACGAAAAAGCGCACGCTCTTGTCGAAGGTCGGGGTCAGGAGTTCGAGGTGCCCGAGATGGGCGATATCCATGATGGGTTCTTTGGGGAGGGACGTGTTGTTCATGGGCGCCTATTTAGCGTTTGCGTTTGAACTTGTCTCGCCGTTCGACCGGCTGCGAGGGCGGTCGGGCCAAACCGGCCCTCTGTTTGAACCTGTCCGTCGGGGTAGGCGACCAATGGTTGTGGCGCAGGGGCGCCCTTGCAGATGGAGGAAACCATGACCACCGGATCGACACTGATGCGTTTGGCCGGCTTTGCCGTCACCCTGACGATCATCGTCGGCACCACGGCTGCGGCTGAGGCCGGCGGCGGCGGACGGGCCAACGGCGCTCGCGCCTCGGGAGTAACCCTCGCCTACAGCCAGCCGGGCCCGGTTGTTCGCGACCACCGCGGCCAAGGGCCTTCTGGCAGTGCGAGCTCGACTTCCGGCTGGAACGGCCGGGTTCACGATCATCGCAGTGGGCAGCAGTTCTGTTTCGGAGGTCTCTTTGGCGGCACGCACTGTTCGCAATTGTAGTGCGGCTATGCGGCCCATTCGGACATGAGGGACGGGCCAGCGGTAGCGCTGGTCCGTCCATCCGTCAGCCTCGTGGCTGAAGGCGCGTGAAGGCGAGCACGTGATTGTTCGCCGGCATGGCGGTGATCGCTGCGGATGACAGGCCCACGTCGCGGGCGAGCCGATCGAGATCGGCGACGTCGCGGACGCCCCATGCGGCGTTGCGCGCGCGCAGGCTGGCGTCGAACTCGGCATTGCTCGGAGCCGTATGCACGCCGTCGCGCATGACCGGTCCATAGATGAACAGGCAGCCGTCTGAGGCGAGGTGGCGCGCCGCACCGGCGATCAGGTTTTGCGACACGGTCCACGGCGAGATGTGCAGGACGTTGAAGCACAGAATGGCAGTGACCGTCCCACCAGGCGTCCAGTTCCAGTCCGGGTCGCCAAGGTCGATGCGCTGCGGCGGAGCGACGTGGGCGAGCCGCGTCTGCGCGCGCCATGCGGCGATACTGACAAGATGCGAGTCCTGGAGGTCGCTCGGATGCCAGGTCAGGTTCGGTGTCTGCGCCGCATAGGTCACCGTGTGCTGGCCGGTGCCGCTGCCCAGTTCGAGCACAGCGCCTGTTTTCGTCGCCAGAAAAGGCGAAAGCACCTGCCAGATCGGCTCGTGGTTGCGATGAAACGCCGGCGCATCCAGCCGACCTTCGTCCGCCGGCGGCGTGCCTTCCTTGCCGAACTCGACCACGAAACGGGACATCGTTTGCTTTCAAACATAGAAACGCGGCCTTCATGAACCACGCGCCGGCCGTTCCGGTCAAACATGGGGCGGGTGGGAAGAATCCCCATCATTCGTTGTTTTTCCGATGGGCCTGCGGCAGGATTGGGAGCGAGGGAACGCGCGGCCGACGGCCGCAAATCACACCGCCGGACAGAAAAAACGGGCCGGCAGCACAGGGAGGACGAAGGATGCGCACGTTCTATTCGATCGCGGTGCTGACCACCGCCATCGCGCTCACAGCCGGCGCCGCGCAGGCGCAGCAGAAGGTCGTCATCGGTCTGCCGACGTCGCCGCCGAACGTCGTGCATATGCCGCCGATCATCGCCAAAGATCTCGGCATCTTCAAGAAGGCCGGCTATGACGTCGAGTTCGTCTCGCTCGGTGATGGCACCAAGGTCTATCGCGCACTGCTTGCCGGCAATATCGACTTCGGCCTGACGCCGGGCGCGCCGACCATCATCGGCACGGCGAACGGCGCTTCGGTCAAGGCGCTCTCGGCGAACCTGCCGAAGTTCGAAGCCTCGATGGTCGTGCGCGGCGACATCAAGACGATGGCCGACCTCAAGGGCAAGCGTATCGGCATCCAGGAGCCGGGCGGTTTCTCGGATATTCTGAGCCGCAGCGTGCTGCGCTCCGCCAAGCTCGATCCGAAGGATGTCAATTTCGTCGCGATCGCCAGCGAAGACGTGCCCGCGCTCGTCGCCAACCAGGTCGACACCGCGATCCTGCACGTCGAGCAGGAGATGCTGGCCAAGAGCAAGGTGCCGGACCTGCACGCGGTCGCCCGCATGTGGGAGCTCCAGCCCAAGACGCTCTACACCTTCCTCTCGGCGACCCAGAAGACGATCAAGGACAAGCCGAAGATGGTCGAGGACATCGTCGCCGGGACCATCGAGGCGACGCGCGCCATGTATAGCGACAAGGCGAAGGTCTTGCCGATCATGGTCAAGGAGACCGGCTATCCGGAAAAGGTGATCTCCGACACCTACGACTTCCTGGTGAAGAACTGCATCTGGGACGCCAATAGCGGCCTGTCCAAGGAGCGCATCGATTTCACCGCCAACCTGATGACCAAGGTCGGCAACATCAAGGAAGGCAAGACGCCCAAATACGAGGACGTCGTCGATGCGAGCTTCGCCAAGAAGGCGATCGACAAGTTGGGCGAATGGAAGGGCCCGGTCTGTCCGACGGCGGCGTTCTGACGGCAATCGCGGCGGGCGCGCCCGAACGGCGCGTCCGCCCTTTATCGATCGGCGAATACACCAAGGGGCGGGAATTGCGATGAGCGTGGTCCATCAGACGCAGCCTGCCTCCGCCGCGGTGACCAAGCCGCAGCCGCCGCCGCGACCGCGCTGGCTCGAGAGCAAGCCGCTCTACCGCTACGGCTTCATGGTGTTGATTCTCGTGGTCTGGGAGATCGCTGGGCCGTTCATCGATCCGATCTTCTTCTCGTATCCCTCGAAGATCGCCGCCGCCTTCTACGAACTTACGGCCTCCGGCGATCTGCCTTATTACCTCGGCCAGAGCTTGCAGGTGATGGTGCTTGGCCTTGGCTGCGCCATCGTCGTCGGCATTCCGCTCGGCGTCGCCATGGCGCGCGTGCAGAAGCTCGACTGGGCGCTCGACCTGCCGCTCAACGCGCTCTACGCCACGCCGACGGTCGCGCTCGTGCCGATCCTGGTTCTATGGTTCGGCATCTACCTCAAGGCCAAGATCATCGTCGTCTTTCTGTTCGCCGTCTTCCCCGTGCTGATCAACACGTATCAGGGCGTGCGCGAATGCGACAAGAACATGCTCGAGGTCGCGCGCTCGTTCCGCTCCAGTGAAACGGGAGTCTGGCAGGACGTGCTTCTGCCGTTCGCTCTGCCTTACATCGCCGCCGGCATCCGGCTCGCCATCGGCCGCGGGCTGGTCGGCATGGTCATCGCGGAGTTCTATACGACGATCTCCGGCCTCGGTTTCATGATCACGAAGTACGCCAACGTGTTCGAGATGGACAAGACGTTGGTGCCTGTGTTCGTGCTCATGGTGCTCGGCGTCACCCTGACCTCGGGGCTGAAGCGGCTCGAGCGGCGCATCGCGCCGTGGAGCCACGCCAACCGTTGAACGGCGGCCGGAACCTTGTTCCGCCCGGCGTGCTTCTTACGGCATGGCCGACACCCGCAAGATCGAGCGCAGCGCCGAGGACATCAAATCGAGCGCGCGGCATGTGCACGCGAGCGCGGAGCACATGGCGCGCGACACGGCGCAGATGGAGGTTGCGGCCGACCGGCGCACGCAGCTTGCCGCCAATCGCACCGTGTTTGCCGCGGAGCGCACCTACGCCGCCTGGGTGCGCACCGGCCTTGTGGCGCTCGCGAGCGGTATCGGTGCGCATTCGTTGCTCTCCAGGGTCCTGCCCGGCTGGCTGACGAGTTTGACCGGCAGCGTGCTCGTCCTGTTCAGCGCTTTCTGCTTTGCCGCCGCCGTGTGGCGCCAGCTCGATCCGGGCCCGCCTCCGCCAACGCCCGATACGCGGCAATTGCCGCGCGCGCTGCTCCTGCTCATCAACGGCTTTCTCGTTCTGGTCGCGCTCGCGTCTCTCGTGGGCATCTGGTTTTCGCGGCCGCCGGTCTGACAATTCCACGACACAGGCACGCGAAATCGTGATGCGCCTCCCCGTGGCTCTCGCGCGGCGCGCCGCTTAGGCTTTGGCCGCCGTTACGACGGAGGTGCATCATGGAATTCGGACTTTCGCTGGCTGCGTTCACGATCGTGCATGTGCTCATAAGCTTGGCGGCCATTGGGTCTGGCATCGTCGTGGTTGCGGGTATGCTGCGCGCCGAACGCCTCGGCGGCTGGACCGCAATCTTTCTGGCGCTGGCGATGCTCACAAGCCTTACCGGCTTCTTGTTCCCAATCAGGGGTTTTACGCCGGCGCTCGGGACCGGTGTCGTTTCAGTCGCGATCCTCGTTGTCGCGCTGTGGGCGCTCTATGGCGGGCATCTCACCGGCGCCTGGCGCTGGATCTACGTCGTGTGCGCCGTCGCGGCGCTCTACCTCAACGTGCTGGTGTTGATCGTCCAGTCTTTCCTCAAAGTGCCGCCGCTCCATGCGCTAGCGCCCGGCGGGTCGGAGCCGCCCTTCCTGGCGGCGGAGTTCCTCGCGTTGGTCGTCTTTGCCGGGCTCGGCCTATTCGCGCTGCGTCGATTCTATCCCCCGAAGCCGGCGCCAGCGCTTTGAGAAGCGTGACAACGAAAAAGCCGCCGGTGTCGCCGGCGGCTTTCCGTATGTGGCGCGGTCGTGCGCGCTCTATTTGAGCTGGTCCGAGACGCTGCTGAAGCTGGTGTTCAGCTTGGTGCCGATCGTGTTCACGACGGCGATGATCGCCACGGAGATGCCGGCGGCGATGAGGCCGTATTCGATGGCCGTGGCGCCGGACTGATCCTTGAGAAATGCGACAAACTGTTTCACGGGAAAGCTCCAGGGTTTTGCGACAATGACTGAGCGATGCGACACTAGGTCACGCCGCATGAAGAGTTCCCTGTTCCCGATGCGCGGGTTTTACGGAGAAATAATCCGAAGATCTCAGCGCTTAACCGACAAAATTTTATCAATTTGCGCCGGTCTTGCCTCGGCGACCGGCATAAATGAAGAAGCCGCCGGACCCGGCGGCTTCCCACATTCCGACATGTCGACCCGGTTTATTTCAGCTGGGTCGAGATGCTGCTGAAGTTGGTGTTCAGCTTCGTGCCGATCGTGTTGACGACGGCGATGATGGCAACCGAGATGCCAGCGGCGATCAGACCGTATTCGATCGCGGTCGCACCCGACTCGTTCTTGAGAAACGCAACAATCTTGGACATTCGAGACGCTCCAGGCTCTTTGCGCTCGCGGCGCGAGGCGGCACGAAGGTACCGCCGGCGGGTAAAGAGTTTCTTTTGCCGATCACCCCAACTCGAATTAACAAGTCTTTACCGCGAGACGGGCGGCATGACCGCCTTGCAATCGGCGGTGATCCCGGCCCGCGGAGGGTGTAAAACGAAAAAAGCCGCCCTCGCGAGGGCGGCTTTTTCCAACCGACCGAGAGGTCGATTACTTGAGCTGGGTCGAGATGCTGCTGAAGTTGGTGTTCAGCTTCGTACCGATCGTGTTCACGACGGCAATGATGGCGACCGAGATGCCGGCGGCGATCAGGCCGTACTCGATGGCGGTCGCACCCGACTCGTTCTTGAGAAACGCAACAATCTTGGACATTTGGAACGCTCCAGGAGGATGAGTGGCCTCACAATAGGAGCCGGTCGTTAAAAATGGCCTTCAGAATAGGGGCCAAATTCGTCGATCGGACCGGCGTCTGCCGGCCGGCGGGCGGCGCCCCGCCGCGGCGGAAATGCTCGGATTTGCGCTAAATTCCACACATTGCGCGGCCGCCCCCGTTGGCGGCGTCGGCAAATGCGTTAGGGGGAAGCGCAACGCCGTTAACCCCTCATTATCCATGCGCGCAAGTGTCGGCGAACCCCTGCGCGGGATCAAGGCGCGGCACGTGGGGAGGCGGCCTCATCGCGGGCGATGCGAATGCGCGCGTAAAATCCGTATGCATCAAGTCGGCGCTTAATCCTTAATCGGGAACGATGTGGACGGATACAAATGCAAGAATATGATGGTTTGACACAAATTGATAAAAGACTAGCCGCGAGGCGCGGCCACGCGAGTCCAGCTCATGCCACAACTCAACATTCTCCACGTCTTCCGCGCCCCGCTCGGCGGCCTGTTTCGTCATGTGCTCGATCTGGTGCAAGGCCAGATCGCGCGCGGGCACAAAGTCGGACTCGTCTTCGACAACCTGACCGGCGACGCCCGCTCTGCGGCCGCAGTTGCCGCGCTGCTGCCGCAACTTGCACTCGGCATGAGTACGGTGGCCATGCCTCGCCAACTCAATGCGAACGACGTCCGTGCTCTCGCACATGTCAGCCGGCGTGTGCGCGACAGCGGAGCAGGGGTCGTGCACGGTCACGGCGCCAAAGGCGGCGCCTATGCGCGGCTCGCCGTCGCTGGCAGGCCGATCGTGCGCGCTTATACGCCGCATGGCGGCAGCCTGTTGCTCGACCATGCGAGACGGTCAGGCAGAGCCTATCTCACGCTCGAGCGCATGCTCATGCAGCGCGGTGATCTTTATCTCTTCGAGAGCGCCTTCAGCGCCGACGTCTTCGGCCGCAAGATCGGCGCGCCGCGCGGGCTGGTCCGGGTCGTGCCGAACGGCGTCAGTCGGGCCGAGTTCACGTCCGTGCCGATCACCGAGGACGCGACCGACATCGTGTTCGTCGGCGAGTTTCGCCGGGTAAAAGGGATCGACGTCCTCATCGAGGCGATAGCATCGCTGCATGCTCTCGGTTCGCCGTTGACGGCAACGCTGGTCGGTGACGGGCCGGAGAGGGCCGCCCTGCGCGGGCTGGTTGCGGAGAAGGATCTCGACCGATCGATTCGTTTCGCGCCGGCCATGCCGATGCGGCAGGCCCTGGCGCTCGGCCGGCTCATGGTGCTGCCGTCGCGCGCTGAATCGTTCCCCTACGTGGTGCTGGAGACCGCGGCGGCCGGACGCCCGATGATCACCACGGCGGTCGGCGGCGTTTCGGAGATCTACGGCGGCCTGTCCAAGGCGCTGGTACGGCCGGATGACCCGGCGGCGCTCGCCGCGGCAATCGCCACCGTCATGTGCGAGCCGGACCAGGCAATCGCGCTGGCCGACGCGCTGCGCACGCGGGTGGCCGACCGCTTCTCGGTCGACGCGATGGTTGACGGCGTGATTTCCGGCTATCGACAGGCCATCGACGGCGCGCCCTTGATGAGCCGTCAGGTCTGGTTGCGCGCCTGAGGCGTCAGACGTCTTCCGGATTGTCGACGTAGACGAGGCCGGCTTTCGCCAGCGGCTCGCGCATATTGTACATGTCGAGCCCAAGGACGCCCGACGCCAGCTTCTGGCGCTTGGCGTCTTCGTCGTCGAAACGCTTCTGTGCCTTGGCCGCGGTCTCGGCGACATATTTCTTCGGCACCACCACGACGCCGTCATCGTCGGCGACCACCGCGTCGCCCGGCTCAACATAGACGCCGGCGCAGACCACCGGCACGTTCACCGAGCCCAAGGTCGCCTTGACCGTGCCTTTCGATGAGATCGCCCGCGCCCAGATGGGGAAGCCCATGTCCTTGAGCGCCGCGACGTCGCGGCAACCGGCATCAAGCACGACGCCTTTGACGCCGCGCGCCTTCAGCGAAGTGGCGATCAGATCGCCGATCATGCCGTCGGTGTTGTCGGCGGTGCAGCCGAGCACGACGACGTCGTCGGGTTTGCACTGCTCTATCGCAACGTGGAGCATCCAGTTGTCGCCGGGCTGCGCCAGGATGGTGACGGCGGGTCCCGCGATCGACGCGCCGGCCCAGACCGGGCGCATATAGGGCTTCATCAACTGATAGCGGCCGAGCGCCTCGTGCACGGTCGAGGCGCCGAGCTTCTCGAAGGTGGCGAGCGCCTTGGCATCGGCGCGCTGGATGTTGCGGACGACGACGTTTTTCATGTGCGCGCTCCTTAGCCCAAGGTCTCGGTGACGACGCGCGGGAACAGCGTCTGGTAGGCTTCGCCGTAGGTCATTGGGATACCGGTGTTGCGCGAGCCCTGGATGCCTCGGTTGAGCGCGACGCGCTCATAGTAGTGCCAGAGGTGCTTCTGCGCGGCGAGAATCTGGAACGCCTTGTACTTGGTCTCCCAGACATCGTCGATCTTCAGGATGAGATCGGGCTTGTAGTCGCACTGCTCGGGCTGGTGCGGCTCGAACAGATAGACCGGCGGCGCCGAATATTTGTACTTGGCGCCGGGCTTGTGGCCCATGGCCTGCGCGACGACACGTGTCTCCTGCGCGAAATGCGCGGCGTTCGGGTGGTCGAAATTGTACGGGTCCTTGAGCGCGTGGGTGAGCACGAAGGCCGGATTGGTCTCGCGATAGATGTCGACCATCCTGTCGAAGTGCCGCTCGTCGAGCTTGAGCGGATAATCGCCGCAGTCGAAGAATTCGATCTCGGCGCCGAGCAGGGCGGCGGCGCGTTCCGCCTCGTCCTTGCGGCCGGCCTTCACCTTCTCCATCGTCGCGCCGGCTTCCTTCCAGGCGAACTGGCTCTCGCCGCGTTCGCCGAGGGACATGCAGACGATCTTCATCCTGAAGCCTTGCCTGGCGTGCAGGGCGATCGCGCCACCGGCGCGCCAGACGAAGTCGCCGGGATGGGCGGTGACGACGAGCCCGGTCTTCTGCTCGGACATGGGTATTCTTCCTCTTCTTCTTCCTGATCGTTGCGCGGCAACGGGCGCCGCCGATATCTCAGATACCGCCGTGCCGGACGGCATCGATGGCCTGCGCGAGCAGGCGGGTGAAGCTTTCCATGTGCCGCCGCATCGCCTTCTCGGCGGCGGCGCCGTCGCCCTTGCAGATGGCGTCGATGACGGCGCGATGCTCGGCGAGCGAGGATTGCGGACGGCCGGGCAGCAGGATGACGCGGTATTGCAGGCGGACGAGATGCGATTTCAGCGTGTCGAGGATGCGCGTCGCGGTCGCATTGCCGGCGATGCCCTGAATCTCGCGATGCAGCGCCGCATTGCACTCCGAGAACCGGCCGTAATCCTCGGCGGCAACCGCGGCGCGCATGTCGGCCTCGACCGCGCGCAGCGCCTTGCGCGCCGCGGCGTCGATGCGTTCGGCGGCCTGCCGCGCCACCATCGTCTCGATGACGAGGCGGGTGCCGGCGATCTCCAGCGCCTCGGCGTCGGAGATCGCGCGGACGCGCGCGCCGCGATTGCGCTCGCGCACGACCAGGCCTTCCTGGTCGAGCATGGCGAGCGCGGTGCGGATATGCGCGCGGTTGACGCGGTATTGCCCCGCGAGGTCGGCCTCGATCAGGCGCTCGTTCGGCGTCAGCCGGCCGCGCGTGATCGCCTCGCGCAGGCGCGAGGTCACGTCGGAGGCGGTTGCGGGGCGGGAAGGGAGCTTGGTCATCACGCGTCACAATCTGGCTGACCAAATTGTTGACAATCCACGCCGCGAGGTCAAGTCTCGCGCCCGCAATTCGCGGATCAATCCGCAGCAATACGAGAAAGCTCCGCATGCCCCCTGCCACGACGCTGAAGATCGCCATCGGCGACTATCCGCATACC
>DASTGR010000218.1:0-11911 GCA_035718885.1 Pseudolabrys sp. | reverse complement strand
GCCAACCGAGTTGGCACGGCGCTCGCTAGGAGAGTGGCAGTCATACGTCACATTGGGGAGCAGTGATGACGAGGACCCTTGCTGCCGCGCTTGTCGCGGCTCTGATGGCCATGTTCGTCCCTGGTAGCGCCGGGGCGACTTCGCGCATCAAGGACCTCGCCAATATCGAAGGCATCCGCCAGAACCAGCTCATCGGCTATGGTCTGGTGGTCGGCCTCAACGGCAGCGGCGACACCCTCAACAACATTCCCTTCACCAAGCAGTCGCTGCAGGCGATGCTGGAGCGCCTCGGCGTCAACATCCGCGGCCAGACGCTGCGCACCGGCAACGTCGCCGCCGTGATGGTCACCGCCAACCTGCCGCCGTTCTCGACTCAGGGCACGCGCATCGACATCACCGTCTCCGCGCTCGGCGATTCCAAGAGCCTGCAAGGCGGCACGCTGCTGGTCACGCCGCTGCTCGCCGCCGACGGAAACGTTTACGCCGTCGGCCAGGGTTCGGTCGCGATTGGCGGCTTCCAGGCCGAAGGCGAAGCCGCCAAGATCGTGCGCGGCGTGCCGACCGTCGGCCGCATTTCCAACGGCGCCATCATCGAGCGCGAGATCGAGTTCAACCTCAATCGCCAGAGCCAGTTGCGCATGGCCCTGCGCAATCCGGATCTCACCACGGCCAAGCGCATCGCCGCCGCAATCAACGATTACATCGGCGTCCCGACGGCGGAACCGCTCGATCCGGCGACGGTCGGCATCACCGTCCCGCAGCAATATCGCGGCAACGTCGTCAAGCTCCTGACCGAAGTCGAGCAGCTCCAGGTCGAGCCCGACGAGGCCGCCAAGATCGTCATCGATGAACGCTCCGGCATCATCGTCATGGGCCGCGACGTACGCGTCTCGATGGTCGCGGTGGCGCAGGGCAACCTCACCGTCACCATCACCGAGACGCCGCAGGTGAGCCAGCCCGGACCGTTCTCGCGCAACGGGCAGACCGTCACCGTGCCGCGCACGCGCATCGGCGTCCAGGAGGACGGCAAGAAACTCGCGGTCGTCAAGGACGGCGTGTCGTTGCAGCAGCTCGTCGACGGATTGAACGCGCTCGGCATCGGCCCGCGCGACCTCATCGCCATCCTTCAGGCGATCAAGGCCGCCGGCGCGATCCAGGCCGACATCGAGGTAATGTGATGACAAGCGCCTTGACCCTGCCCGCGCCCGGCCTGTCGGCGGCCGACGTGCTCGCCCGCGCGCAGTCGGCAGCGGCGAAGATCGACACGCCGGTCAAGGCCAAGGCGATGGCCGCGGCGCGCGATTTCGAGGGCATCTTCCTCAATTCGATGTTCCAGAGCATGGAGACCGGCATCGACGGCGACGGCCCGTTCGGCGGCAAGGGTGGCGGCGGCGTGTGGCGGTCAATGCTGACCGATCAATATGCGCGGCAGGTCGCCAAGTCGGGCGGCATCGGCATCGCCGCGCATGTCTATCAGAGCCTGCTGGCGCATCAGGAGGGACGCTCATGACAAACCCCTCTCCCGCCAACGCGATCGGCACCGCGGCCGAGGCAGAACGCGTCATCGACAGCCTCAATACGGTCATGGACCGTCTGATCGAGACGGTGGAGGCCGAGACCGCGCACATGCGCAAAGGCCGCTTGCGCGACGCCCTCGCGCTCGAGACCCAGAAGCGGGAGCTCGCCGCGCGCTATGCCGCCGAGAGCGGACGCGTGCGTGTGTCGCAGGCCATGATCGCCAAATCGCTGCCGCAGGCTTTGGCGAAGCTGCGCGAGCGGCACGCCGCATTCGAGTCGCTGCTGCAAACAAACCTGACGGTGATCGCGACCGCGCACGCGGTCTCCGAGGGCATCATCCGCGGCGTGTCGGGCGAGCTCGCGCGCAAGCAAACGCCCTCGACTTACGGCGCCGGCGGCCGCGCCAATGCGCCGAGCCCGCGCGCCGGCCAGCCGCTGGCGATCAGCCGCACGCTCTAGCCAGCCAGCGCCCGCTTCGCGTCAGGTCACCTTGATGCCGGTGGTGCCGTCGATCTTCGTGCCGTCGGCGAGCGTGATGACGTTGGTATTGGTGTTGAGAGTGGAGCCGCCGCCGAGATCGACGAGGGAGGCCGGATCGACATATGCGAGCCCGGTGGTCGTGTCGATCTGGCTGCCATCCTCCATCGTGAGGATGTTCGAGTTGGTGTCGAGATACGAGCCGTTCGGGAAATAGATGAAGGGATCGAGCGTGTTCGCGGGCTGCACCATCGTCTGCGTCTGTTGCAGACCCTCGAGCGCCTTCTGCAACGCATCCTGTTGCCGCTTCTGATCGTTCTGCGACGCGATCTGGGCGTAGAAACTCGACGCGCTGCTCGTATTGTTGGACGTGATCAGGGCGAAGTTATTCGAGAACGACGACGACTGGCTCAGGAACGAGCTGACCGAGCCGTCGTTCGAGCCGGCATTTTGCAGCGCGCCGAGAATGCCGCCCTGGTTCTGCGAGCTCTGGATCGACGAGAAGGCGTTCGCCAGCCAACCATTGGCGCCGAGCACGCTCGACGGGATGACAGTCATGATTGCGCGCCTTCTTGCGCCCCGCGCAGAGGAATACTCCCGCCGTCCTTAAAAAAGCGTGGCGATTTGGCGGCGGTGCCGGCCGACGGACCGCGCCGGACGCGGAAAAGGCTACGATTTGCAATCCAGGCAAGTCCAATTCGATTCAAATGCCGCCGGACCGGCTAATGGTGACCAATCATTAACCATACGCCTTAAGCGGCTGTTTGGACGCGTATGAGATGAAAGACGCCGATCCAACGGATCGAGACTAATCGCCAGTACGGCACAGAGACCAGAAAGGTACCTGCAATGTCTATCGTCCTCTCGGCGGGCGTGCGTTCGAACCTCCTGCAGCTGCAGCAGACCTCGGACCTCATCACGACCACCCAGACCAAACTCGCTACCGGTCTGCGCGTGAACTCCGCCCTCGACAACCCGAACAACTACTTCACCGCTCAGGGCCTCAATAACCGCGCCAGCGACCTGGGCAACCTCCTCGACTCGATGTCGTCCGCCATCAATACGATCCAGGCGGCCAATAACGGCATCTCGGCGATCACCAAGCTGGTCCAGTCGGCCCAGTCGCTGGTCAGCCAGGCTCAGCAGACCTCCGACACGACGGTCCGCGCCAGCCTGTCGAGCCAGTTCGACTCGATCCGCACTCAGATCGACAAGCTCGCCGGTGACTCGGGCTTCAACGGCATCAACTTGCTGAACGGCGACAACCTGACTGTGACGATGAACGAGACGGGCACGTCCACGGTCACCGTCAACGGCGTCACCGACACCAGCAACGGCGCCGCGCTCGGCATCAACGGTGCGACCAACAACTGGGTGGCGGGTTCCGACATCACCGGCGCCTCGACCCAGCTGACCTCGGCTCTGACTGCGCTTCGCTCGCAGGCTCAGACCCTGGGCGCCAGCCTCTCGACCGTGCAGATCCGCCAGGACTTCACCAAGGCGACGATCAACACGCTCCAGACCGGCGCGAACGACCTGACGCTCGCCGACTCGAACCAGGAAGGCGCGAACCTCCTCGCCCTGCAGACCCGCCAGCAGCTGTCCACGACCGCTCTGTCGCTCGCCTCGCAGGCCGACCAGAACGTGCTGCGCCTCTTCCAGTAAGAGCCACGCAAGCCGAGAATGGGGAAACGGCGGCTTTCGGGCCGCCGTTTTTCTTTTGCCCGCCGCAACGGGATACCAGCCTAGATCGCCCCCTTAAGCGCTTGTTAACCTTAACAATTCATTGTCGGCACGTGACGGGCCCTCCGCCCGCGGCTGACAAGGGATTGCCATGAGCGACATCGTTCTTTCCGGCGGCGTTCGGTCGAACCTGCTGCAACTGCAACAGACGTCGGATCTGATCACGCAGACCCAGAACCGCCTCGCAACCGGCAAGCGCGTCAACTCCGCGCTCGACAACCCGATCAACTATTTCACCGCGCAGAACCTTTCGGGCCGCGCCAACGACCTGAACTCGCTGCTCGACTCGATGTCGACCGCGATCAATACGATTCAGGCCGCCAACAACGGCATCACGGCGATCACCAAGCTGGTCCAGTCGGCGCAATCGATCGTGACGCAGGCGCAGCAGACGACCGATACGAACATCCGCGCCACGCTGGCCACGCAGTTCGACTCCATCCGCGGCCAGATCGACCAGTTGGCGCAGGATTCCGGCATCAACGGCATCAACCTGCTCAATGGCGACACGCTGACCGTGACGATGAACGAAACCGCGACCTCGACGGTGGCGGTGGTCGGCTTCACCGACGCGAGCAACGGCGCGGTCGCCGTCAACGCCTCGACCAACAACTGGGCCGGCGCCACCGATATCGCCACGGCCTCGACGCAGCTGACCGCCGCGCTGACGACGTTGCGCTCGCAGTCGCAGTCGCTGAGCTCGAACCTGCAAACCGTGCAGGTGCGCCAGGACTTCACCAAATCGATGATCAACACGCTGCAAACCGGCGCCGACAACCTGACGCTGGCCGATTCGAACGAAGAGGGCGCCAACCTGCTCGCCTTGCAGACCCGCCAGCAGCTCTCGACCACCGCGCTGTCGCTCGCCGCGCAGGCCGACCAGAACGTGCTGCGCCTCTTCCAGTAAGAGCGAAGACGCCTGACCCGGCGCGAGGAGATGGACCAGAATGGGCCTCAAAGTCGAACTCAAGCCGGGTGAACGGCTCATTCTCGGCGAATGCCTGATCACCAACGGGGAGCAGCGCACGCGGCTCCTGATCGAAGGACAGGCGCCGATCCTGCGCGAGAAGGAAATAATGACCGCGGAGGCGGCGGACACGCCCGCCAAGCGCATCTATCTCGCGCTCCAGATCATGTACACCTCGCGCGACCCGCGTGCGCACCACGATACCTATTTCGCGCTCACGCGCGAATTGGTCGAAGCCGTGCCCAGTGCCTGGCCCTACATCGAGGCCATCGGTAATCACATCATAACCGGCTCCATGTACAAGGCGTTGAAAGCGGCCAAGGCGCTCATCGCCTACGAGAAGGACCTGCTCGAGCATGCATCACGCAGCCAAAACCTACGGCGCGGTAGCCAAGCACACAGCCAACCCGCGTGAGCTGGAGGCCGACCTTCTGCTCGACGCCGCTGCGCGGCTCCAGGCGATCCGCGAGGCCTGGGAGAGCCGGCGGTCCGAACTCGACGGCGCGCTGACCAATAATCGCAAACTCTGGTCGATCTTCCTGACTTCGGCGACGAGCACGGAAAACCCGCTTCCGGCGCCGGTGCGTCAGAACGTCGCCAATCTCGGCATTTTCGTCTTCAACGAAACCCTGGCGATCCAGGCCAATCCGCGACCCGATGCTTTGGCGCCACTGATCAATATCAATCGTGTGCTGGCGGCCGGCCTGATGGGCCGCTGACCGCCTTCAAGCGCGAATACAAAAGGGCCGCGGCTCGTGCCGCGGCCCTTTTTGCTGCCCGTGCGGATGTCGCCTAGATGAATTTCACCAGGCTGAGCTGATACATCATCGCCGTCGTCTGCATCGAGGCCTGCATGCGCGTTTGCAGCGTCAGGATCTGGGCGCCGACGTCTTCATTGCTGACGCCCGAGATCTGCTGGAGCATGTCGCCGAGCGTGGCGGACACCTGAGCGTGCCGGCCCTTGACCGAGGCCATCGTCGTCTGCACGCCGGCGAGTTCAGCCTCGATATCGGTCACGGACTGCTGCCCCGGCGAACCGGCGAGTCCCGTGCCGACGCGCTGGCTCAATGCGGCGGTGAAGTTCGTCAGGTTCGGATCGGTGGGCGAAATGGTGACCGCGGCGAGTGTCGCCACGTTCTGCACCAGCGTCCTGAGCCCGGTCTCGTTGGCGCGCGCGCCATAAGAGACAACCAGCGCCGGGTCGATGCGCGTCGTCGC
The DNA here is from genome assembly GCA_035718885.1 of Pseudolabrys sp. Taxonomy (GTDB): domain Bacteria; phylum Pseudomonadota; class Alphaproteobacteria; order Rhizobiales; family Xanthobacteraceae; genus Pseudolabrys. The sequence continues at coordinate 5,988 of DASTGR010000218.1, read as the reverse complement.
GGTGCCCCGCGCCGGATCGGGACCGGCCTCGCCGGTGTACCAGACGACGGTGTTCGCGGTGGTGCCTGCCGTCATTGCCGTCGCGGTATCGAATGGCGGCCCGGCGACGCGTTGCGGCGGATTGCTCAGGTCGGCGCTGAAGAAATCGTTCGACGCAGTGACCGCCGACGCCGCCTTGAGCGTCGAGCCGGCGAGAGCGCCGAGCGCCGTCGACAGCGCGCCTTGCAGGTTGGAGACGGTCGCTGCCGTGCTGCCGCCGATCGTGAACTGATTGTCGCCCGGAGGCGACTTCGTCGTCGCCGTCATTGTCAGGTTGGTCGTGGTGCCGTCCGGCAAGTTGAACCGTACCGTGAGCGTGTCGCCGTCGTTCGGCTGGCCGGTGAAGTTCACCGTCAGGTTGGCCGGCGAACCCGTCGGGCCCGAGACCGTGGCGTTGCTCAGATTCGAGGACGCCGAGGCGAGCTTGAAACCGAATGGCCCCGCATCCTCGTCGAGGGTCACGGAGGAGGCGGTGCCGCCGACGGTGAGGCGGCCGAGGCCGCTTGCGCCGAGATCGGCTTGCGCGCGCTCGTCGATGAGCTGCTTGAGACCGGCGCGGGCGCCGTCGCCGTTGACGATGTGGTCGTAGGTTTCGACTGCCGGTTGGTCGGTGGCGCGTCCGGAAAACAGATATCGTCCGCCCGCCTGCGCGTTGAGCAGCCCGAGCAACTGCTGCAACGAGGACTGCGCGGTCAATTGCGCGCTCGAGGCGTTGCCGCTGTTGGCGCCGCCCTGCACCACCAGCGCCTTCATCTGGTTGCCGATCGTCGACATGCCGTCGAGCGAGGTCTGCGCCAGCTTCAGGCGCGTATCGATCATGTCGATCGAATTGTCGAAGGCGGTCATCGTCGACATCTGCGAATTCAGGCTTACCGAGAGGCCGCGGCCGGAGCCGAGCCCGGCGTAGCTCGCCGACTTCTGCCCGGTCGAAAGCTGGCGCTGCAAGTCGTCGAACTGCGCGCGCATATCGAGCAGCGACTGCACGATCGAATTCGAGGATGTGGAGACGGAATTTATCGCCATGATCAGAGTCCAAGCTGCATCAGCGAAGCCAACATGTCCTTGATCGTCGACATGACGCGGGCGTTCGCCGCGTAGGAATTCTGCAATCCGAGCAGGTCCGACATCTCCTGATCGATGCTGACGCCCGAGCCTGAATCGTAGCGCGACTGGAGCGAGCTCAGGACGACGTCCTGGCCCTGCTTGAGGCTGCTCGCATTGGCGGCGTTGGCGCCTTGCACGCTGATGATCTGCCGCAGATAGGTGCCCGCGTCGGCGCTGAACGGCGCGCCTGTGGTGCCAATGCCGGCCGAGGGCGAATAAGACAGCGTGGCATTGATCATCTGGTCGTAGAGGAAGTTCGGGCGCGTGGCGTCGCCGGCCGCGACGCTGCCGCTGTAATCCACGAGCTTCGAGGGATCGTTGATCAGGTTCTGGTTGACGACGATGCGGCCGGCGAGGCCGACGCTCTGCGAACCGCTCGCGCCGATCGCCCCGGTATAGAGCGCTGTGCCGTCCGTGAAGAACGGCAGCGCCGCGCCGCCGGTCAGGCCTGTCGCCGTCGAGGTCGCGCTCATCGCGTTGACGTCAACGGTGTTGGCGGCGCCGTCGTCGAGGACGCGCAAGGTCGTACCGGACGGGTTCGACGCCGTCATGCCGGTGCCGGACAGGGCGGTGTTGATCTGCGAGATCACCGACGCCATGCCGCCGGAGAAGTCGATGCCCACCACCGTATCGTTCGGATTGGTCGTGGCTGAGTTCGGCAAGGGCAGCGCCGATGGGTCGTTCACCCGCATCAGCGTGATCTGATGCTGCGTGTTGGTCGCCGTGTCGGTGTAGGTGAGCGAAACGGTGTTGCCGGCCTGGAGACCGCCAATGTCGACGTCGAAGCCCGTCTGGGCGCCGGAGGTCGCGGCGGTGCCGGCGGTCGTCGTGTCCGACATCGCGCTCGACATGGCCGCGGCAAGCTGATCGAGCTGCGCCTGCGCCTGCACCAGCGTCTGATCGCGCATTTCCAGATAGCCGGCGATCTCGCCGGAGCGCAGCGCCCCGTTCGCCACGAGGTCGGTCTTCGTGCCGTTCGGCGCCGTCAGCGTTACCGTGCCGATCGTGCGTTTCGTGGGATTGGCATTCCATTGCGCCTGCGGCGTCACCACGCCTTGCGCGTCGAAGCTCAGGGTCGAAGCCTTGGCGCCGCACAGCTCGACGCCGGACGACGTCAGCACCGTGACCTGGTTGTTGCCGGAATTGATGACGCGGATGTCCATCAGTTTCGACAGCTGGCTGATATAGACGTCGCGCTGGTCGGACAGTGCCGCCGCCGACGGATCGGTGCCGGCTGCGGAAAGCTGTTCGTTGAGCTGCGCGATCTGGTGCAGGCAGTTATTGGCCTGGCTGACGTCGTCCGAGAGGGCAAGCTCGGCCTGCTGGCGCAGGCCCTGCACGCCGGACGACGTCGTGTTGAGCTGCTGCGCGAACTGCTGCGCGGCCGAGAGCACGGCGGATTTCGCCGTCGCGTCGTCGGGACTCGTGGTCAGTGCCTGAAGCGAGCTGGTGAACGTGTTGAACGCGGACTCCAGCGTACTGTTGGAGTTCGGCGTGCCGTATACATCCTGGAGCTGGCTGTAGAGATTGGCACGGACATCCGTATAAGCCGCACCGGCCGACTCGGTGCGCAACTGCGTCTGCACGAACTGGTCGAGCACGCGGTTGATCGCCGTCACCGACACCGAGGCGCCGGCAGTGCCGACAGAGTTCTGCGTGAGCACCGCGACCTTGCGGACGTAGCCAGGCGTCTGCGCATTGGCGATGTTGCCGGCGACGACCGACACGCTGGTCTGAGCGGCGTTGAGACCGCTCAGAGCCGTATTCAGTGCCTGCGTGAGACTCATGCGCCCGACTTCATGTCATTGCCCGCTGGTCGCGTTTGGCCGCTACCGCAGCATGTTCAGCATGTCCTGCGACATCTGGTTGGCCGTGGTGATGACGCGGGTATTGGCCGAATAGGCCTGCTGCGTCACGATCAGCTTGGTGAACTGGTCGGCGATGTCGGCGTTCGAGCCTTCGAGTGCCGCGCCGACGAGCTGACCGCTCGCGCCCATCAGTGCCGGGCCTGAATCGCCGGTGATCGCGAAGGCGCCGCCGTCGAGACTTTTCAGGTTGTTCGGCGAGGCGAACGAATAGAGCGGGATCTGCGCCAGGTCGACGTTCTTGCCGTTGGTAAAGGAGCCGGCGATGCGGCCTTCCTTGCTGATCGTGATCGCCTGAAGCTGGCCCGGGGGATAGCCGTCCTGGTTCAGCGAGGTGACCGTGGCCGACCCGGTGGAGGTCGCGAACTGGGTCAGGCCGTTGAGCTTGATGGCGATATTGCCGAGAGAGGTGCCGTCAATGGTGACGCCGGTGAGCGGCACCGACGCAATCGAAGGCGAGAGATTGCCGGTCGAGTCGAAGCTGAAATTCGTGCCGACATTGGTCCAGGCGACCTGCGCACCCGTGGCTGCCGAGTCCGACTGGTAGAACAGGTTCCAGGTGTCGGTGCCGGCATTGGCGTTGGAGCCGCTCGCGGTCGCCGAGGCAGCAGCCGCATAGCCGAGCAGGCTCGCGTTCGGGCTGGCCGAACCGGTGAAGTTGTTGACCGTCACCGTGTCGGCGGCGCCGGCGGTGCCGGTGCTGGTGAGCACGAGGTGGCCGGCCGCGTCCGTCGAAGCGGTCGCGGTGATGCCGGCGGTCGAGTTGATGGCGTTCTCGAGTTCGGTGACGCTGTACTTGCCGACGCCGCCGGAACCGGCGAAGACCGACGACAGCGTGACCGTCGTGCCGTTGACGTCGAACGTGATGTTGCCGCCGCTCGCATCGACGACGCCGAGCGGGCTCGTGCCGGTGAGCTTGGCGTTCAGCGCCGGCAGGTTGCTGCTGTTGATCTTGGCCCAGCGCAATTGCGTATTCACGGCCTGGCCGGACGTGTTGTAGGCGGTGATCGAGCCGCCATCGAGCGAGGAGTTCAGGAAATTCGTGATGTCGGAGCCGATCACGGTGCCGGCGCCGCTCGTCGTGGGGTTGACGGTGAACGCGCTCGCGTCGAGCAATTCGGAGCCGGGGAACGCAATGTTCGCAAGCGTCGTCTTCGGATAGGACGGCAGGTTGACGCCGTACGTGATCGTCGTCGTCGCCGTCGCCGGCAGGAAGGTGTTGTTGAATTGCAGCGGCGCGACCGCGTTACCGACCGGATTGCTGGTCTTCGGGTCGATCGGGATGCCTTCGAGATAATAGCCGGCGCCGTTTACCAGATAACCGTGTTGATCCATCTGGAAGTCGCCGCGCCGGGTGTAGACGTCGGACGTGTTGAACAGCGGGCCGCTGCCGTTCGTGCCGCTCGGCAGCTTCACGGCGAAGTAGCCGCTGCCGTTGATCGCCATGTAGGTCGAGACCGACGAGTTCTGGATCGCGCCCTGGACGTCGTTGGTCGACACCGAATTGGCGATGACACCGCCGGCGATCTGACGCCCGGGCGGCGAGTCGGGAATGAGGTCGACGAAGCTGGTGCCGATCGACTTGTAGGCTGTCGTCTGCGAATTGGCGATGTTGCCCGAGATGTTCTGCAAGGCGAACGACTGGCTCTGCAGGCCGTTCACCGCCGTGTTCATCGCACCGAAAAGACCCATGACCTCTTCTCCGCTGTCGTGCCGCGTCAAAGCCCCCGATTGGGCGCGCGCACGTACCCGCGGTCTGTGTGGCAATCCACATGCCACTTGAAAAAGCTCGCTAAATCAGATGCTTATGTGTCTCGGACGAGACTATGGCGCGGACCTTTTCTGCCGCGGCGGCATTTTTTGCCGGGCTCCGACAGAAAAAAGGCGCGGGGGTTGCCCGCGCCCTGTCGCCTTGATGAGAGCCGGATTTCAGAGGCTGGCGTGCGCGTAGGCCGCCAGTTTCTCGCGGTGCCGTTCGAACGAGAACGAGATCCAGGCGCGGTCGCGCAAATGCGGTACGCGCATCACGTCGATCGTGCCGGCGAGCTTGTCGAGATAGAAGAGTTCTTCCTTGCTCTGCACATTGAAGGGCGCGAAGCGGCGCTGGCCGTCGTGGAAATCGGCATCGGAGATCGCGGCGTCGAAACGGCGCTTCCAGGACGAGCCTTGCGGCGTGACGTCGAGACCGGCCCCCTCCCCGAACGGCACCTTGCCGCGGTCGCGTATGCTCACCGGCAGTTGATCTGGATAGAGATCGTAGACCTCGCGCAGCGGCACCTTGCCGCTCGCCAGACCATTGACGTCGCGCACCAGCGCCGCGGGCGCGAGCCCGAGCGCATAATTGACCACCGCCGGATCGAGATAAGGCTCGCGCATTTCGACCTGGTGCGCCATGGCGCAACGGTCGACGCGTTGCAGGCTGACGCGGTGCATCAGGCCGAGGCATTCCTCGCGCATCGCCCGCGCGTCGGGGTCGTTCTCGGCAAAGGCGATTTCGAGTGGCGGGTAGCCGCAGAACAGCTCGTCCGCCCCCTCCCCGCACAGGCCGACGCGAAACCCGTCGGCATGCATGCGCTCCGCCGCCATCAGCGAGCAGACGGCACCGCGCACGAGGTTTGGCTCGAAGGATTCGGTGACCGACACGACCCGGTCGATGGCGGCGAAGACGTCGTCGCTCTCCGGATCGAACGGCACGATGCGCAGATCGAAGCTGGTCTGGGCCGCGTAATCGGCGGCGTAGCGGAAATCGGGGGCGTTGACGTTGCCGACGAAATAGCCCGGCGTCTCGGGCCGGAACTGGCGGGCATAGTGCGCGACCAGCGTCGAGTCGATGCCGCCGCTGAACAGCACCGCGGCCGGTAGCCCTGGCGGCAGCCGCACGCGCACGGCTTCGGACAGGATGTAGTCGAGCGCATCGGCGCTCGCATCACTCGCTTCGCCGCTCGGCGGGAACACCGGTGACTTGAAGCGGCCGCAGGTC
>DASTGR010000217.1:0-5836 GCA_035718885.1 Pseudolabrys sp. | reverse complement strand
TGCCAGACCTGCGACGGTGCCGGGCACGCCGACGGCGAGCCCGGTGTCACGCGACTTCTTCGGATCGGCGTTGCCTTGCGCGTCGAGAAACATGGTCGGCGTGGCCGCAGCCGGCGCGGTCTCGCGATAGTCGATCGACGTGTCCGTGCCCTTCGCGAGATGGATGACCATGAAGCCGCCGCCGCCAATATTGCCGGCGCGCGGATAGGTCACCGCCATTGCGAAGCCGACCGCCACCGCGGCATCGACGGCATTGCCGCCGCGGTCGAGGATCTCGACGCCGATGCGCGCGGCGCGGCTCTCCTGCGCCACGACCATGCCGTTGTGCGCGAGGATGCCGGTAACCGGGGGGATCGTCGGCCGCGTCGTTTCGAGTTGCGGCTGCGATTGCGCCAGCGCCGAGACGGTGAAGAGGAGAGCGAAGAATGCTGCGGCAATCGGTGAGCTACGACGCATGGCGCTTTCTTTCACCTCTCCCCGCGTGCGGGGAGAGGTCGACTTCCGAGCAAGAGCGAGGAAGTCGGGTGAGGGGCGGTGAGATCGGGCAGGACGTTGGCGCCCCCTCACCCGGCTCGCGCCTGCCGGCGCGCGCCACCCTCTCCCCGCAGGCGGGGAGAGGGAAAGAAAGATCACCGCGACATGCCATGATAGACGGGGTTCGGCCGCATGTCGGTCGCGGAGGCCACGCGGTTCGACATATTGAAGAAGCCAATAACCGCCGCAATGTCCCAAATGTCGCGGTCGGAGAAGCCCGCCTTACGCAGAGCCGCGCGATCGTCCTCTTCCACCGCCCAGGGTTCGTTGGTCAGCTTCACAGCGAAGTCGAGCATGGCGCGCTGGCGCTTCGACAGGCGCGCCGCGCGGTAGTTCATCACCATGTGCTCGCCAAGCATCGGATCGTTCGAATACTGGCGCACCGCCTGGCCGTGCGCCGTCAGGCAATAGTAGCAGCGGTTCTGCGACGACACGGCGACCGCGATCATCTCGCGCTCGAGCTTGGACAGCCCGCTCGGCGCCAGCATCAGGTCGTTGTACATGGCCGCGAAGGCCTCGAGCTTGGCCGGGTCGAAGGCGTAGGCGACGAGCACGTTCGGCACGAAGCCGAGCTTCTCCTGGCACTTCTGGAAGTAGGCTTGCATCGCCGGCGACAGATTTGCCGGGCCAAGATCGAGCGCGACGATCGGCTGGTCGTCGGGCACAGCCGGCTTTGCCGGCGGCGATTTGGCCACGGCGCGCTTGGTATCGGACTTATTCTTGAGCGGCGCCGTCGCTTTGGCCATGGGATTTCCCGCTTGTTCAGGTTGCCGGGGAAGGTCGCATCTTTCGCATGCCGCGTAAATCGTATGCGCCGCGGCGAATAGGATCGGCCTATCAAGACTTTGCGAGGCCTCGAGACACGATTTCGGCGACGCTGTCATCGGACCGCCAAGGTCGCGTGTCTTCCTCTCGACGGCTGCCCGCGGATTGTGAACACTCCCGACTTGCCTCGACCGATTCTCCGCACCAGCGCGAGGTCTCCCATGGCTGCCGATCCCACCGCACGCGACGACGACACCGCCGCCAGGGCGCTGCTTGAACGCGCCGCTCAAGGGCTGCTGACGAGCAATACCGGCGTCCCGGTATCCTTCGCCTCGCAGCTCTATGGCCGCACCGTCCCGGAAGACCTGCTGCATTACGGAGCGGCGGATTTGGCGATGCTTGCGGCGCGGGCTTACGGCCTGCTCAGTGAGCGTGAGCCGGGGAAGCCGAAGATCCGCTGCGCGACCCTCGGTCTCAAGGAGTCCGCCGGCCTCCACACGATCGGCGTGGTCGAGGTCGTCAATGACGACATGCCGTTCCTGCTCGACTCGGTCATGGGCGAACTGTCGGAGCGGCGGCTCGCGGTGCGCCTCGTCGCGCATCCGGTGCTCGACGTCGAGCGCCGTAACGGCAAGCTCGTGTCGGTCGGCGGCCCCGGCGCCGGCACGCGCGAGAGCTTCATCCACCTGCACGTCGATGGGCTCGTCGACGAGGCAGCCTGCGCCGACCTGACGAAGGCGCTCGAAGGCATCCTCGCCGAGGTGCGGCTGGCCGTCATCGACTGGCGGCCGATGCTCGAGCGCATTAACGCGATCGTCGCCGACCTCAAGAGCAATCCGCCGCCGCTGCCGGTTGACGAGCTCGCCGAGGCGATCCAGTTCCTGCAATGGCTGCTCGCCGACAACTTCACCTTCCTCGGCGTGCGCAACTACCGGCTCGATAACGACGAGCTGAAGCCTGACTTCGACAGCGCGCTCGGCATCATGCGTCAGCGCGAGTTGCGGGTCCTGCGCCGCGGCACCGAGCTCCTCGAAATGACGCCGGAAATCATGGCGTTTCTGAAGGAGCCGCGGCCGCTGATCATCGCCAAGGCCAACATTCACGCGCGCGTGCACCGGCGCGTCTATCTCGACTATATCGGCATCAAGCATTTCGACGCGTCCGGCAACCTGCTCGGCGAGCAGCGCATCGTCGGGCTGTTCACCTCGACCGCCTATACGCGCGCGGCGCACGGCATCCCGTATCTCAGACGCAAGCTCGCCGCCGTCGAGAGCCGCGCCGGCTTCGACCCCGGCAGTCATTCGGGCAAGGCGCTTGCCAACGTGCTCGAACACTATCCTCGTGATGAATTATTCCAGGTCGACGAGGAGACCCTCTACCAGAACGCCATCGCCATATTGCAGCTCGACGAGCGGCCGCGCGTGCGTGTTCTGCCGCGGCGCGACCGCTTCGACCGTTTCGTCTCGGTGCTCGTCTACGTGCCGCGGGAGCGCTACGACAGCGATATCCGCACCAAGATCGGCGACTACCTCGCCTCGATCTTCGTCGGCCGCGTCTCGGCCTATTACCCGTTCTTCCCGGAAGGGCCGCTGGTCCGCGTACACTATATCATCGGCCGCTCCGGCGGGGCGCCGGTCGAGGTGCCGCGCGCCAAGCTGGAAGCAGAAGTCGGCGCCATCGTCCGCACCTGGAGCGACGGCCTGTCCGACGCGCTGGCGCTGGTGCATCCCGCCGAAAAGACGCGCGAGCTGTTCACCCGCTACCGCGACGCCTTCTCCGCCGGCTTCCGCAGCGTCTATGCGCCGACGATCGCGGCAGGCGACATTCGCGTGGTCGAAAGCCTCGCCGAGGATCGCCCGCTCGGCGTCGACTTTCATCATCGTCTCGAGGAAGAGCAGCGCGCCGTCGGGCTGAAGGTGTGGAGCTACAAGGAGCCGCTGCCCCTGTCCGACCGCGTGCCGGTGCTGGAGAACATGGGCTTCCGCGTCGTCGACGAGCGCACCTATCACATCCAGCCGGAAGGACATGCCGGCGCCTGGTTTCACGACATGCTGCTCGAGCGCCGCGACGGCGGCGCCATCGACCTCGACGCCGGCAAGGCGCGGCTGGAAGCCGCCTTCCTGATGGTGATGCGCGGCCAGGCCGAGAGCGACGGCTACAACGCGCTGACCCTGATCGGCGGGCTCGGTTGGCGCGACGTCGCGTTGATCCGCACCATCTCGCGCTTCCTACGCCAGGCGCGCGTGCCTTACTCGCAGGACTACATGTGGGCGACTTTGGTGAAACACTTCGCCATCGCGGCCGACGTGATCGCGCTGTTCCATGCGCGCTTCGACCCGCGCGGCGATGACGGCCGCGATGCGAAGCAGGATGGGATCGCCAAGCGCATCGACGAGAAACTGGAGAAGGTCGACAGCCTCGACGAAGACCGCATCCTGCGCCTGTTCGTCAACGCGGTGCAGTCGGGCATCCGCACGAACTTCTACCAGGTCGACAAGAGCGGCCAGCCGAAGGCACAGATCGCCATCAAGTTCGAGAGCCGCAAGCTCACCGAACTGCCGCTGCCGCGGCCACTTTACGAGATCTTCGTCTATTCGCCGCGCGTCGAGGGCGTCCACCTGCGCTTCGGCAAGGTCGCGCGCGGCGGCATCCGCTGGTCCGACCGGCCGCAGGACTTCCGCACCGAGATCCTCGGCCTGGTCAAAGCGCAGCAAGTCAAGAATGCGGTGATCGTGCCGGTCGGGGCAAAGGGCGGCTTCGTGCCGAAGCTGATGCCGAAGAACCCGACGCGCGAGCAGTTCCAGGCCGAAGGCGTCGCCACCTACAAGCTGTTCATCTCGACACTCCTCGACATCACGGACAATTTTGACACGGACGGCACGCTGGTGAGGCCCGACAACGTCGTGCGGCACGAGGGCGACGACCCCTATCTCGTCGTCGCCGCCGACAAGGGCACCGCCACCTTCTCCGACATCGCCAACGGGCTCGCCATCGAGCATGGCTACTGGCTCGGCGACGCGTTCGCGTCGGGCGGCTCGGCCGGCTACGACCACAAGGCGATGGGCATCACCGCGCGCGGCGCCTGGGAATCGGTCAAGCGGCACTTCCGTGAGATGGACGCCAACATCCACGAGACGTCGTTCACTGCGGTCGGCGTCGGCGACATGTCCGGCGACGTGTTCGGCAACGGCATGCTGCGCGAGCAGACGACGAAGCTGCTCGCCGCCTTCGACCATCGCGACATCTTCATCGATCCCGAGCCGGAGCCGAAGGCGGCTTTCGCCGAGCGCCAGCGTCTGTTCAACCTGCCGCGATCGAGCTGGCAGGACTACGACAAGGGCCTGATCTCGAAGGGCGGCGGCGTCTATCCGCGCTCGTCGAAGGAGATCAAGCTGTCGCCCGAGGTGGCGAAGCTGTTCGGCGTGTCCGAGACCGTCGCGCCGCAGGCGCTGATGAAGGCGATCCTCAAGGCGAAGGTCGACCTCCTCTTCTTCGGCGGCATCGGCACCTATGTGCGCGCCTCGAGCGAGGGCGACGAGGCGGCGGGCGACCGCGCCAATGACGCCATCCGCATCACCGGCTCGGACCTCAACGTGAAGGTCGTCGGCGAAGGCGCGAACCTCGGCATGACGCAGCGCGGCCGCATCGAGGCGGCCTCGCGCGGCGTCCGGCTCAACACCGATGCGATCGACAATTCCGCCGGCGTGAACACCTCCGACGTCGAGGTCAACATCAAGGTCGCACTTTCGACGCCGGTGCGCGCTGGCCAGCTCACGACCGAGAACCGCAACGTGTTGCTCGCCGAGATGACCGACGAGGTGGCGCGGCTGGTGCTGCGCAACAACTACCAGCAGACGCTCGCGCTCTCACTGGCGCAGCGGCGCGGCCTCGAGGATTTCGGTTTCCAACAGCGGCTGATGCACATCCTCGAGCAGCGCGGTGAACTCGACCGCGCCGTCGAATATCTGCCGGACGAGATGGCGCTCGCCGAGCGGCGCAAGCGCAACGCGCCGCTGACGCGGCCGGAGCTCGCGGTGCTGCTCGCCTATGCGAAACTCTCGCTCTACAGCGAGCTGCTCGATTCGAGCGTGCCGGACGACCCGTATCTCGGCCGCGAGCTCAACCGCTACTTCCCGAAGGAGATGACCGAGCGCTATCCCGACGCGCTCCAGTCGCACCGCCTGCGCCGCGAGATCATCGCCACGCAACTCACCAACTCGATGATCAACCGCGGCGGCGCGACGCTCATCGTACGCATCGCCGACCAGACCGGCGCCTCGTCGGCCTCGATCGCGGCGGCCTTCGCCGCCGTGCGCCAGAGCTACGAGATGGTGGCGCTCAACTCGGAGATCGACGCGCTGGATACCAAGGTCAAGGGCGACGTGCAGCTCTCGCTCTACGCCGCGGTGCAGAACCTGCTGCTCGACCGAATCGTCTGGTTCCTGCGCAACGTCGACCTGCGCCAGGGGTTGGACAAGATCGTCGCGCACTACCGCGATGGTATCGCGCAGGTGGAGGCGGCGCTTGCGACCGCGCT
>DASTGR010000216.1:0-23700 GCA_035718885.1 Pseudolabrys sp. | reverse complement strand
ATGTCGTAGCCGCCGGTCGGGAAGGCCTTGTAGACGACGCCATTCACGTCAAGCGTGGACAGTTCGGCATCGTCGGACGTGATCGACACTTTGGCACCTGCCGTACTCAGCATCGCCGCCGTTTCCAGCGTGAGAATGTGCGTGTGCGTGTCGATCGTCCGCGTCTTGTTCATTTCATCCCCTGAAAGGCAACTTGTGCTGCGTGTGGGCCGCGTTTCCACTGCCGCACGCGGGTGATGTGCGCAAGGCCCCTGTCGCGTTCCCCGCGGCAACAAAACCGGTTTTTACCGCACGCCAACCTGCGTTAGCATCCGCGCACCTCACACTGCGACAATCCCGGAAGTCCTCATGTCATCGAACGACTCTGCCCGCACCCAGCGTCCGCCCCGCGTCGAGGACGACGCGCTCGTGCGCGGGCTCGGCCGCTTCACCGACGATGCGCGGCTGCCGAACGAAGCGCAGTGCGTTTTCGTGCGGTCGCCGCACGCGCACGCGCGCGTGCGGTCGGTGAATGTCGAAGCCGCCAAGAAGGCCAAGGGCGTGTTGGCGGTGCTGACCGCGGCGGACATGGCCGCCGCCGGCGTCGGCTCGGTCGCACGCCATCCGCCGGTCGCCGGACGCGGCGGCGCCAAGATGCCGATGCCGTTCCGCCCGGCGCTGGCCGGCGAAAAGGTGATGCATGTCGGTGACGCCGTTGCCGCCGTTGTCGCCGACACCGCCGGCAACGCGCAGGACGCCGCCGATCTCGTCGAGGTCGCATACGAGGAGCTGACGCCGGTCATCACGCTCGACGACGCCATGGCGGGCAAGACCCAGCTCTTCGCCGACGCGCCCGGCAACCTCTGCGTCGATTGGCCGGGCCCGGTGCCGAGCGAGGACAATGAGCGCGAGGTGGCGAAGATCATCTCCGGCGCGGCGCACGTCGCCCGCGTCAAGGTCGTCAACCAGCGCATGGTCGTCGCCTCGATGGAGACGCGCGGCGCCACCGGCCTGTGGGACAAGGAGAAAGAGGCCTACACGCTGCATGCCTGCTCGCAGAGCGCCTTCGCGCTACAAGGCCCGGGTGCGGCGGTGATGGGCGTGCCGCCGGAGAAGCTGCGCATCATCACCGAGGACGTCGGCGGCGCCTTCGGCATGAAGACGCCGTTCTACCCGGAATATGCGGTCGTGCTGGTCGCCGCGCGCATGACCGGCCGTTCGGTGCACTGGCAGTCGACGCGGTCGGAAGCCTTCCTCACCGACACGCAGGCGCGCGACACGGTGACCGAAGCCGAACTCGCCTTCGACGACAGCGGCAAGTTCCTGGCGCTGCGCGTGCGCCATTTGTGCAACCAGGGCGCCTATGTCTCCGTTGCCGGCGTCAACATCAACACCAACAACTTCGCCCGCTGCCTCCCCGGCATGTACCGCATTCCGAAGGTCGATGTGTCGGCCGCGTGCTATTTCTCCAACACGACACCGATCGGTCCCTACCGCGGCGCCGGACGCCCGGAAGCGAACTACGTGCTCGAGCGCGTGGTCGAGGAAGCCGCGCGCATTCTCAAGATGGATCCGGTCCGGCTGCGCAAGAAAAATCTCATCCCCAAGTCGGCGATCCCGTACAAGACCGCGGTCGGCAACACCTATGACAGCGGCGACTTCCCCGGCATCGTCGACAAGGCGCTGACGCTCGCCGACTATGCCGGCTTCAACAAGCGCAAGCGCGAGTCGGCCAAGCGCAAAAAGCTGCGCGGCATCGGCGTTTCCTGCATGCTCGAGCACGCCGGCGCCATGCCGACCGAGTCGGCGTCGATTCAGTTCCCCGGAGATGGCAAGCTCGTGCTTGGGCTGAACGTGCAGTCGACCGGCCAGAGCCACGCCACCGTGTTCGCCCGCGTGCTCGGCGAGAAGCTCGGCATCGATCCGAAAACGATCGAACACCGTCACGGCGACACGGCGATGGGGCTGGCGGGCTTCGCCTCGGTCGGATCGCGTTCGGCGATGTGCGCCGGCGCCGCGATCGTCGCCACCGCCGACGCGGTCGTCACCAAGGGCAAGAAGGCGGCCGCCGGGCTGCTCGAGGCGTCTGAAGGCGACATTCAATTCCGCAACGGGGCCTTCGAGGTCGTCGGCACGGACAGGAAGGTCACGTTGTTCGAAACCGCCCGCCGCGCGAAGGAAGTCGGCGAACCGCTCGATAGCAAGGAGAAGGCGGAAGCGCCGCTCACCTTCCCGAACGGCTGCCATATCGCCGAGGTCGAGATCGATCCCGACACCGGACGCGTCGACCTCGTCACCTACACGGCGGTCGACGATTGCGGCGTGCCGCTCGACACGATCGTCGTCGAGGGCCAGGTGCAGGGCTCGATCGCCAACGGGCTCGGCCAAGCGCTGACCGAGAACGCCGTCTACGATCCGCAAAGCGGCCAGCTCGTCTCCGGTTCGTTCATGGACTACGGCATGCCGCATGCGCACGACATGCCGGTCGAGCTACGCGAGGGCATGCACGCGACGCGCTCGACCACCAACCCGCTCGGCGTGAAGGGCACGGGCGAGGCCGGCACCACCGCGGCGATCGCTGCCGTTATGAACGCGATCGCGCACGCGATCCCGAACGGCGCCGCCGACCACATGGAGATGCCGGCAACGCCGGCGAAGGTGTGGGCCGCGTGCCGGGCGGGGATGGCGGGGAAGTAGCGAACGGCACGACCCCGCACCACACTCGGCGTCATGCGCGGGCTTGACCCGCGCATCCATGATGCGGTTGTCCCGAATGAGGCTTTACGAAAGGCCCTCTATCGAGGACTCTCACCATGGATTGCCAGGTCAAGCTCGGCAATGACAGGAAGCAATAAGCAAAAATGGCCGGGCATTGCCCGGCCATTTGCAATTTACGAGGTGCGTGCCGCTTACGCCTGGCTCACGAACTTCGTGTTCAGATACGCGGACAGCCCCTCAATGCCGCCTTCGGAGCCGTAGCCGGACTCCTTGATGCCGCCGAACGGCGTCTCCGGCGTCGAGATCGCGACCGAGTTGACGCCGACCATGCCCGACTGGATGGCGTCGCCGATGGCGTTCGCCGTCGCACTCGACGTGGTGAAGGCGTAGGCCGCAAGGCCGAATTCGAGCGAGTTGGCGCGCTCAACGACTTCGTCAAAGGTCTTGAACGGCACGATCGGCGCCACCGGCCCGAACGGCTCCTGCGTCATGATCTTTGAATCGTCCGGCACGTCTGTGATGACCGTCGGCTGGAAAAAGAAGCCCTGATTGCCGTGGCGCGAGCCGCCGGTCTGGATCTTGCCACCGCGCTCCCTGGCGTCATTGACGAAGGACTCCATCGCGTCGAGCCGGCGCGGATTGGCGAGCGGGCCCATCGTCGTGCCCTTCTCGAGGCCGTCGCCGAGTTTGACGTTCTTCGCGTACTCGGTGAAGCGCGCGAGGAACTTCGGATAGGACTGCTCCTGCACGTAGAAGCGCGTCGGCGAGATGCATACCTGGCCGGCGTTGCGATACTTGAACGCGGCGATGGTGTCGGCCGCCTTCTCCGGGTCGGCGTCGGCGAAGACGACGACGGGCGAATGACCGCCGAGCTCCATGGTGGCGCGCTTCATGCCCTTGGCAGCGAGCGCGGCGAGATGTTTGCCAACCGGGATCGAGCCAGTGAAGGAGATCTTCTTCACGATCGGCGACGGGATCAAGTGTTCGGAGACCTCCGAAGGAACGCCGAACACGAGATTAAGCACGCCCGCAGGCAAACCAGCGTCGGCGAAGCATTTCACCAGCTCGACGCAGCCGCCGGGGGTCTCTTCCGAGGCCTTGATGATGAGCGAGCAGCCGGCCGCCAGCGCGCCGGCGATCTTGCGCACCGGCGTCAGCGTCGGGAAATTCCATGGCGTGAAGGCCGCGACGACACCGACCGGCTCCTGCAGCACGATCTGGCGCACGCCCTTCTGCCGGCCCGGCACGATGCGGCCATAGGCGCGGCGGCCTTCTTCCGCGTACCAGTCGATGATGTCGGCCGAGGTGACGACTTCGCCACGCGACTCCGGGAACGGCTTGCCCTGCTCCTGCGTCTGCACGCGGGCGACGTGATCGGCGCGCTCGCGCAGCAGGTCGGCAGCCTTGCGCATGATCTTGGAGCGGTCATAGGCGGACGTCGCCTTCCACACTGCGAAGCCCTTCTCGGCGGCGGCGAGCGCGTGGTCGAGATCGGCTTTGCTCGCATGCGGCAAATGCGCCAGCACCTTGCCGGTCGCCGGATTGATCACGTCCTCGCCCTTGCGGCCTTCGCCGGTGAGCCATTTTCCTTCGATGTAGAGAGCAAGGTCGGTGTACATGCGGCACTCCATTTTGAGCGGACGAAATTCGGCCGCTGGATTAGCATTTCCACGCGAAAGCGGCCACCCCGGCCTCAGGAGCCCAGATAGGCCCCGCCATTGGCGTGGATCGCCTGGCCGGTGATGTAGTGGGCCGCGGGCGTGCAGAGGAAATGCACCAACGCCGCGACGTCCTCCGAAGTACCCCGCTCACCGGTAATGGTCCCGTGGGTCAAATGGTGCGCCGGGCGCGCGCCCGCCGCCCGCGCGGTGTCGATCGCGCCGGGCACGGCGCAGTTGACCGAGATGCCGTCGTCGGCGAGGTCGTGCGCCAGCCCGCGGGTGAAGCCGACCAGCGCGGCCTTGGCCGCGATGACGTGCGCGCGGTTCTTCGAACCGATATGCGCGCTCATGCCGCCAATATTGACGATGGCGCCACCCTGCTTGCGCAAGCCCGGCAGGCACGCCTTGACGCAATGAAAGGCGCTGTCGAGCGTCACATCCATCACCTCGCGCCAGTCGGCGAACGACATGTCGGTGATCGCCTTCTCGCGCCGCACCGCCGCGTTGTTGACAAGGATATCGATGCGGCCGAACGCCTTGAGCGCCCCGGCGGCAAGCGCCTCCGCGGTCTTCGGATCAGCGACGTCGCCGAGCACGCTGACGGCCTTGCCGCCGGCCGCCTCGATCTCTTTCACGACCGTGGCCGCCTCCGCCGCATTCGACCGCGCGTTGACAACGATGGCTGCGCCCGACTGCGCCAGTCTCAGCGCGATGGCCCGGCCGATGTTGCGCCCGGCGCCAGTGACGATTGCTGCCTTGCCGGCGAGTTCGTGTTCGCTCATTGACTAACCCCGCAACGATCTGAGATCGATCGGCCCCTGATACAGTTTCGCCAGCAGCGCCAGCGCGGACTTTGCGCGCGCCGCGTCCCAGCCGCCGTAGCGGGCATTGAGCGCGAACTTCTCCTCGATATCGGCCCGCGTCAGCGGCTCCTGCGCCCCACCGCGGAAGTGCGGCTGCCGTTCCTCGACGACGGTGCCGTCGTTGAGCGTGGCGCGGATATGGCCGGTGAAAGCGCGCGGATATGGATTGTTCGGGTCGATCTCGTAACGAACCTTGGCAGCGAGCGCGAGCACGGCCGGATCGCGCACCGCCTCGGCCGTGAAATCGCTTAAGCCGACGTTTCCTTTCACGAAGCCGGTGGCGAGGATGAACGGCGTTGCAAACTTCGCGGCATAGCCGTTCGGTGGCCGCCGCTTCGCGGCAAGCGGCTCCCAGAGCCGATGCACCGTGCCCTCGCCGACCTCGCAGACGAGCTCCTTGATATCGAACGCCTTGATCCCCTTCGCGGCAAGCCGGCGGGCGCAGTCGATGTAGGGATGCGCCATGGTCCCGCACGGATACGGCTTGAAGGCGAGCGTCTCGATCACCCAGGTCTCGGCGAAATCGCCGATCAGTGCGTCATAGTCGCCCCTGGTCGTGTGCGCGAAGCCGTGGAAGAGGCCATGCACGCCCTCGAACACGGTGCGCGGACCGAGGAAGCCCGAACGCGCGAACAGCGCGGCGCGCAGGCCCGCCTGCGCCGCCCAGCCGGGATGCATCCGCTTGGTCCAGGTGCCTTCGGCGAGATATTCGATGATGCCGGAGGCCATCGAGCCGGCGATGCCGAACGCGTCGACGATCTGCTTCTCGTTGAGCCCGAGCGCCGCGCCGACGCCGGCGGCCGCGCCCATGGCGCCGAAGATCGCGGTCGGATGGAAGCCCGCCTTGTGCACCGCCTTGGGCACGACCGTCGACAGCCGGCACATGACCTCGCTGCCGATCGCGATGCCAAGGAGCGCGTCGGCGCCGCCGCGGCCGTGGCGCTCGCAGGCCGCGAGCACCGCCGGCACGATCACAGCGCCGGCATGCACTGGACCCCCCTCGAAAGTGTCGTCGAAATCCTCGCCATGCGCGGCCGTGCCGTTGACGAGCGCCGCGCCGGCCGATGCGAGCGTGCGCGCGTGCCCGATCGCGGTGCACGGGCCGTCATCGTCGAGACCGGCCAGCGTCGCGGCGACATAGTCCTCGTTGCGCGCGGTGAGGCAAAGACCGACGACGTCGATCAGCAGGTCCTCGCATTTGGCGCGGACGCCGGCGGGCAGGGTTTCGGCGCGCAGGCGCACGATGCGCCCGGCGAGTTGTTCGGCGAGGGATATGGCGGGAAGCTTGGCGTCCATGGGTTTTACGTTCTGAAGCGGACCGTGCCGAAACCGGGAATCTTGTTGACGGCGATTACGACCGCGAAAGTGATGATGAGCATGCCAAGACCGATCACCGAGATGGCGCCGAGATCGCCGCTCTCGTTGAGATCGTAGATCAGTACCGATATCACCTTGGTCTCGGAGGTGAAAAGGATGATCGCGGCGGACAGCTCACGCATGACGCCGACGAAGATGAAGCACCAGGTGGCGACGACACCCGTGCGCAGGAGTGGCGCCGTGATCTGCCACAGCGAGCGCAGCCTTGTAGCCCCGAGGATGCGGCTGGCGTCCTCGAGCTCGGGATGGATGGTGCGGAAGGCGGCCTGGAGCTGCTGATAGGCCGATGGCAGCGCGATTGTGACGAAGGCGATCAGTAGGATCCACAAGGTGCCGTAGAGCACGAACGGCGGCCGCGTGTAGGACAAGAACAGGCCGACGCCAAGCACTATGCCAGGAATGGCGATCGGCGCCGTGGCAAGAAAGCCAAGCAGGCGCCAACCCTTGACCGCACGCCGCGCCGTCACATAGGCGATGACGAGCGCGATCGCCGTCCCCGCCGTCGCTGCTGCGGTGCCGAGGATGATGGTGTTCTTGAGCGCCAGCGTCATGGCCGAGAGTTCGTAGAGCACGAAGTGCACGTTTTGCCAGGTCGCGTTCTGAAACGTCACGAAGGTGGTGGCGACCGGCGAGAAGGCCGCGTTGAGCAGCGCGAAGTACGGCAGAAAGACCGGCATCATCAGCATCAGCAGGCAGAGCACGAATGCCGCCCAACGCATGCCGTGCAGGGGGATGAGGCGCGGAGCGCCATATTTGCCGCCGACAACTGAATAGCCGCGCCGACCGAGGATCATGTGCTCCGCGCGCAGGAGCAGCACCGTGAGCACGAGCAGCGGCAGAGACGCCGCCGCGGCAAGCTCGGGCTTCGGCGGAAACTGGAACAGGCTCCAGATCTTCGTCGTCATGGTGTGGAAGCCGGCCGGCAGCGCCAGGATCGCCGGCGAGCCGAACAGGGTCATCGCCTGAAGGAACGCCACGAGGCCGCCGGCGAGCAGCGCCGGCAGCACCAGGGGAATAGTGACACGTCGCGCGGTGTACCAGCGGCCGCCGCCGAGGATCGAAGACGCGTCCTCGAGTTCGCCCGGCGTGCGGTCGAGCGAGTTGGCGACCAGCGTAAAGACATATGGAAAGGTGTAGCAGGAGATGACGAAGACGATGCCGCTGACGGTGTAGATATTGAACAGGTGAACGTCCTGATCCGCGCCGGTGACGTCGCGGAACAATTTGTTGAGCAGGCCGCTGTTCGGCGCCGCCAGCAATTCCCAAGCGATGGCGCCGAGGAACGGCGGCGTCACGAACGACGCCGTCACCAGAGCGCGGATGGTGCCGGCGAAGGGTAGATCGGTGCGCGCGACCAGCCAGGCCATCGGCGCGGCGACCGCGCAGCAGATCACCGCGGAGGAGACCGAAATGATGAAGGTGGTGGCGAGCGGATCGTAGAAAGACGACTCTGTGAACAGCCGGTAGAAATTGGCGAGCGTGAGTGCGCCGGTCTTGTCGGCGAGGCTGTAGACAAACAGCCAGGACAGCGGCAGCACGATCAACACGCACAGCACGGCGGCGAACAGATAGAGCACCGGCTTCGTCAGGTCGAAGCCGAAGCGGCGTGGCGCGCGCGTGTCCGGAACGGCGACGGTCATGGATCGGTCTGCTGCTGGCGCACCGCCGTCACACCTTGAAGTATTGCGAATAGCGGCGCTTGACCTCGTCGGCCGCCTTCTCGACCCCTTCTGGGTCCTCCCGCATTAGCTTGATCTCGGAGAGCTTGCGCACACCCGGCTTCTCGACCGCCTGCGCATGCGGCGAATACTGCCGCGCATAATCGATCAGGAGTTGCTGGCCCTCGCGCCCGTGCATCCAGGACTGGAACAGCTTGGCGGCGTTTGGATGCGGCGCGGCCTTCATCATCACGCTGGGGCTCGTCGCAACCGGAGTACCCTCGGACGGATAGATCACGTCGACCGGCTGGCCTGCCTCCTTGTTGCGGATGACCAGATAGCCGGCCCCGTCGATCATGACCGCGCGCTCGCCGAGGGCGATGCGCTTGGGCGTATCGGTCGCGGACTGAACCTGCATCACGTTTTGCCTGGCGAGCTTTTCGAAATACTCCCAGCCGAGTTCGCGCGCGATCTGGAACGTCGCGTTCATGATCGTGCCGCTATAGGCCGGATGCGCCTTGACCATCTTGCCCTTCCATTTCGGATCGAGCAGGTCGGCGAAGCTCTTCGGCGCATCCTCCATCTTGACCAGATTTGTGTTGATGCCGAACGGCGACACCAGCACACGCGTCACGATGGCGAGACCTTCCGGATCGTAATATTTCTTGTCGTAGTACTTGACCACTTCCTCGGGCAGATAGGCGGCAAGCCATCCCTGCCGCTTCCAGAAGATCACGTGCGACTGGTCGGCGGTGTTGACGACGTCGACCGCGTGGATGTTGCTCTGGTATTCTTGTCCAATGCGCTGGAAAACACGCTCGGCGCCGGAGCGCTCGACGCGCACCTTGATGCCGGCGAATTTCTCCTCGAAGACGCGGCCGAGCCGCTCGGCGAAGGCGAGGTCCATCGCGGTGTAGAAGGTCACCGCGCCTTCCTTCTTCGCCGCCTCGATCAGCGCCGGTGTCACCGCCTCGGCCGGCGGCGGCGCGGCGCGGACGGGAGAGGCGAACACGCCCGCGAAGGTCAGCGCGGCGCCGGTCTTGAGGACCTCGCGCCGATTCATCGTTGTCTGGCGCATGCTCGCCTCCCCTTCTTCGTGCTCGCTAGACGTGGAACAACTTGACGTAATGCTGCTTGATCTCATCGCTCGTCTTCTCGACGGCGGCGGGATCGTCCTTCATCACCTTGATGTCTTTGAACGGCGTGCGGCCGGCCTTTTCCTTGGTCTGCGGATGCATCGAGCGCAGGCCGCCAATGTCGATGATGAGCTGCTGGCATTCCGGCGAGAAGCTGTAACTGCAGAACAGCTTTGCCGCGTTCGGATTCGGCGCGCCCTTGAACATCCCCGTTGGGCCGACGATGAGCGGTGAGCCTTCGGTCGCGTAAACCGGTGCGACAGGTCCATGCTTCTCCGAGATTTGGAAGATGTTGTACTCGTTGCCGTCGGCCATCACGGCGCGCTCGCCAAGCGCCAACCGCTTCGGCGGATCGGCCGACGACTGCACCTGCATGATGTTCTGCTTGGCCAGCTTTTCGAAGTAACCCCAGCCGAGATCGCGCTGCATCTGGTAGGTCGCGGTCATGATCGTGCCGCTGTAGCCCGGATGCGCCTTGACGATCTTGCCCTTCCATTTCGGATCGAGCAGGTCGGCGTAGCTCTTCGGCGCTTCTTCCTTCTTCACCAGGTTGGTGTTGTAGGCGATGATGCAAAGCCAGACTCGGAAGCTGGCGAAATTGCCGTCCGCGTCTTTGTGTTCGACCGGATAGAACTTAGCGACGTCTTCGGGGACGTAAGCCTCGAGCATGCCCTGCTTCTTCCAGACGATGAAATGAGCCGCATCGGAGGAGTTGGCAACGTCGACGGCGTGGATGTTCGAGCCGTATTCCTGGCCAATGCGCTGGAACACGCGTTCCGCGCCCGAACGCTCGACGCGCACGGCGACGCCCGGATACTTGGCCTCGAACGACTTGGCAATCTTCTCCGCGAGCGGCAGGTCGACCGAGGTGTACCAGACGACCTTGCCTTCCTTCTTCGCCGCCTCGACCAGCGCCGGCGTCACCGCGCTCGCCGGCGGCGCAGCGGACAGCACCTGCGTCGAGACCATGCTGCCGGCGGCGAGCGCGCCCGTGCCGATCATCAGATCGCGGCGTGAGATCTTGAACTCGTTCATCGCGTATCCTCCTGGTTTCCTCGGTTGGTGCTTTTTTTGTTATTGGCTACCGGCGCAGAGCCCGGCAGCGATCAGGCGGCAGACTGAGCCAGACGTCGGTGCCGGTCGGGATGTTATCCGACGCTCCTGTCAGCACGCGCAGTTGGGCGCCGTCCTTGGTCTCGACGACGTAGTCGCGCGTGCCGCCCAGAAAGACCTGCCGCGTGACGATCGCAGGCACGATATTGCCGTCGCCCTGCGGCCGGCCGGCCGAGAGGCCGACATCGTGCGGCCTGATCGACACGGCCACGTCGGCGCCCGCCGCAATGGTTTCGCCGACGCAGGCAAGTGGCATGCCGGCGAACTCGGCATGCGTGGCATCGAGGCCCCTGCCGCGGATGACGTTGCTGCCGCCGATGAAGCGCGCGACGAATTCCGATTGCGGGCGGTCGTAGATTTCTTCCGGCGAACCCGCCTGTTCGATCTTGCCGCCGTTCATAACCGCAATGACGTCGGCCGTCGTCATGGCCTCGGACTGGTCGTGCGTGACATAAACGGTCGTATATCGGTATTCGTCGTGCAGGCGGCGGATCTCGAAACGCATCTCCTCGCGCAAATTGGCGTCGAGATTGGACAGCGGCTCATCGAGTAGCAGGGTCTCCGGCTCGACAATCAGCGCGCGGGCAAGCGCGACGCGTTGCTGCTGGCCGCCGGAGAGTTCGCCGGGATAGCGTTGCGCGAGCGGCGCCAGCTTGGTGGTGGCGAGGATCGCGTCGAGTTTCTTCGCGATCGTGGCGCGATCGAGCTTACGCAGCTTGAGACCGTAGATGATGTTTTCCGCGACGGTCATGTGCGGCCAGAGCGCGTAGCTCTGGAAGATCATCGACATGTTGCGCCGCTCGGGCGGCTGCGTCTGCGAAGGCGACGACAGGACACGGTCGCCGACCCGAATCTCGCCAGCGCTCGGCTCGACGAAACCGGCGATCAGCCGCAGCGTCGTGGTCTTGCCGCAACCGGAGGGCCCGAGCAGGCAAACGAGATTGCCATGAGCGATCGTCAACGAGACGTCGTCGACCACGGCCGCGTCGCCATAGCGCTTGGTCAGCGAACGCAGTTCGACCGATGCCACCCCTTGTCCTCCCACCCGCGGCCGATTGCCTCGGCGCGCTCGCGTTTTTATCTTATGAAAACTCGCCCCGCGCTCTTCCGGCGCGCTAGCCAGCCTATCATGAACCGGTGAACTTCGGCTTGCGTTTTTCCATGAAGGCGGTGCGCCCTTCGGTGTAGTCGCGGCTGGCGAAGCAGGCGCTAACCAGGTCGGCGCATTTTTGCAGGTCACGTTTGGACTCGTCGGCCAGCACCTGGCCGACGATGTACTTGACCGAGTCGACCGTGAGAGGCGCGTTGCCGCTGATCGTGTCGGCATAGTTTTGGACGTAAGCCTCGAGCTCGCCGTCCGGTAGGACGCGGTTGACGAGCCCCATGCCCTGCGCCTCTGCGGCGGTGAACTGCCGCGCCGTGTAGAAAATTTCCTTGGCGAAGGACGGGCCGACGACGTCGACAAGCTTCTTGATGCCTTTGAATCCGTACCCGAGCCCGAGCTTGGCCGCCGGTACGCCGAATTTGGAATTCTCAGTGCAGATTCGCATGTCGCAGCACAACGCAAGACCGACGCCGCCGCCGATGCAGTAGCCGCGAATCATGGCAATGGTCGGCTTGGGGAACTCGGAAAACGCGTTATAGGCGCGATCGACGACGACGTTGTAATGATCGATCGCCTCTTTGGTGGAACGCTCCTTCTCGAATCGCGAAATATCGGCGCCCGAGACGAAGGCCTTTCCGCCGGCGCCGGTGACGACGACGACACGCACGGACGGGTCGTTCTTGAATTCCTTCAGATAGTGCTCGCCCGCCTCCCACATATCGAGCGAAACGGCATTGTGACGCTCCGGATTGTTGAAGGTCAGGTAACCGACGCTGCCGTCCTTGTGCGCCAGCATCTTGTCGGTGAGAGGCATACGTCGCTCCGTCACTTATAAACAAAGCGCCCGGCACGAGGCCGGGCACGGTAAGTTCGAGAATCCTAGACCGCCTGCGCCTTGTGCAGGTCGCCGATCTCGCTGTCGGAGAAGCCGAACTCCTTCAGCACCTCGTCCGTGTGCTCGCCCTGCTTCGGCGGCACCGCAGCGATCTTCGTCTGCGTGCGCGACAGCCTGAACGGCTGGGCGACGAAGAGTTGCTCGCTGCCGTCCGGCTTGTGGCCGGCGATGGCCGCGCCGAGATGCTTGACCTGCGGGTCGGCGAAGGTCTGATCGATCGAATAGATAGGCCCGCACGGCACGCCGGTCTTGTTGAAGATGTCGATCCACTCGGCGCTCGTCTTGTTCGCCGTGATCTTGTTGATCGCCTCATTTACGGCGACGCGGTTCTTCGAGCGTAGCGCGCCGGTCTTGAAGTCCTCGCGCGCGAGCATCTCCGGTGCTTCCAGCGCCTGGCACGTGCGCTCCCAGATCACCTGCCCGGCGGCGGCAATGTTGATGTAGCCATCCTTGGTCTTGAACACGCCGGTCGGGATCGAGGTCGGATGATCGTTGCCGGCCTGCTTGGCGACCTCGTGCATTTGCAGCCAGCGGGCCGCCTGGAAGTCGAGCATGAAGATCTGCGCCTGCAAGAGCGAGGTCGAGACCCATTGGCCTTCGCCCGAGACTTCGCGCTCCAGCAAGGCGGTGAGGATGCCCATGGCGCAGAACAGGCCGGCGGTGAGGTCGGCGACCGGAATGCCGACGCGCATCGGCCCGCGGCCCGGCTCGCCCGTGATCGACATCAGCCCGCCCATTCCTTGCGCGATCTGGTCGAAGCCGGGACGGTCGCGATACGGGCCGTCCTGGCCGAAGCCGGAGATCGAACCGAGCACGATGCGCTTGTTGATCTTCTTGAGGTCCTCGTAATTGATGCCGAGGCGGTCCTTCACGTCGGGCCGGAAGTTCTCGACGACGACATCCGCCTTCTCGACCATGCGCCGGAAGGCAGCGAGGCCCTGCTTCGACTTCAGATCGAGCGTCATCGAGCGCTTGTTGCGGTGCAGGTTCTGGAAGTCGGCATTCTCGCGCGGGCCGCCCGGCCCTTCGCCCTTCTCCAGATGCGGCGGCGTCTCGATCTTGATGACATTGGCGCCCCAGTCGGCGAGCTGTCGGACGCAGGTCGGCCCGGAACGGACGCGGGTGAGATCGAGCACGGTAAAGCGGGAAAGGGCCTGGGAAGCCCTGGGAAACGACATTTCGACGGCTCCGGAGTAACGGGACGCTAAGGCGTCTAATACTTTGGGGGCACGACCATCCCCCATCCATTTCGCCTTGTAAATCGGGGTATCGGTATGGCCAGTCCGACAAAAGCGGTCCGAAACGGGTCAATTCGTTCACCCTGAGGGAACCATCTGCCGCTTCCGCCTTGAAAAGACCACCGATCACTGCCATATGGACGCCAACGGACGATTCGACCCGCTCTGACATGGGTCGCGGGCCGCGTGCACGAAGCTCGCTTACACGAATTTCGCCCCGCTCTTCCGTTCTCCGAACCGACCGACAACCCTGGCAACGCGGGATGTCTCAAAACCCCGCGATTCCGCCGCCCACAGCCGTGGGACGGCCGCTTCGCTCTATAAGAAAGAGTCCTTTTGACTTCGTTCAACGACTTCGGCCTCGCAGAGCCGATCCTTCGCGCTCTCGCGGAAGAGAAATACGTCACTCCCACTCCGATCCAGGCCCAGACCGTTCCTCTCGTGCTGTCGAAGCGCGACGTTATCGGCATCGCCCAGACCGGCACCGGCAAAACCGCGGCCTTCGCGCTGCCGATCCTCAACCACCTCTTCACCAACCGCTCGCGGCCCGAGAAGCGCGCGGCACGCGTCCTGGTGCTGTCGCCGACGCGCGAACTGTCCGGCCAGATCGCCGATAGCTTTCGCGCCTATGGCCGCCACATTCGGCCGCTCGACATCGCGCTCGCCATCGGCGGCGTGCCGATCAACAAGCAGATCCGCGCGCTCCAGCGCGGGGTAGAAGTGCTCGTCGCCACACCCGGCCGCCTGATCGACCTCGTCAGCCAGCGCGCCATAACGCTCAACCAGCTGGAAGTGCTGGTGCTCGACGAAGCCGACCGCATGCTCGACATGGGCTTCATCCACGACATCAAGCGCATCATCGCGATGCTGCCGAAAGAGCGGCAGACCTTGTTCTTCTCGGCCACCATGCCGCAGGAGATCACGCGACTCGCCGATCAGATGCTGCGCGATCCGGCCAAGGTTTCCGTGACGCCGCCGGCCTCGACCGCCGAACGCATCGAGCAGCGCGTCATTCACGTCGACAAGCCGTCTAAGGCGGCCTTGCTCGCCGAGGTGCTCAAGACCGAGACGATCGACCGTGTGCTGGTCTTCACCCGCACCAAGCACGGCGCCGACAAAGTGGTGCGCACGCTGCAACAGGCGGGTCTCGCCGCGGAAGCCATCCACGGCAACAAGTCGCAGAACCAGCGCGAGCGCGTGCTCGGCGCGTTCCGATCCGGCGCACTCCGCACGTTGATTGCGACGGACATCGCCGCGCGCGGTATCGACGTCGACGGCGTCAGTCACGTCGTCAATTACGACCTGCCGAACATCCCCGAGAGCTACGTGCACCGCATCGGCCGCACGGCGCGCGCCGGCCGCGACGGCGTCGCCATTTCGTTCTGCGACCACGAGGAACGCGCTTACCTGCGCGACATCGAACGCCTGATCCGCATGTCGATCCCGGCGACCGACCGCCGCTCCGGCAAGCCGGTTCCCCCGCAGGCCCAGCCGCAGCAACACCGGCAGCAGCCGAACGGCCGCAACGGCCAGAACCACCGTCGCGGCGGCAAGCCGAATAACGGTCACAACGGCCACCGCAACGGACATCACTCCGCCCAGGGCGAGCCGCGTGGCAACCGCAACGGCCACCACCCCGCCCAGAACGAGCCGCGTGGCAACCGCAACGCCCAGAATGAGCACCGGCAGCACGCCCAGCCCGATCACGGACGGGGCGAGCCAAAGGACTTCAGAAGTGTTAGTTTCATGCAGCGTCAGGGCGACGCACCGCGCCGCAACGCCGGCCACCGCGCACCCCGCTGAGGCACGATCCTGACTTATCCCGCCTCCGGGCTTGACCCGGAGGCGGGAACCGGTTTCGAGATGCACGGCGCGGCCGGAGGCAGGCCGCTTTGGAGACGACTGGATGGCGAAGGAAGAACTGCTCGATTTCGACGGCACCGTCACGGAAGTCCTGCCGGACGGCAACTTCCGTGTGAAGCTCGATAACGGACACGAGGTGCTGGCCTATACCGCCGGCAAGATGCGCAAATTCCGCATCCGCACCGGCGTCGGCGACCGCGTCATCGTCGAGATGTCGCCTTACGATCTCGGCCGCGGCCGCATCAGCTTCCGCCACAAGGGCGATGCGCCGACGACGTCGCCGCAGCAGCGCCGGCCGAACTTCCGCCGCCGCTAATAGCTGGTCTACTGGCCGGCGCGATGCCGGCCTTTCGGGGGCTCGGGGAGACTTCATTCAGGAGACTCGACGTGCCCACCAACTTCGCTCAACGTCTGGTGCTGGCTCTCCTCATTGTTTTCGGCGTCGGCTCTGCCCTCGCCCAGCCCAAGCCCGAGCACCCGCCCCGCGAACCCAGGCACGAGCAGCCGGTCTCGCCGAACGGCAAGGGCGTACTGCGACTCCTGCCGGCCGACAGCGTCACCGAGCACAGCGTCGATACTGCGCAGGGCAAGGTCGCCTATTCGGCGACCGCCGGCACGCTGGCGTTCTACGACCAATCCGGCGAGCAGAGCGCCGCCGTCTTCTACGTCGCCTACATCGCCAAGGACCGCGGGCCGAACCGGCCGCTGACATTCGTCTTCAACGGCGGTCCGGGCGCGGCCTCGGCCTTCCTCAATCTCGGCCTCGTCGGCCCGCGTCATCTCGCTATCGGCCCCGAGGCCAAGGACGCGGCCAACGCCAAACTCGCCGACAATCCCGAGACATGGCTCGCCTTCACCGATCTCGTGCTCGTCGATCCGGTCGGCACCGGCTGGAGCCGCACCGCCAAGGGCGACGACGCCAAGGGCTTCTACGGCGTGCGCAGCGACGCCAGCGCCATGGCCAAGGCGATCTCGCTCTATGTCAGCAAGAACAACCGCGACGGCTCGCCGCTCTATCTCATGGGCGAGAGCTATGGCGGCTTCCGCGCCGCCAAGACGGCGCGCGCGCTCACACGCGAACAGGGCATCAGCGTCAACGGCATCGTCATGCTGTCGCCGCTGCTCGAGGGCTGGCTGACCTTCGGCGACGATCAGTCGGCGCTGCGCGCGGCGCTCATCCTGCCGTCGCTCGCGGCGACGCATTTGGAGGCGACCAACAGCTTCACGCGCGAGAACCTCGCTGCCGCAGAGAAGTTCGCGCTCGGTGACTATCTCACCACCCTTGCCGGCCCCGCGCCACAGGGCGAGGCTGCGCGCGCCTTCTACGCACGCGTGGCCAAGATGACCGGACTGCCGCTCGACATGGTGACGGCGGCGCGTGGTTTCGTCACCGAGGCGTCGCTCAAATCCCTCCGCGAGGGCAAGGTCGTCAGCCACTACGACGCGACGTTCGCGGTCGACGACCCCTTCCCCGAGCGGCGGGGCGGACGCGGCCCCGATCCGATCCTCGATGGCGTCGCGCGCGCCTATGGCGGCGCGTTCGCGGCCTACGCCCGCAACGAGCTCGGCTTCAAGACCGAGATGACCTACAATTTGCTCGCCTCCGACATCGCCGGACACTGGGACTGGGGCGGCGGCGGACGCGGCCAGGCCGGCGTCGATGAGGAGCTGCGCGTGCTGCTGTCGTTCTCGCCTAACTTCCGCCTGCTGATCGGTTCCGGCGTATCGGATATCGTCACGCCCTATGCCGAGACGCGCTACGTACTCGACCATCTGCCGCCGACGAATCCGCCCGGCCGCGCTGTGCTCAAGACCTATCGCGGCGGCCACATGCTCTATCTCGATCCGGCTTCGCGCAAGGCGTTCACCGCCGACGCGGCGGCGTTCTACAAGGCGGCGGTGCGCTAACCGGCGAACTCCAGAACGTCGAAGCCGACGTGGCGGTCGACGATATAAATCAGCCCGCGCTCGTCGAGCATCACGTCATTGGTCTGCGGCGCGGCACGGCCACCCACCGGTTCCGGAATGAAATAGCCGACCTCGCGCGGCGCCGACGGGTCGGCAACATCGACGATGCGCACGCCCGCGCTGAACCACACGGCATGCACCAGCGTGCCGGTCATGCGCTCGTGGAACTGATGCGCGCCGAAGCGTGCACCGGCCGTGCGCGCGAACGGTGAATCCAGTTCGCTGACCTCGAATAGCGCCAGCGGCTTCACGTCGCCATAATCGGTCACATCGTAAGTCGACATGCCGGCGTGCAGCCGGCCGCGGCGCGCCTCCTCTTCATTGGCGCTCTGCGCCTGATCTTCCTCGTCGATCGCCAGCGCGATGCGACGGCCACGGATAAGCTCCGGCACCGGCATCGCCGTGTGCGTCGGCTCCGGAAACGGCGGATGATAATTGTACGAGGCGACGGTCTTCGGCTTAGCGATATCCGCGATATCGACGACACGGAATCCGCCATGCCAACAGCTCGCCCACATCTCGTCGCCGAACCGCAAGGCGTGATGCAAGCGGTGACGCTTGCCCGACCATGTCGGCCTCTCACCGCCGGCGATGTGCTGTCCCGGCATCCACCAGCGCGACACTTCCTGCGGCCGCTGCGGATCGCGAATGTCGTAGGTAACGAGGATGTTTCCGACGAACCCCTCCATCTCGGTCGAAATGTAGGCGTAGCGCGCGTCCATGTCGAAGCGATGGACGCCGATGCCGCCGGTGAACTGGTGACGGATCAACCTCGGCTGCTCCGGATTGGCAACGTCATACAAACGAAAGCCGCCGTTGCGATAAGGCTGCTTCTCCGCCGCCTCGACCGCCTCGAGATCGGCCTCGGTGATGCTGAGCCGGCGCGCGATCTCGGCCCGCGTCGGCGGACGGCCAAGCGCGTCGGCAAGTTCACGGCGCACGCTTGGCAGTTGCTCGGCGCGACGACCGACCGGCGTCGGATTTCGCTCGTGATTGACGATCATCAGATCGCAGACGACGCGGACCTTGTGGCTGTGCGAGGTCGGATCGTCGAGCGTAACGGTCGCGACCAGTCGTGGATTTGCGGGGTCGGCGATGTCGACGATCGACGTGCCGAGGTTCTGCTTGTTCGGAATGTGCCCCACATAAGCGTGGCGGCCGCTGACCGTCACCTGCCCCGCGCCGGGCAGATCGAGATGCCCGAGGCGCCGCACCTGGCGCGCCAGCGCCCCGCCCGGCCGTTCGATCTTGCTCATGCGTTCAATGGCTCACGGTTGCGCCGGACGCCTTGACGATCGCCGTCCATTTTGGAATTTCGGACTTGATATAGGCGTCGAATTCCGCCGGCGTGTCGCCGACGATGTCGACGCCGAGGCGGCCGAGCGACGTCCGAACGCCGGGGTCCTGAAGCGCCTTGACGGCCGCATCGTGCAGCTTCGCGATGACATCGCGCGGCGTGCCGGCCGGCGCGACAAGGCCGTGCCAGGTGCTTGCCTCGAAGCCCTTCAACCCCGCTTCATCCATTGTCGGCAGGTCGGGCAGGATCGCCGTGCGCTTCAGCGTCGTCACGGCGAGCGCCCTCACCTGCCCGGTCTTGATATGCCCGACCACGGACGCCGCGGTCGCGAACATCATCTGATCGTTGCCGGCGATCACGTCCTGCAACGCCGGCGCCGCGCCCTTGTATGGCACGTGCACAATGTTGACCTTGGCGTCCGACTTGAAGAGTTCTCCGGCGAGATGCGCCGCCGCGCCATACCCGGACGAGGCGAAATTGATCTTGCCCGGCTCCGCCTTGCACAGCGCGATGAGTTCCTTCAGCGAATGCGCCGGCACCTTCGGATTGACGACAAGGATGTTCGCCTGGGAGCCGATCAGCGTGATCGGCGTGAAGTCCTGCTGCGGCTTGTATTTCAGCTCCTTGTACAGGCTCTCATTGGTGGCAAGGATGCTGTTATTGCCCATCAGCAGCGTGTAGCCGTCCGGCCGCGCATGCGCGACGTATTCGCCGGCGATGTTGCCGCCCGCACCCGGCTTGTTTTCGATCACGAAGGGCGCGCCGATGATCTCCTCCATCTTCTTGCCGACGATGCGCGCGAGCACGTCGCTCGGCCCGCCCGGCGTAAACGCCACCACCAGCGTGACCGGATGATCCGGATAGGCAGCGAGCGCGCCGCGCATCGGCATCAGCGGCGACAACACACACGCGGCGACGAGCAGGCGCAGCGCATAGGCGCGCGGCAATCGCGGTATCATGATGGTTTCCTCCGCACAGGGCGCCGGCCGTTATCGGCCAAGGCTTTTTCTGATGCGGAAAACGCGACCGTTCGCCGCCGCGATACTGTGCACGCGGCCGATAGCGACCTCAAGCGGGGTCGCTCCTCAGGCGGTCTTCTGCTCGGCGAGGCCGAGCTCCTTCACCATCTGCTCGCGCATCATGAACTTCTGCACCTTGCCGGTGACGGTCATGGGGAAGGCGTCGACGAACTTGATGTAGCGCGGGATCTTGTAGTGGGCGATCTGGCCCTTGCAGAAGTCCTGAACCTCATCGCCCGTGGCGGACACGCCGGGCTTGAGCTTGACCCAGGCGCACAATTCCTCGCCGTACCGCACGTCCGGCACGCCGACCACCTGCACCGCCTCCACCTTGGGATGGCGGAACAGGAATTCCTCGATCTCGCGCGGATAGACATTCTCGCCGCCGCGGATGACCATGTCCTTGATGCGCCCGACGATGTTCACGTAGCCTTCGGCATCCATGGTGGCGAGGTCGCCCGTGTGCATCCAACGCGCCGCGTCGATCGCTTCGGCGGTGCGCTCCTCGTCGCCCCAGTAGCCCAGCATCACCGAATAACCGCGCGTGCACAGTTCGCCCGGCATCCCGACCGGCACGATTCGGCCGTCCGTATCGACGATCTTGA
This sequence comes from Pseudolabrys sp., assembly GCA_035718885.1. Lineage (GTDB taxonomy): Bacteria > Pseudomonadota > Alphaproteobacteria > Rhizobiales > Xanthobacteraceae > Pseudolabrys. Next base: position 3,205 of record DASTGR010000216.1, on the reverse strand, counting down.
TCTCGACATGCGGATGAACGCGGCCGACCGTCGAGACGCGGCGCTCCAGCGGATCGTCGAACGAGGTCTGCGTGCTGACCGGGCTCGTCTCCGTCATGCCATAAGCGATCGTGACCTCGCTCATGTTCATCTCGTTGACGCAGCGGCGCATCACCTCGATCGGGCAAGGCGAGCCGGCCATGATGCCGGTGCGCAGGCTCGACAGGTCGAAGCGCTTCATGTCCGGGTGTCCAAGCTCGGCGATGAACATGGTCGGGACCCCGTAGAGCGCGGTGCACTTTTCCCCTTCTACCGCCTGCAAGGTCGCGAGCGGATCGAAACCTTCGCCGGGATAGACCATGGCTGCGCCATGCGTGATGCAGGCCATATTGCCGAGCACCATGCTGAAGCAATGGTAGAGCGGGACGGGAATGCAGACCCGATCGGCGTCGGTGAAGCGCTGCGCCTCGCCGATGAAGAAGCCGTTGTTGAGGATGTTGTGGTGCGTCAGCGTCGCGCCCTTCGGTGCACCGGTGGTGCCGCTGGTGAACTGGATGTTGATCGGATCGTCGAATTGCAGCTTGGGCTTCAATGCGGCGAGCGACTGGCGCTCTGCCGCGCCGCCGAGCGCGGCCACGTCGTCGAAGCGCATGAACCCGTCGGACGTGTCGGAGCCGATGCGGATCACGGTCTGCAAAGAGGGAATGCGCGCCCCCCGCAGCTTGCCGGGCTGGCTACCGGCGATCTCGGGCAGCAACTCGCGCAGCATGCCCACATAGTTGCTGGTCTTGAAGCTGTCGGCGGTGATGAGCGCCTTGCAGCCGACCTTGTTGAGGGCGTAGTCGACCTCGAAGGTGCGGTAGGACGGATTGATATTGACGAGGATCAGCCCCGCCTTGGCGGTGGCGAACTGCGCGATCACCCATTCGGCGTTGTTCGGCGACCAGATGCCGACGCGGTCGCCCGGTGCGAGGCCGAGCGCCAGCAGGCCCGCGGCGAAGGCGTCGACCCGCGCATTGAGCTCGGCATAGGTCCACCGGACCTTCTGCTGCGTCACGATCAGCGCCGGCCGGTCGCCCCAGCGCTCCACCGCCTTGTCGAAGTGCGCGCCGATCGTGTCGCCGATCAGCGGGACCGCGGACGCGCCCTGCGCATAGCTCTGGGTCAGGCCGGTCATGGCATCCTCCCGCGCTTTTTGTTCGGGGCTGCCAGTCCTGATCGAGCGTACCGGGTGGAAGCGCACAGCGGGCCGCCGGGTCAGATGAGCCCGTTTTGGCTGGCGGTCCCGAGAGGATTCGAACCTCCGACCTTCGGTTTAGGAAACCGCTGCTCTATCCAGCTGAGCTACGGAACCGCTGCAGCGGCGGTGTAGCACAGCCCCGGCGGCGGCGCACGCCAGGCCGCGCGCGACGCCGGCCGGCCTGTGCATGGGGGCCCGTGCCGCTCACATCCGCTCGCCGGCGGAGTCCCGATCGTCGTCGCTCGACGCGCCGGCATTCGGGCGCTCGTCGCCGCCGCTGGCCGAGCCGGTCATGCCGTCGCGGTTCGCGCCGTGAAGCTCGGCGATCTTGTCGATGAGTTCGCCGGCCCCGCGCACGCAGGCCTGCGTGTCCTCCTGTGCCGAGCAGGTGACGTCGATGCGGGCATTGCCTCGGGCGAAATGGAAACGCGCGCCGGCGTCGCGCAGGGCCATCATGTGCCGTTGCGGCCACATTGGCCGGATGGGCATCGCAATCGGGCCGCGCTCCTCCCACTGGCGGCGCGAGTTCCCGCCCTTGCCTGCATTCTGGTTGTCGTCGTGACGCCAGTTGCCATCCTCTTCGGACTGGCCGGTGCCGGTGGTGGCATTGCCACCGGCGTTCGGGGTCGCCTGAGCGGCCGCCGCCGCGCCGGTCTGATCCTGGGTTTGCGCGGTTGCGGGCTGCGCGCAGCCGACGAAGGTGGCGAGCGCGGTGGCCAGCGCGAGTGATGCGGTGTTCATGGTCGATGCTCCGGCAGTTCACGCCCCCTGCTCCGGGCAACGATGCACGCAGCGGCGCGTTCCCGCGCATTGCCGGCCACACTCGTGTTCCTTGGTGCGCCCCATGTGTCCGCGAGTTCATGGCGCCGGGCGGAACGCGCCGTGCATCGCTGCCGTTGACATGGCGAGCCGTTATTCGCCGCAGCAGCGCCAGCGACGCGCCACGACGACCGGTATCGCCATCAGCAACGCATCAATGGAAAGGAGGTCATCATGACCTACCAGAACACAACGTATCATCACGCCTATGACCGCACGACGCGATGGCCGGACGGCGCCAACCTGATCCTCGCGGCATGGCTGTTCATCTCGCCCTGGGTGCTGCATTTCGCGTACACGGGCGCGTCCGGCGGCAGCGTCGCGGCCTGGGACGCCTGGGTGCTCGGCGTCGTCGTCTTCGTTGTCGCGCTGTCGGCGACGGGACAGCGCTTCGCCAAAGGCCCGGAATGGCTGAACCTTGCGCTCGGCGTCTGGATCTTCATCGCCCCGTGGGTGCTTGCCTTCGCCGGCGCAAACTCGCCCGCGGCTTGGGACCACTGGATTGTCGGCGTCCTCGTCTTCCTCGTGTCGGCCGGCGCAATCTCGAACACACGCAGCGTGCCGGCTCCCGTTGAGATGCCGCGAGGCTGACACCACGATCGCACAAGAGCCGCCGCCCGCCCCCCGAAGCGGCGGCTTTTTCGCGTCTGAATTTCATGGACCGTTAGGCCGGCGCCGCCGACAATCGCGGCCATGGCCATCCGCGCCAGCATCATCGCCGTCTCGCTGCTTGCAGCGGCATCCGCGCACGCCGAGACCGCCTGCGGCGGCGCCGATCTCGGCACGGTCACGATCAAGGCGGTCAAGGACGCGCGCACGCTGCTGCTCGCGGACGGACGGACGCTGCGTCTCGCCGCGCTGGAGATCCCGGACGGCCAGGCGGCCGCGCTGAAATCCCTCGAAGGCCGGCCGCTCGCGCTCAGGGCGGCCGACGGCACACCAGACCGCTATGGCCGCCTCGTCGCCTTCGCCGGACCGGCCGAAGGCGGCCCATCGGTACAGGAAAGCCTCGTTTCGGAGGGCGCCGCGCGCGTTTTCACGCGGATTGGGGCCAAAGCCTGCGCCGAGGCGCTGTTAACCCTGGAGCAAAAGGCCCGCGCCGCGCACAAGGGCCTCTGGGCCGATCCAACTTTCGCCCCTTTGCGTACCGACGATTACCGCCGGTTC
>DASTGR010000215.1:0-8701 GCA_035718885.1 Pseudolabrys sp. | reverse complement strand
GCGGCACCGAACGCCCGATGTACGAATTCGGCCGGTCGAGCGCCGTGAGGACGGGGGGTGAGTCTTCGGCGATATTCATTCTTCTCTTCCTTCACCTCCCCCTGGAGGGGGGAGGTCGGCGAGCGAAGCGAGCCGGGTGGGGGTGATCTTCCGATAGTCACCCCACCCCGATCGCCGCCGCTCTGCGGCCGCGATCGACCCTCCCCTTCCAGGGGAGGGTGAAGAAAGCAGTTTCCTTCGTTCCGCCATCACAAAAACCGGCTCGGCCAAAGGATCGTCCGCCACATATGCGCCGACGGCGAGCTGTCGAAGCCGAGGCCTTCCTTCGGCTGCTTGAAGTTGCGGCCGATGATGTCGACGAAGTCGTCGAGATTGACCTTCATGTTCGGGTCGAAGGCGTAGATGTCGTTCACGCAGATGAGGCGCGAGGTCATGTACCATTTATGCTTCCGCGCGCGCTGGTACTCGTCGACGATGTAGTCTTCCGGCTGGTAGTCCGGCCCGAACAGGGTCTTGTACAGGTCCGGATAGCCGTAGCCGACCGACTCGTCGGGGAAGAAGCGCAGCGCCTGGTGCGTGCGCACGGCCCACGAAATCTCCTCGTCGACATAGGGCTCGATCATCTGCGCGCCCCAGTAACCGTGGTCGCAGCGGATAAACGAGACGATGGCGATGTCGTGCACGAGGCAAGCCATCACCACCTTCTCGGGCTGGCCGGTCTTCAGGGCGTGCGCCGCGCTCTGCAACAGGTGCGCGGTCGAAGCGAAGCGGTGGCGGAAATAGTCGACCAAGGTCGGCTTCTCCGGCATCGGCGGCAGACGCGGGTCGGCGCCCATGAGAAAATGCTTGCCGGGATTCTTCTTCAGGAGGTCGGCGCCGACGTCCATCTCCTGCTTGCCGTCGGCCAGATAGGAGAAGGTGGAGCGCGACAGGATGCGCTCCATCTCGTGCATCTTTTCTTCCTCGAGCTCGTCGGCGCGCTCGGACATCGACATCGGATGCGCGTGCTCGGTCATGGCTTACCTTCCCTTGGCGCGCTCCTGCGCCACGCTTTCGATGGCATCGACGATCGCCTGATAGCCGGTGCAGCGGCAGTAATTGCCGGAGAGATGCTCGCGGATGGCGTCGCGCGACGGCACGCCGCCTCGCAACAACAGATCCTGCGCCGCGACGATCATGCCCGGCGTGCAGTAGCCGCATTGCAGCGCGTTGCGCGCGACGAAGGCCGCTTGCAAGTCCGCGACTTCGCCGCCATCCGAGAGGCCTTCGATCGTCTCGACCGTGGCGCCGTCGGCCTGCACCGCCAGCATCAGGCAGCCGCGCACGATCTCGCCGTTGACGCGCACCGTGCAGGTGCCGCACACGCCGTGTTCGCAGCCGACGTGGCTGCCGGTGAGGACGAGGTCGTCGCGCAGGAAGTCGACCAAGGTCTTGCGCGCATCGACGCGCTCGGTGACGCGCTCGCCGTTCACCGTCAGCGTGATGCTCAAGGCGGTGTCGCTCATGCGCGCGGCTCCATCAACTGCGTCGCCACGCGCCGTAAGAGCACGCCGGCAAGGTGCTTCTTCTCGGAGGCCGTCGCCTGGATGTCGTCATGCGGCGCAAGGTCGAGCGCCGCGACCGCAGCATCGATGTCGCCGCCGGCGAGCGCTTCTTCGGCCTTGCGCGCGCGGACCGGCGTGTTGCCGACGCCGAAGAAGGCAAGCCGCACGTCCGCCAGGTTCTTGCCCTTGGCGCGGGCCGTGGCCGCAAGGCCGACGATGGCGTAGTCGCCATGCCGCCGCGCCAGTTCGGCAAAGCCGGTGCGCGTCTCAGGCGTCGCCGCCGGCACGCGGATGGCGGTGAGCATTTCGCCGGGACGGAGCGCGGTTTCGTACAGGTCGACGAAGAAATCGTCGGCCTTGATGATGCGCTTGCCGTTCGGGCCGTGCGTCTCGACCTCGCCACCGAGCGCCAGCAGGCAGGCCGGCAGTTCGGCCGCAGGGTCGGCGAAGGCGATCGAGCCGCCGATCGTGCCGCGGTTGCGGATGGCGGGATGCGCGATGTGCGGCATCGCCTTGGCGATCAACGGCGCATGCTTTGCGATCACGTCGGAGCGTCCAGCCTGCGCGTGTCGCGTCAGCGCGCCGACGGTTAGGGCGCCGCCCTTCGCATCGATGTGATCGAGGCCGGCAAGGCCGTTGACGTCGATGAGCAGCGACGGCGCCGACAGCCGCATATTGAGCGTGGCGATGAGGCTCTGCCCGCCGGCGAGCAACCGCGCATCGGCGTTGTCAGCGAGGAGCGCCACCGCCTCGTCGAGCGAGCGGGCTTTCCTGTAGGCGAACGGCGCCGGCTTCACGTTTCCTCCCGGGGATTTTTGCGAGCATTGTGACGCAGCCGCGCCGCAGGTCAATGCGGTGGGCAGCCCCACTCGCAGGACGCGCGCTGGACCCGCCCAACGCCGACGGGACAGCGGCTATTCCTGAAGCTTCCTCACGATCTCGATCGCCCGCCGCAGCAAGGTCATCGACGCCTCCAGCGTGCGAAAAGCCGCGTGCGCGGAGAGCGTGACGTTCGGGAGCTGCGCCAGCGGATGGTCGGCCTTGAGCGGCTCGTTGTGGAAGACGTCGAGCCCGGCATGACGAATGTGGCCGCTCTTGAGCGCGTCGATCAGCGCCTGCTCGTCGGCGAGCGCGCCGCGCGCGGTGTTGACGAACAGCGCTCCGGGCTTCATCCGAGCGATCCGCTTGGCGTCCAGGAAGCCGCGCGTCTCGTCGCTGAGCACGAGGTTGAGCGAGACCACGTCGGCGCGCGCGAGCAGCGTGTCGATGTCGACCAGCGGGCAGGGCGCGTCGCTTCGCGGCGTGCGGTTATAGGCGATCACCTCCATGCCGAGGCCCTTGGCCATGCGCGCGACCTCCGCGCCGATGCCGCCAAGGCCGATGATGCCGAGCGTCTTGCCGTGAAGCTGCACGCCTTCTCTCGGGCTCCACTGCCCGCCGCGCATGTCGCGGTCCATGCGCGCAATGTCGCGCGCGGCGGCGAACATCAACGCGATCGTGTGCTCGGCGACGGCGGTGTCGCCATAGCCCTTGATGATATGGACCTTGATGCCGCGGTCGTTCAGCTCGGCGACGTTCATGTAGCTTGCCGCGCCGGTGCCGAGGAACACGATGTGCTTGAGCTGCGGACACTGCGCCACCAACTCTGTCGGCATGTAGGAGTGGTCATCGATGGCGATGTCGTAGCCGGCGATGACTTCCGGCAGTTCAGGCCCGACGCGCACGGTGCGGTTGACGGTGATGGCCGGATCGTCGGGACGGATGACCTTGTCCCACACAGCGCCGAGCTGGTCGTTGCAGTCGATGAAGATGGATTTCATGGCGCTCTCGCGAACCTCATCCTTCGAGACGGCGCTTCGCGCCTCCTCAGGATGAGGTTCGAAGCCAGCCTCGCAATACCTCATCCTGAGGAGCGGCCGCAGGCCGCGTCTCGAAGGATGAGGTATCGTGTTGATAACTACCTTGCTACGATCGGCTGTGCCGCAAGTTTTGGTTCGCGCACCGCGACATCGACGAAGCGCGAGCCCTCCTCGAACCACGACTTCGGCGCCGGATGGCCCCATAGCGTTTGTCGCTGCGGATCGGTGAGCGACCAGCGCAACGGCTTCAGGTCCGGATCGACTGTGAGATAGTCGGATGTGAACAGTTCGACGCGGTGGCCGTCGGGGTCGCGTACGTAGAGGAAGAACGCGTTGGAGATGCCGTGCCGGCCGGGCCCGCGCTCCATGTTGGCGAGGAACCCGGACGAGGCCATCACGTCGCAAATGTGCAGGATGTCGAGCGCGCCCGCGGTCCAGACGCCGACATGGTGCAGGCGGGGGCCTGCGCCATTGGTGAAGGCGAGGTCGTGCACGTTGCCCTTGCGGTGCATCCAAACCGCCCACAGGCGCGGATCGTTCGCATCGTCGGTCTCGGTGTATTCGGTCAGGCGGAAACCGATGTCGCTGTAGAAGTCGTAGGACGCCTGCACGTCCGGCGTGAAGCAGTTGATGTGGTCGATGCGCTGGATGCGCGCGCCGCGATATTCCGCGTATTTGCGGATCATGCAGTCGGCCTCGTCCATGCGCGCGTAGAAGTCGATCGGCATGCCGACGGCGTCGACCGTACGCAACGTGCGCCCCTGATACGGCACTTCGGGGAACGAGGTCGGCAGACCCTTGCGCGCGAAATAGAAGGCGGCGCGGTCGAGGTCCTCCTCGCTGGCGATCTTGAAGCCGATAGCGTGCGCGCACGGCGTGTCGGCGCGCGTCAGCACTATCGAGTGATGGTTGCGCTCCTCGACGGCGCGCAGGTAGAGCGATTGCCTGTCCTGCGCTGTGACCAGATAGCCGAGGCAGTCGACGTAGAATGCGCGCGATTTCTCCAGATCGCGCACGCCGAATTCGACATGGCTCGCGCGCACGACGTTGAACGGCGGATTGAGGTTGCTCGGCCGGATCGGCATTACGCCACCTTCTGCGCGCGCTCGCGCAAGGTGTTGCGGCGGAAGGTCATGTCGGGATCGATCTCGTGAATTTCCACGGTCAGCCCGATGCCGTGCGCGGCATAGACGTCGGCGAGCCGGCGGTCGGCGGCGGCGAGCAGCTTCTCGCCGAGCGCCTTGCGCGCCTCCGCCGTGCGGCCGCGGCGCAGCCGCGCCGTGATGTGGACAAAGCCGTTGCCCGGATTGCCGTCGGCGACGCGGAAATGCTCGCGCCGCGCGGCCCGCGTGCGGATACCGACGAGTTCCGCGATGCCGGTCTCGACCGCGGCTTGGTGCAGGTCGTTGACCAAACGGTCAATGTCGAGGCGGTCTTCGAGGTTGGCGGAGTATTCGGCGATGATGTGCGGCATTGCGACCCCGGCGTTGACGGCCCTCGCGGCCCGGAATACATGCGTCCCTGTCTTCGGCGGCCGAGCATAGCCCCGAACGGCCGCCCGATCCAATCCGGACGGCGAGGGGATAGCTGCAACGCTGGGTCTTCGATGAAGCTGGCAAGCTACAGGGTGCGCGGCCGTGAAAGCTTCGGCGCGGTGGTCGGCGAGGGCGTCGTCGATCTCAAGCTGCGCCTGGGCGCCGGCTTCGACGACGTGCTCGACTTGCTGCGCGCCGGCGCGCTCGAGAAGGCGCGCGAGGCGGTGCGCGGCGCGCGCGCCGATTATGCGCTGTCGGAAGTGACGCTGCTGCCGCCGGTCACTGCGCCGGAGAAGATCCTGTGCATCGGCATCAACTACGCCAACCGCAACGCCGATTACGGCGACCAGGAGATTCCGAAATATCCGAGCATGTTCTACCGCGCGCCGAACTCGCTGGTGGCGCACGGGCAGAAACTGGTCCTGCCGCGCGAGTCCGAGCAACTCGATTACGAGGGGGAGATCGCGCTGGTCATCGGCAAGGCCGGCCGCCGCGTCGCGGTGGACGCCGCGCTCGATCACGTCGCCGGCATCACGCTGTGCAATGAAGGTACGATCCGCGACTGGATCCGCCACGGCAAGTTCAACGTCACGCAGGGCAAGAACTGGGACGCGACCGGCGCCATCGGGCCGTGGATCACGACCAGCGACGAAGTCGACCTGACGAAGCCCCTGCATCTCACCACGAAGCTCAACGGCGAAGTGACGCAGGACGACACCACCGAAAATCTGATCAAGTCCTTCGCCGAATTGATCGCCTATGTCAGCACGTTCATGACGCTGAAGGCCGGCGATATCATCGTCACCGGCACGCCGGTCAAGCAGAAGCGCTCCGAGACGCCGGTCTGGCTCAAGCCGGGCGATGTCGTCGAAGTCGCGTGCCCGGCGATCGGCATCCTGCGCAACGAAGTGGTCGCGGAACAATGAGTGACAGTCAAAAAGCCGTCTGCGTCATCGGCTATCCGGTGAAGCATTCGCGCTCGCCGATGATCCACAATTACTGGATCAAGCAGCACGGCCTCGATGCCATCTACCGCATTGAGGAAGTGGCGCCGCCGGAATTCCCCGACTTCATCAAGGGCCTGCGCGAGCGTGGCTATATCGGCGCGAACGTCACCGTGCCGCACAAGCAGGCGGTGATGTCGCTGACCGAGCCGGACGAGAAGGCGCGCGGCATCGGCGCGGCCAACGCGCTGTGGTTCGCCGACGGCGCGTTGCGCTCGACCAATACCGACGTGCACGGCTTCATCGCCAATCTCGACGCGGCGACGCCGGGCTGGGACCGCGGGCTCGAAACCGCGGTCGTGCTCGGCGCCGGCGGCGGCGCGCGCGCGGTGGTTTACGGGCTGCTCCAGCGCGAGGTGCAGCGCGTCTACGTCATCAACCGCACCATCGAGCGCGCCGAAGCCTTGCAGAAGGCGTTCGGACAGCGCGTGCGCCCGGCCGGATGGCAGGAAATGACCGGGCTGCTTGGCGGCGCCGGGCTCCTCGTCAACACTACGACGCTCGGCATGACCGGACAGCCGCCGCTCGAGATCAATCTCCGCTGCCCCGCCTCGCTGGTCGTCGCCGATCTCGTCTACAATCCGCTCGTCACGGGTTTGTTGGCCATGGCGCGTGACCGCGGCCTGCGCACCGCCGACGGGCTCGGTATGCTGCTGCACCAGGCCGTGCGCGGCTTCGAATTGTGGTTCGGCATCCGTCCCGAGGTGACGCCGGAGCTCCGCGCCATGGTCGAGGCCGATCTGATGGAGCATGCGGCGCCGGCCAAGCCGGAAAAGTCCGCGCTCGCGCCGAAAGTCAAAAAGCCGAGGAATAAGCCGCAAGGGTAGGGGTTCTCTGCCTGACGGCGCGCCAGGGCGCCGGCGTCAGGGGAGAGACGACCATGCGTGCGTTGCAGATGGCCCGCCGCGTCATCGCGGCGGCGATGGTGACGTTGTGCTTCTCGGCGGCGGCGCAGGCACAGCAGCCGGGCCGCATCCGCGGTGAAATCGAGAAGGCCGATAACGGAACGCTGGCGGTCAAGACGCGCGATGGCGCGGTGCTGACCGTGAAGGTGGACGCGGCAACGCGCGTCTCGGCGCTCACGAAGGCCTCGCTCGCCGACATCAAGACCGACACGTTCATCGGCATTGCCGGCATGCCGCGGCCGGATGGCGGCATCGACGCCTTCTCAATTCACATCTTCCTGCCGGCGCAGCGCGGCGTCGTGCCCGACCGGACCGGCCCCTGGGACGCGCGGCCGGGCAGTTCCATGACCAATGCCTATGTCGAGAGCGCCGTCACCGCCAAGGACGGCGCGACATTGACAGTCAAGTACAAGGACGGCGAGAAGAAGGTCGAGGTCACGCCGCAGACCGCGATCGCCGCCGCCGCCAAGGGCGACGCAAGCGAGTTGAAGCCCGGCGCGCAGATCATCATCTTCGGCTGGGACAAGCAGGCCGACGGCTCGGTGCTGGCGAAAACCATGTATGTCGGGCGCGGACTGACGCCGGCAATGTGAGGTTCGAAAATGCGCTCGCTCGTGTTCGCGCTCCTGTTGATCGCGTCTCCGGCGCTGGCGCAGCCTTTCGCGCCGGAGACGATGCGCATCACCGGCACGATCGAGGCCGCCGACGCCACTTCGATCACCGTGCGCGCGCTCGAAGGCGGCGGCACGCACAGGGTCTTTCTGACGAAGGACGCAAAGGTGTTCGGCGTGTCGGCGACGACGCTCGCCGAGGTCAAGCCCGGCGCCTTCATCGGCGTCGGCGCGACGCCCAATCCCGACGGCAGCCAGCGCGCCATCCGCGTCACGGTGTTCGCGGAGAGCCAGCGCGGCTTGGGCGAAGGCTTCCGGCCGTGGGACCGCGCGCCGAAAGGCACCATGACCAACGCCACCGTCGCCGAGACGGTGGCCGGCGTCGATGGGCAGGTGGTGACGGTCAAATACAAGGACGGCGAGAAACGCATCGTCATTCCGCCCGGCGCGCGCATTCTCGCTTATGCGCCCGGCGATCGCGCCGAGCTGAAGGTCGGAGCCGAGGTCGCGATCCTGCGCGCGAAGCGCAAGCTCGACGGCACCTGGGAGGCCGACCGCGTCAATGTCGGCCGCGGCGGCGTCATCCCGGATTGAGTTGAGCAGCCGCGCGGTCAACGCTCGTCGTTGTGCCCTTTTCCCCTCCGTGGGAGAGGGCACCCGCAGCATCGCAAAATGAAAGAATGGGTGAGGGGGCGCCCCCTCACCCGGCAGAGTGCGTCGAAAGGCGCTCAATGCCCTCTCCCACGAAGGGGAGAGGGCACGTGCGGCGGCTCCCGTGCTTGCGCCGCTGTGCTAGCGTCGCATCATGTCCGTGACGATCCGCCCAGTTGTCGAAAACGACTACGCGCAATGGCTGCCCCTGTGGGACGGCTACAATGCGTTCTACGGCCGCTCCGGGGCGACCGCGCTCGATCCCGCGGTCACGCGCACGACGTGGGCGCGCTTCTTCGATGCGCACGAGCCGGTGCACGCGCTCGTCGCGGAGGAGGGCGGCCGGCTCATCGGGCTCGCGCATTATCTCTATCATCGCAGCACGACCGCGATCGGCCCGAGCTGTTACATGCAGGACCTGTTCACGACGGCCGAGGCGCGCGGACGTGGCGTCGGCCGCGCCCTGATCGAGGCGGTCTATGCGGCGGCGCGTGCCGCCGGCTCGCCGCGCGTCTACTGGCAGACGCACGAGACCAACGCGGCGGCGATGCGCCTTTACGATCAAATGGCGGAGAAGTCGGGCTTCCTCGTC
>DASTGR010000214.1:0-2952 GCA_035718885.1 Pseudolabrys sp. | reverse complement strand
CGTCGTTCTCGCCGTCGGCCTGTCCGGCTTCCGCGACGCGCACGTCGAGGCCGGGAATGCGGCTGAGACGCTCGACCAGCGCCTTGCGCGCTTCGTCGGTCCGTTTGTTGCGGTCGCCGAAGTCCTGGCTCGGGCTCTTGTCGACGATGACGGCGGCGACGGAAGGGATCGGGTCGCGGTCCTCGCGCGTGAACGACGGATTGGCGAGCGCCAGCACCATCAGGCCGAGCGCGACGGCGCGCAGCAGCGCGCCGCGGCTGCGCGCGAGCAAAAGCAGCGCCGCGATGACGACGGACGCGCCGAAGGCCGCCCACACGACGTAGTCGGGCACCAGCGGAGCGAATGAGACGCCGAGGTTCATTCAGTTGGCCTCGTGTCCCGGACGCGGTGCAGCGCGCAGCGGTGCGCCGCAGATCCGGGACCGTTACGCATTTCGTCTTGGCGGTCCCGGTTCTGCAGCGCACCACTCCGCTTCGCTACGTGCTGCGCTGCGCCCGGGACGCGAACTGCAAACCGCACCATCACCATCATCACTGCCCCAGCCGTTCCAGAAGCGCCGGGATGTGCACCTGATCGGCCTTGTAGTTGCCGGTGAGCACGTACATCACGATGTTGACGCCGGCGCGGAAGGCGAATTCGCGCTGGCGCGGTTCGCCCGGCACCATCGGCAGCATGGCCTGGCCGTCGGGGCGCATCGCCCAGGCGCCGGCGAAATCGTTCGACGTGATCAGGATCGAGGAGACGCCGTCGCCGGCGCGCGCCGGGCGCTCGCTCTCGCCTTCCGTTTCCGCGGGCAGCGCCTCGACCCACAATTTGCCTTCGGTGAAGCGGCCCGGGAAGTCGCGCAACAGGTAGAAGGTTTTCGTCAGCACGTGGTCGCGCGGCACGGGCTCGAGCTCGGGGATGTCGAGCGACGACAGCACACTGCGCAGCGACACCATGCCGGGACTCTGCATCGCTCCGTCGGGTCCGGGCGGGGCGTCGATCGCGTCGCGCGTGTCGAACAGCACCGTGCCGCCCTGTTTCATGTAACTGTCGATCTTCTCCAGCGCGGCGGCCGAGGGCTTCGGCGCGTTCGGCGAGATCGGCCAGTAGATGAGCGGGAAGAAGGCGAGTTCGTCCTTGGCCGGATCGAGGCCGATCGGATCGCCGGGCTCCAGCGCCGTGCGCTGAGCGAGGAACAGCGACAGGCCTTCGAGCCCGGCCTTGCTGATCTCGTCGACCGAGGCGTCGCCGGTGACGATGTAAGCAAGATGCGTCTCGTGCGTGGCGTCGAGTGCAAATTTCTGCTGCTGCTCCGAAAGCGGTGGCGGCCAGTTCGGCTTCGTCGCCGGCGTCTGCGCATGGGTTTGCCACGGCAAAGCGGCGAGCGCGCCTACGAGAAGCACGGTCGCGGCCGCGCGGCGGCGGAAGCGCATCGCCGCGATGCCGCCGGACAGCATGATCACGACAAGCGCGTCGAGCATGAGCAGCGCCAGCGCCGCGAGGAACACCGGCCCGCGCAGGTCGAGCGGCTCGCCGTGGCGATAGACGTCGACGCGCGCATTGAGCGGCGTCACGTCGAGCGGAGCCGGGCGGTCGTCCGGCGCCAGCGTGTTGACGGCGACGAGGCCTTCCGGCGGACCGTAGAAACCCGGCGGATGCTCGGCATTGGCGCGGCCATTAGAGTTGCTGGGGATCGGCTTCGCGGCCGGCGGCGGCACCGAGAAAGCGCCGAACCCGTCGAGCACGCGCGTCGGCGGCACGGCGGGCACGGTGCGGCTGGATGCTTCGCTGTCGGCGTTCTGTGCGCCTGAGGAGGGCGCGGCGCCGGCCAGCGAGACGATGTGGCGCAGCATGTCGACGAAAGCCCCGGACAGCGGCAGGTTCGACCAGCGCGGATCGGCGGTGACGTGGAACAGGACGATCAGGCCCTTGCCGCGGCGCTGCGCGGTGACGAGCGGCGTGCCGTCGCCGAGCGTCGCCCAGGTGCGGGTTTGCAAATCGGCATCCGGCTCGGCCAGCACCTGACGCGTGACGGTGACGTCGGTCGGCACGGCCATGCCGCCGAACGGGCCCGTGCGCGAGAAACCGGCCAGCGGCTGCGGCTTGTCCCAGCTCAACGTGCCGCCGAGAATGCGGCCGCCGCGCCTGAGTTTGACCGGCACCAGCGTGTCGTCGCTTGCCGCGAGGTGCGGACCGGCGAAACGCACCAGCACGCCGCCATCCTCGATCCACTTGCCGAGCGATTGCGATTGGTCGCCGACATTGCCGACGTCGGCCAGGATCATCATCGGCACGCGCTGCTCGAGGTAGCGCTTGATCGCCTCCGCGGGCGCGACGCCTTCGGCGAGCCGCACGTCGGCGAACGGGTTGAGCGCGCGCTGGAGATAATAATTGGCACCGAGCAGCGGCTGGGCGCGGTCGGCGTCGCCACCGGAGACGATGCCGACGGTGCGTCGCCGCCAGCGCTTATCGAGTAGTTGCACGGCGCCGGCGGAGCGCTCGCCGACGATTTCGAGACGCGCGACGTCGTTGCGGATCTCGACGGGCAGTTTGATGGAGGCTTCGGTTTCCTTCTCGCCGGCCTTGAACGCGAACGGCGCGTCGCCAAGCGGCAAGCCCTTGAGATCGATGGCGTTGACCATGCCGTTCTCGGCAGCACCGCCTTCGGCGCGCAGCACTTTCACCGTCAGCGCGCCCGCGGCATTGTCGGCAGCGGCAAGCGCGTGAGCGATCGGGAGGCCGCCCTGCACGATCGACAGCGGATGATCGCCGATGATGCGTTTCAGCCCATCGACGAACTCGGCGCCCTTGCCGAGATCGACATTGTCGGTGAGCCACAGCAGTTCGACCTTGGGCGAGGCCTTCAGGAAGCGCTCGATCAGCGGCAGCGCGGCGGCGCGGTCGACGGCGTGCGGCTTCGGCTTCACCTGCTTGAGCGCGACGCGCGCGGCGCCGGCGACCTGGAGC
>DASTGR010000213.1:0-2676 GCA_035718885.1 Pseudolabrys sp. | reverse complement strand
CCCTTGGTGGTTTCCAGCGTCAGCGTGTCTTCAGGCTTGGCCATTACGAAACTCCCTTTGAAACTCTGGCTCTCAATTGTCATGGCCGCGCTTGTCGCGGCCATCCCGATCAGGCGGACACGGTGCCCGACTTATCGGGGCCACCGGGACAAGCCCGGTGGCGACAAAGCTTATTTCTCGATCGTCGCCTTCTTCACGTAGTCGAGCTTGCCGAAGCTCTTGGTGAGGTAGGCATTGCCCTCGGTCTGGATGCGGTTCTGATCGGGGCCGGCGCCGTTCGGCGCGCCCTCGCCGTAGCCCGCGTAAAGCTTGTCGACGACATCCATCCCCGACACGATCTTGCCGAAGGGCGCAAAGCCCATGCCGTCGAGCTGGCTGTTGTCGGCAAAATTGATGAACACCTGCGTTGTGCGCGCATTCGGTCCCGACGTCGCGAAGGTGATCATGCCGCGCGTATTGTGCTGCGTGACCTTGTCGTCCGGGATGCGCGCGACGCGCCACTTGGCGTTGATCGCCGGATCGCCGTTCAGGCCGAACTGCACCATGAAGCCGGCAATGTTGCGGAAGAAGCGGCCATCGTCGAAGAAGCCGTTCTTGACCAGATTGTAGAAGCGGTCGGCGCCGCCCGGCGCCCAGGCGCGCGTCACCTGGATGACGAAGGCGCCCTTGCTGGTCTCGAACTTCGCCTTGTAGGTCGCCGGAGCCTGCTCGGTGAGCGCGGCGGGATTGCCCAGTTTCGATTGCGCCATCGCCGGCGCGGCGAGGCTCGCGGCCAACAGGCCCGCGGCGAGCGACATGGCAATACGGCGAGACATCATCGAAGCGCTCCGGACTGGAAAAAGGGATCAGGCCTTGCCGGCGAACTTGGTCTTGAGCCGCGCGGCGACCGCAGCCGGCACGAAGGCGGAGACGTCGCCGCCCATGCCGGCGATCTGGCGGACCAATGTGGCGGTGATCGGGCGCACCATCGGCGAAGCCGGCAGGAACACCGTCTGAACCTCCGGCGCCATGGCGCCGTTCATACCGGCCATCTGCATCTCGTAGTCGAGGTCGGTGCCGTCGCGCAGCCCCCGGATCAGCATCGACGCCTTCTCGCGCCGCGCGCACTGGATGACGAGATCGCTGAAGGTGGTGCAGGCGATGGCCGCGCCCGCCTCGCGCGCCATCGCCGCGAAGGTCTCGTCGAGCATCTTGAGCCGTTCCTCTGACGAGAACAGCGGCGCCTTGCCCGGGTGCACGCCGATCGCCAGGACGAGCCGGTCGGCCAGCCGCAGGGCCTGGCGCACGACGTCGACATGTCCGTTGGTGACCGGGTCGAACGACCCGGCATAGAGGGCGATCCGCGGCATGCCCCGGGTCTACCCCGGCCCTTGCCCTGCCGCAAGGCAGCGCCCCGGCCCGTCAACTGCCGATCACAGCCGCGTCAGGCGGAGAACTTTGCCCGCCGTTTCTCGTTGAACCGGCGAACGGGCTGGCGCGACCAATGCCCAACAGTCCGGGGAGGCGTTCATGCTGAAATCCGCAGTCAAACCGATGGCCATGGTGATCTACGCGGCGGCGATCGCCGCGCTGGCGACCCTGTTTTCCGTCGGCGGCAACGAGGTTTCGGCCGGCCCGCTGGGCGCCACGCAGGCGGCGGCGATCAAGTCCTGCACCGACCGCCCCTGGCCCTACAACACCTGCGTCGATAGTGGCTTCAGCAAGCGCAAGATCCGCCTGGTGACGACCGACCGCCTGCCCCAGAACTAATCACGCACGGCTCTCCGGCTTGTGAGGCGGTAGTCGCGTGCGCGCGTGCTAGTCCCGGTATGGGCGCGCGGGGGCGCTGCCGGAGATCCCCACCATCATGTCGAAGCCTGCCTTCGCGGCTTGCCTCACCGTCCTTGCTCTCGCCTTCAACCTTCCCGCCGCGGCGCAGACACCGCCCGACGCCTCCGAACTCGCCGCCTATACCGGGCTTCACGCCGCCGCGGCGCGCGGCGACGCAGCCGTCATCGAGCGCCTGATCAAGGACGGCGCCGATACGGGCGCCCGCGATTCCAACCGGCGCACGCCGCTGCACGTTGCCGCCTTCACGAAACAGGACGCGGCTGCGGTGAAGCTGATGGCGCTCGGCGCCGATCCGAACGCGCTCGACGGCCAGCGCTACGACATCGTCACCATCGCGTCGGTCGCCGACGACGTGCCGATGCTCCGCACGGCGCTCAAGGGCGGGGCCAAGGCGACCAACATCACCAGCCCCTATGACGGCACGGCGCTGATCGCCGCCGCGCATCTCGGCCATGACGAGGTGGTGCGCACGCTGATCGCGGCCGGCGCGCCGCTCGACCACGTCAACAATCTCGGCTGGACGGCGCTGATTGAGTCGATCGTGCTCGGCGACGGCGGCAAGCGCCACGTCGCCTGCCTCGACGCACTGGTGAAGGCCGGCGCCAACGTCAACATCGCCGACCGTTCGGGCGCGACGCCGCTGACGCTCGCCAAGCGCCGCGGCTATACCGAGATGGCCGCGATTTTGGAAAAGGCAGGCGCGCGGTAGGCAACCAGACCCGTCACCCTGAGGCGCGAGCCGCGCAGCGGCGAGCCTCGAAGGGCGACGGCCCCGGTGCTCGCCGCGGGTTAACCTCGGCGAAATAGAAGTCCACTCTACCGGCGCTCCGACCTCGCGTTCATTTC
>DASTGR010000212.1:0-2914 GCA_035718885.1 Pseudolabrys sp. | reverse complement strand
CCAAAGGCGCTGCGCTGCCCCTCGACTGGCCGCTGCCGGAGCTCAAGGTGCCCCCGGCCGATGTCGCGGCCTGGCGGGAGCGCTGGGGCCTCGATGCCGAGCAGCGCCCGATCGTCACCCTGTCGCCCGGTGCCGTTGGCGCCGGAAAGGCCTGGCCGCCGGAGCACTACGCCGCCTTGGCGCAAGCGCTGGTCCGGGACGGCGCCTCGGTCTGGGTTCTTGGCGGTCCGGGCGAGACCGTCACCGCCGGCCACATCGCCGCCGCCGCCGGCCCGCGCGTGCGCGACCTGACCGGCACGGACCTGCGCAACGCCATCCTGGCGATGGCCGCCGCCGACCTCGCTGTCACCAACGACTCCGGCCTGATGCACGTCTCGGCCGCGCTCGGCACGCCCACGGTCGCGATCTTCGGGCCGACCAGCCCCTGGCACTGGAAGCCGCTCAATCCCGTTTCGGCCATCCTCGAGCCCGAGGGCGAGCCGGAGGCGCGCCAGAGAGCCCGGACGCAAGGCAACGATGCGGTGGCGCATCACCGCACGGCCGACGTCTCGGTGGATCGCGTTCTGGCCGCGGTGCGCAAGGTGTTGGCGGAGCGGCGACCCTGACTGACGCCGCCGCCCTGTCGTGCTATCAAACGGCCGGAACGATCCGGGAACTTGATGAATGGCCAAGCCGCAGCCGACCGACACGCGCGCGCATGATGCGATCGACAGCGCCCTTCGCACGCTCGAAGCGGAGCGCGGCGGCGTCGATGCGCTGATCGCGGCGTTGCGCAACGGCTTGTCCGCGCCCTTCGTCGCAGCGATCGAGATGATCCGGAGCGTCGAAGGCCGCGTCATCGTCACCGGCATGGGCAAATCGGGTCACGTCGGCACCAAGATCGCGTCCACGCTGGCCTCGACCGGCACGCCAGCCCTGTTCGTCCATCCCGCCGAAGCAAGCCACGGCGATCTCGGCATGATCACCAAATCCGACATCATCCTGGCGCTGTCGTGGTCCGGCGAGACGGCGGAATTGAAGAACCTCACCGATTATTCGCGCCGCTACCGCATTGGCCTCATCGCCGTGACGGCCAATTCCGACTCGACGCTCGGCAAGACCGCCGACGTGGTCCTGGCGCTGCCGCCGGCGCGCGAAGCCTGTCCGCACAACCTCGCGCCAACGACGTCGTCGCTGATGCAGCTTGCCCTTGGCGATGCTCTCGCGATCGCGTTGCTTGAAAGCCGCGGCTTCACGGCCATCGACTTCGGCCTCCTGCATCCCGGCGGCAAGCTCGGCGCATTGCTCAAGACCGTGCGCGACCTGATGCATGCGGGCGCGGAGATCCCGCTTTCGCCGGTCGGCGCGCGCATGTCGGAAGCTCTGATCGAGATGAGCCGCAAGGGCTTCGGCTGCGTCGGCATCGTCGACGGCGAAGGCCAACTCGTCGGCATCATCACCGACGGCGACCTGCGCCGCCACATGAGCAACAACCTGCTCGAAGCGAGCGTCGACGACGTCATGACGCGCAAGCCGAAGACGGTGCGTCCGGATCAGCTGATTAGCGAGACGCTCGAACTTCTGAATTCGATGAAGGTCACCGCGTTGTTCGCCATCGAAGCGGGCAAGCCCGTCGGCATCGTGCACATCCACGATTTGCTGCGCGCCGGCGCGGCCTGATCAGCGCGGCAACTTCGCCACCGCCTCCATCACCTCGTCCAGCGTCGGCGGCGCGCCACGCCCGCCGAGCACGCTCATCGGCCCGTTACCGACCGGCGCCGTCAATTCCGGCCGGCTGCCGGAGAAAATAGCGGCCAGCGGCACGCCGAGCGCGGCGGCGAGATGCAGGAGGCCAGTGTCGACGCCGACGACGAGCTCGGCCCCGGCCATCAGCCGCGCCACGCTGTCGAGCGGCTGTCGCTCCGGCACGCGCGCGCGCGGCAGCGACGCCGCCATGCGATCGGCCCGCGCCTTCTCGGCGAGCGAGCCCCAAGGCAGCACGAGATCGTAGCCGTCGCGCGCAAGCTGGGTGCCGAGCGCAATCCAATTCGCCTCCGGCCATTCCTTCTCGGGCCGCGCGGTGGCATGCAGCAACACCGCATAGCGCGGACCGGCAGCGCGGAATCGCGCGCGGTCGAGCCCGAAGTCGGGTTCGCCTTGCGGTGTGTAGCCGAGCGCAAGGCCGGTGAGGATGCGGTTACGGTCGACCGCGTGCAGCGCCCTGCTCACCGGGTGACGCACGTCGTAGAACATCGACGCCAGCGGCTCGCGGATGCTGTTGCGGTCATAACCGTGACGCGACCCGCGCGCCACGCGCGCGATCAGCGCCGAACGCAGGAGCCCCTGGCTGTCGATGATCTGGTCATACCGCCCGGCGCGGATGTCGGTCAGGCTGCCGGCAATCTCGCGGAGCGTGGCCGGCCCCAGAAGCGACTTGCGCCAGCGCCGCCAGGCGACCGGAACCACCTTGTCCACCGCCGGGTGGAGCGCCACCAGCGGCGCAAAGGCCTCCTCCACCAGCCAGGCGAAACGCGCCTGGGGCACCCGCGTCCGCGCCTCGCTCAGCGCTGGCATGTGGTGGATGACGTCCCCGAGGGAGGACGTCTTGATGAAAAGAATGTCGGCCATGATGCGGTCTGCGCCCCTATAGCGTCGAAATCGACCGAATTCCACAACGGTTCGTTAAGGCTGCCCCGCCGAAAGCCCGTTTTCCGGCACCGCCCTAACCTGTCGTTTGCAGCTTCGGGCGCAAAACGTCCGTCGGATTAAGGACGGAGTTGGGCATGACGGTCCTGGTGACGGGCGGCGCCGGCTATATCGGCAGCCACATGGTGCACGAATTGCTCGGGCGCGGCGAAGAGGTCGTCGTGCTCGACAACCTGACGACTGGCTTCCGCTTCCTTGTGCCCGGATCCGTCCCCTTCGTCGTCGGCTC
>DASTGR010000211.1:0-8299 GCA_035718885.1 Pseudolabrys sp. | reverse complement strand
CGGAAGATCTCGGCGAGCAGCGGCGTGTCGCTCGCGAGAAACGGGCGCAGGCCGGCGGGGGATTTGAGCGCGGAGGTCATGGCGCAACACCCTCCCCTGCAGGGGGAGGGTCGGACTGCCGCAGGCAGTCCGGGGTGGGGTGACACGGCCTCGCCGAGAATGCTGAACCGCTGTCACCCCCACCCGGCCCTCTAGCGCGGGCCGACCTCCTCCCTCCAGGGGGAGGTGAAGGAAGAGAGAAATGAAGATCGTCGAAGACTCTCCCCCCGTCCTGACCGCGCTTGACCGACCGAACTCCTATATCGGCCGCTCGGTGCCGCGGCCGAACCTGTCGCGGCTGGCACAGGGGCGCGGGCAATATGTCAGCGACGTCACGCTGCCGCGCATGGCGCACGTCGCCTTCGTGCGCTCGCCGCACGCGCATGCACGAATCGTCACGATCGACAAAGTGGCGGCCGAAAAGGCGCCCGGGGTGATTGCAGTCGTCACCGGAGCGGAGCTTGCCAAGGTGATGACGCCGTGGGTCGGCGTGCTGACGCATCTCAAAGGCCTGAAGTCCGCGCCACAGGCGCCGATCGCGGTCGAGCGCGCCTGCTGGCAGGGCGAAGCGGTGTGCGCCGTCGTCGCAAAGACGCGCGCGCAAGCCGAGGACGCCTGCGAGCTGGTGAATATTACTTATGAAGAGCTGCCGGCGGTGACCGACGCTGAGACCGCGCTGGACGCCAACACCGCCGTCATCCATTCGGCGCTCGGCGACAATCTCTGCTTCGAGCGCAAGCTCGAGGTCGGTGCCGTCGACAAGGCCTTCGCCGACTCCGATGCCGTCGTCGAGACGACCTTCGTCACCGGCCGCCACACCGGCGTGACCAACGAGCCGCGCTCGATCGTCGCCGACTGGAACGCCGGCGAAGACCGCCTCACCGTCTACCAGGGCACGCAGGCGCCGCACATGATGCAGGACCTGTTCGCCAAGCATCTGTCGCTGCGTCATGACCAGGTGCGGGTCGTCACCAAGGACGTCGGCGGCTCGTTCGGCATCAAGGTGCACACCTATGCCGACGAGATGGCGACGGTGGCGCTGTCCAAGATGCTCAAGCGCCCGGTCAAATTCGTCGCCGACCGGCTGGAAAGCTTCGTCACCGACATCCACGCCCGCGACCACCGCATCAAGGCGAAGATCGGCGTCAGACAAGACGGCACCATCACCGCCTTCGAGATAGACGACCTGACCGGCATCGGCCCCTACTCCGTCTATCCGCGCACCTCGGGCATCGAGGCGAACCAGGTGGTGAACCTCGTCGGCGGACCCTACACCTGCCCGAACTACCGGGCGCAGGCGCGCGTCGTCTTCACCAACAAGAACGTCATGTGCCAGTACCGCGCCGTCGGCCATCCGATCGCGGTGGCGGTTACGGAGGGCCTTGTCGAGCTCGCCGCCGCGAAGATCGGCATGGACCCGCTGGAGCTGCGCCGGCGCAACCTGTTCGCCGACGACGCCTATCCCGCACAATCGGCGGCCGGGCTCAAGTTCGAGAAGCTGTCGCACCACGAGGCGCTGGCCCAGCTCGACACGAAAATGAACTACGCGGGTCTCCGCGCCGAGCAGGCCAAGCTGCGCAAGCAGGGCATCTACCGCGGCATCGGCTTTGCCTCCTTCATCGAGGTCACCAACCCGTCGGCGGCGTTCTACGGCGTCGGCGGCGCGCGCATCACCTCGCAGGACGGCGCGACGGTAAAGCTCGACGCGCAAGGGCGCATCTCGATCCACACCGGCGTGTCCGAACAAGGCCAAGGCGCGGAAGCCGTGGTCGCGCAATGCGTGGCGAGCGCCTTCGGCGTTTCGCTCGACAAGGTGCGCGTCGTCATGGGCGACACCGACAACACGCCCTATGGCGGCGGCACCTGGGCCTCACGCGCGGCGGGCATTGGCGGCGAAGCGGCGTGGCAGGCCGGCAAGGCGCTGCGCGAGAACGTGCTCGCCGTCGCCGGCAGCATGTTGCAGGCCAAGCCCGGCGATCTCGACATCCGAAACGGCATCGTCGTCGACAAGACGACAGGCGCCGAGCGGCTCGGCCTCGATGAACTGACACGCGTCGTCTATTTCCGGCCCGACACGCTGCCGGCCGGCGTGCAGCCGGAACTGGTCGTGACAAAACACTACGTGCCGAAGGGCTGGCCGTTCGCCTTCACCAACGGCATTCAGGCAAGCTATCTGGAAGTCGACGTCGACACGGGCTTCGTCAAGCTCTTGAAGCACTGGTGCATCGAAGACTGCGGCACGATCATCAACCCGCAACTCGTCGACGAGCAGATCCGCGGCGGCGTCGTGCAGGGGATCGGCGCGGCGCTCTACGAGCAGTGCCTCTATGACGAGCGCGGACAGATGCTCAACGGCAGCATGGCCGACTATCTCGTGCCGATGGCGGCGGAGATGCCGGACATTGACTGCGGCCATGTCGTGTCGCCGACCGCAGATTCGGAATTGGGCGCGAAGGGTGCGGGCGAAGCCGGCACCGCCGGCGCACCGGCCTGCATCATGAACGCGATCAACGACGCGCTGCGGCCCTTGGGCGCGGCGCCGCTCACCGACATGCCGTTCACCCCGGGGAAGATCTTAAGGGCGCTGGGAAAGGTGTGAGGTGTTCTTATCCCTCCCCTGCTCCACCACTGTCATGGCCGGGCTTGTCCCGGCCATCTCGCTTAGTGAGCCGCAGCACCAGCCTGATCGGGATCACCGGGTCACGCCGCTGCGCGGCGGCCCGGTGATGACGGAGCCTAAAACTTGATCTTGTCGATGGTGGTCAGCGTCAC
Source organism: Pseudolabrys sp. (assembly GCA_035718885.1). Taxonomy (GTDB): domain Bacteria; phylum Pseudomonadota; class Alphaproteobacteria; order Rhizobiales; family Xanthobacteraceae; genus Pseudolabrys. The sequence continues at coordinate 5,488 of DASTGR010000211.1, read as the reverse complement.
CTTCGGGCCGATACCGCCGACACCTTTCGTAAGCAGCCAGACCGTCGCCTGATCGAAATACTGATCTTCCGACGAAAGGCCGTCGACCGGCACGATGACGTTATAGCCGCGCAATGCGGCCGCGCTCGACGTGTAGAGGACGGCGCCGTAAGATGCGGTGCCGACGGTGATCACCGTCTTGATGCCCTTCTCCTTGAGCATCGCCTCGAGCCCGGTCGGCTTGTCCCCCAGCACGAACTTGTCGACCCAGGCGACCACGGTCGGCTCGCCGGGCTTGGGAGCCACCTGCGGCAGGATGTCGGTCATCGGCACTGGCGGCACAGAAGTCGAAATCAGCAATACCCCCTTTGCGCGGGCCTCGCCCATCAACTTCGCGATCTCCGGGATGGACGCGACACAGCGGGGCCGCTTCTCGTTGTTGCAGGTCTGTTTTGCCAGGTCCATCACCAGCAACGCGGTGGTCTTCGCGTCGACCGTCACCGGCTTGAGCGTCGGAGCCGCGGGCGCCTTCACGCCGGCCCAGTCTTCGACGATGTTGCCGGCCTGCGCCGGCAGTATCGACATCGTGAAAGCCGCCAGAGCGGCAGCGATGATCGAGCGTTTCATTTTCGTCTCCCCTTGTGGACGGGTTCGCCCCTTGATTGTGGGCAAGCCATGTATCCGCTGTAAAGCGGCCCACCGCGCTTCCGCTTGAAGAAACACCGCCAGCCTCGCAATATTGCGTGAGAAGGCGGAGGCTTGACGGCGCCGCGGAGAACCAAGGAAACGCTCGATGAACATCAAGGTCGACAAGAACGCGATCGACGAAGCCAGCCAGAAGCTCAGGAATTGGGGCCGCTGGGGCAAGGACGACCAGATCGGCACCTTGAACCACGTCACACCCGAGGACATCGTCAATGCGGCCAAGCTGATCCGCACCGGCAAGGTGTTCGCGCTCGGCATTCCGCTCGATCGCACCGGCCCGCAGACCGGCCTGTTCGGCGGCCGCTTCAACCCTATCCACCAGATGCTGGCGACCGGCACCGACGCTATCGCCGGCCAGCAGGACTGGAACAAGCTGCGTTACGCCGACGACACGCTCATGCTGTGCGTGCAGGGCGCCACGCACTGGGACGCGCTCGGCCACATCTTCTACGAGGACAAGACCTATAATGGCTACGACGCCAGGCTGATCGACTCGCGCGGCCTCTCGGTGCTCGGCATCGAGCATTCCAAGGACAAGATGATCGGCCGCGGCGTGCTGCTCGATATCGCCCGCTTCCGCGGCGTGCCGTGGATGAAGGACGGCGAAAGCATCTCCAACGAAGAACTCGACAAGTGCGCCAAGGCGCAGAACGTCGAGATCAGGAAGGGCGACTTCGTCATCATCCGCACCGGGCAGATGGAGCGCTGCCACGAGGAGAAGGATTGGGGCGGTTATGCCGGCGGCGACGCGCCGGGAGTCAAGTTCGAGAATTGCTACTGGTGCCAGGACAAGCAGATCGCCGCGATCTGCACCGACACCTGGGGCGTCGAGGTGCGGCCGAACGAGACCGGCGACGCCAACCAGCCGTGGCACTGGATCGTCATTCCGGCCATGGGCTTGTGCATGGGCGAGATCTTCTATCTCAAGGATCTGGCGCAGGACTGCCACGACGACGGCGTCTACGAGTTCTTCTTCTGCGGCCCGCCGCTGATCATCACCGGCGGTACCGGAAGCCCGATCAACCCGCAGGCGATTAAATGAGCTTCCCTTCTCCCCGCAAAGCGGGGAGAAGGTGCCGAGCGGCAGCGAGCGAGGGGGATGAGGGGCCTCTCGCCGCGCACTCGGACGTCGAAACCGCCCCTCACCCGACCGCATCACGCGTCGCGTGATGCGGTCACCCTCTCCCCGCTTCGCGGGGCGAGGGAAGAAAGGACACATCATGCCCCGCTATCTCAAGCGCGGACTCGACGCGAGCGCGATCAAGGCCGCCGACGCCAAGGTGCGCGAGACCGTCGAAGACATTCTCGGCCAGATCGAGGCGCGCGGCGACGCCGCGGTGCGCGACCTGTCGCAGAAGTTCGACAACTGGGCGCCGCAGGAGTTCAAGCTCTCGCCGCAGGACATCGAGCGCGCAATTTCGCAGGTGTCCAAGCGCGATCTCGAAGACATCAAGTTCGCGCAGGCCCAGGTCCGTAACTTCGCGCAGAAGCAGAAGGACACGATGCTCGACCTCGAGGTCGAGACGCTGCCGGGCGTGATCCTCGGCCACAAGCACATCCCGGTGAACTCGATCGGCTGCTACGTGCCGGGCGGGCGCTATCCGATGGTGGCGTCGGCGCACATGTCGATCGTCACCGCCAAGGTCGCCGGCGTGAAGCGCATCATCGCCTGCGCCCCGCCCTACAAAGGCGGGCCGCACCCGGCGATCGTCGCCGCGCAGCATTTCGGCGGCGCCGACGACATCTACGTGCTCGGCGGCGTGCAGGCCGTGGCGGCGATGGCGCTCGGCACCGGCTCGATCCAGGCCGTCGACATGATCGTCGGCCCGGGCAACGCCTATGTCGCCGAGGCGAAGCGCCAGCTGTTCGGCCGCGTCGGCATCGACCTGCTCGCCGGACCGACCGAGACGCTGATCATCGCCGACGACACCGTCGACGCCGAGATCTGCGCGACCGACCTGCTCGGCCAGGCCGAGCACGGGCCGACTTCACCGGCCGTGCTGATTACCAATTCGGAGAAGCTCGCGCAGGCGACAATGGCGGAAGTCGAGCGGCTGCTGACGATCCTGCCGACCGCCGACGCCGCGCGTCAGGCGTGGAAGGACTATGGCGAGGTGATCGTCTGCGACAGCGAAGCGGAAATGATCGCGGAAGCCGACCGCGTCGCCTCCGAGCACGTGCAGGTGATGACGCGCGACCCGGACGCGTTCCTCAACGGCATGACCAATTACGGGGCGCTGTTTTTGGGTCCGCGCACCAACGTCGCCTATGGCGACAAGGTGATCGGCACCAATCACACGCTTCCGACCAAGAAGAACGCGCGCTTCACCGGCGGCCTGTGGGTCGGGAAGTTCATCAAGACCTGCACCTACCAGAAGGTGATGACCGACGAAGCGAGCGCCAAGATCGGCGAGGTGTGCTCGCGGCTCTGCGTGCTCGAAGGCTTCCTCGGTCATGCCGAGCAGGCGAATGTGCGCGTGCGCCGCTATGGCGGGCGCAACGTGCCCTACGCGACTGCGGCGGAGTGAGGCCGCCACCACGTGCACGGCGTGACTCCCCTCCCCCTTGTGGGGAGGGGTTGGGGGTGGGGGTCCGTGTGCGGCGGGCTCGCGTTGCAATTTCCATCACCCCCCTCCCTAACCCTCCCCCACAAGGGGGGAGGGAACCTGTCCGCGGCAAGCGGTGAAGGCAGTGACCGTCACTCCAGAAGACCTTCGCGCCATCGAACGCCTGCATGTGCGGGCCTGGCCGGCGCTGGAGACGGCCGACATCGACGGCTGGCTGTGGCGGCGCTCGGGCGGCGGCTCGAACCGGGCCAATTCGGTTTCGACCGTGCGCTTTACCGGAACCGACGCCGAGGCGGCGCTCGACGCGATCGAGGCGCGCTATCGCGCGCGCAACGCGCCGGCCCGCGTCTGCGTCTACGACCTCAGCGAGCCTCCCGGCCTGACCGAGCGGCTGAAGGCGCGCGGATACGACAACAACGAGACCACGCTGACCATGACAAAGCCGCTCGTTCGCCGCCCGCCGCGCGGCGACGTCGCGGTCAGCGAGCGGCCAAACGCGGACTGGCTTGACATCTATCTCGGCGCCATCACCGAGGACCGCCGCATCATCAACGTGGAAATCCTCAAATCCATCCCGCCGCCGTGCGCGTTCTTCGCCTGCATGCGCGACGCGCGCGCGGTCTCGACCGGCCTCGGCGTTGCCGACGGCCGCTTTGCGGCCATCGAATGCATGGCGACGCGGGCCGACGCGCGACGGCAGGGCGGCGCGCAGGCCGTTCTGGCGTCGATCGAGGCCTGGGCGGCCGGGCAAGGCGTGCATACGCTGGCGCTCGAGGCGGTCGCCGCCAATACTCCGGCGATCGATCTCTATCGCGGTTTCGGCTTCACGCCGGTCGCGACCAACCGCTTCTGGGTCAAGGATTCGACATGACCGTTGCGCTTACCCCCACCCCCTCGTTCCGCCTCGACGGCCGCCGCGCGCTGGTGACCGGCGGCGGCCGCGGCATCGGATTGGCCGCGGCTTCCGCACTCGCCGAGGCCGGCGCACATGTCACGCTCGCCGCGCGCACGAGCGCCGAGATCGAGGAGGCCGCGGCGGCGATCCGCGCCCGCGGCCAGCAGGCCGACGCGCTGGTGCTCGACGTCACCGACATCAACGCCGTGCGCAGGGCGATCGCCGCGCAGGCGCCATTTCAGGTGCTGGTCAACAATGCCGGCATGAACCGGCCGAAAATGCTGACCGACGTCACGCTCGACGACTTCGACGCCATCATGGGGCTGAACGTGCGCGCGGCCTTCTTCGTGGCGCAGGCCGTCGCCAAGAGCCTGCTCGACGCCAGGCTGCCCGGCTCGATCATCAACATCTCGTCGCAGATGGGCCATGTCGGCGCGGCGCGGCGGACGGTCTATTGCGCGTCCAAGCACGCGATGGAGGGCTTCACCAAGGCGATGGCGATCGAGCTCGCGCCGCACGCCATCCGCGTCAATTCGCTCGGGCCGACCTTCCTCGAGACGCCGATGACCAAGCCGTTCTTCGAGAACAAGGCTTTCCGCGACGAGGTGCTGTCCAAGATCAAGCTCGGCCGCATCGGCCAGCTCGAGGAGCTGACCGGGGCGATCGTGTTTCTGGCGTCGGATGCGTCGTCGCTGATGACGGGCTCGGCGCTGGTGCTCGATGGCGGGTGGACGGCGGAGTGATGGCGCCGTGTCCCGGGCGCAGCGCAGCGCGCCTTCGCGGTGCGCTGCAGAACCGGGACCCCGGTTAATTCCAGCAGAAGAAAGCGGGGCCCCGGATCTGCGGCGCACCACTTCGTGCTGCGCCGCGTCCGGGGCACGAAACCTCAAAACAGCTTCTTCAACACCTGCGGATTGAGGCAGCTCACCGGCGTCCGGCCCTCGATCAGCGCGATGGTGTTGTCGACCACGACATGCGCCATGCCCTCGCGCAGCTCCAGCACGCCGCTGCCGAGATGCGGCGTCAGCACCACGTTCGGCATGGCGACGAGATCGGCCGAGACCTGCGGCTCGAATTCGTAGACGTCGAGACCGGCGCCGGCGATCTCCTTCGCCTTCAGCGCACGCACCAGAGCCGCCTCGTCGATCACCGGTCCGCGCGCGGTGTTGATCACGAAGGCGGTCTTCTTCATCAGTGCGAACTGCGCGTCGCTCATGAGGTGGCGCGTCGCCGGCGAGAGCTGCGGATGCAGCGAGACGAAATCGGCCTCGCCGAGCAGCTGCTCGAAGCTGCGGTAGCCGGCATCGAACTTCGCCTCCTCCTCGGCCGGCAGGCGGCGCGG
>DASTGR010000210.1:0-4491 GCA_035718885.1 Pseudolabrys sp. | reverse complement strand
CTCGCCGTAGTGCATCTTGCGCGCTTCCTCGGGGAACTTCTCGCCGACATTGTCGGCGTTCTTCACGAGGTGCTCGCGCAGCTCCTTCAGCTTGGCGCGGAATTCCTGCTCGATCGGGGAGATCATCGCCACCGGCGCGGGAGCGGGAGCCGGCGCAGTGGAGGGCGCTTCGGCGACGGGCGCCGGCATCTCGATCGGCACGCGGCCCTTCTTGGCCGCGACGCGCGGCGCCATGATCGCCTTCTCGACCTTCACCGAGTCGCACACCGGGCAGGCGACGAGCTTGCGCTTGGCCTGCTTGTCGAAGGCTGCTGAATCCGCGAACCAGCTCTCAAATTCGTGCTTCTTGTCGCAGACGAGCGTGTACTTGATCATTCCGCGCCCCTGACCAGATGCAGCCGCGCCGGCTCGGCCAACGGCTCGACCACCTCGAAACGGCGGCCGTGTTGCAGCGACGGAATACGGCTGCGCGCCTTGGCAACCTCAGACGGATCGATCTCGGCCATGACGACGCCCGGCTCGGTGCCGCCTTCGGCGAGCACGCGTCCCCACGGATCGACGATCAGCGAATGGCCGAAGGTCTCGCGATTGTTCTCGTGCTTGCCGCCCTGCGCCGCGGCCAAGACGAACGAGCCGTTCTCGATGGCGCGGGCACGGTTCAAGACGTGCCAATGCGCCTCGCCGGTCTGTCTGGTGAAAGCCGACGGCACGGTGAGCATCGTCGCGCCGGCTTCCGCCAGCGCGCGATAGAGCGCCGGAAAGCGCACGTCGTAGCAGATGGTGATGCCGAGCCGGCCCCACGGCAGATCGCTCACCACCGCGCTCTCGCCCGGCGCGTAATTGTTCGACTCGCGATAGCTCTCGCCATTGGCGAGATCGACGTCGAACATGTGGATCTTGTCGTAGCGCGCGACGATCTCGCCCTGCGGATCGATCAGGAAGCCCCGGTTCGAGGCGCGGTCGTCGGTATGCTTCACCGCCAGCGAACCGATGTGCAGATGGAGCGCGTGCTTGCGCGCGAGCTCGCGGAACGCGGCGAGCGATGGATCGGACTTCTCCTCGACCACGGTCGCGAACAATTGCGCGCGGTTGGCGGCGAGAATGTTGGTCATCTCCGGCGTCTGCACATAGTCGGCGCCGGCGGCCTTGGCCTCGCCGATCAGGCGCGACGCGGCATCGACGTTGGCGGCCGGAACGAGCCCCGACCGGATCTGGATCATCGCCGCCTTGAAGGTCGCCGTCTTGGTCGTCATGCACCCTGTCCTTCGCCGGTGAGCAGCGGATCGAGCTTGCCGGCTGCATCGAGCGCGTGCAGGTCGTCGCAGCCGCCGACATGCACCCTCCCGATGAAGATTTGCGGAACCGTATAGCCGCCGTGCGCCCGTTCCATCATCTGGCTGCGCAACGCGCGGTCAACGCCGACGTCGATCTCCTTGAAGTCGACGCCCTTGCGTTTCAGCAGGGCCTTGGCCGCGTGGCAATAGGGGCAGTACCGGGTGGTGTAGATTTCGACCGGGGGCATTGAACGGGTTTCCGCAGTTCCTGGAGGCACTTATATGGTGGCGCGGGCCCCGGCGACAACCCGGGCGAAGACCAGCACGTCGACATGGGCGGCCCCGGCGCGGAGCAGGGCGCGGGCGCAGGCATCGACCGTGGCGCCGGAGGTCAGCACGTCGTCGATCAGGATCAGCCGCCGGCCGGTGACATCGGCCTTGCGCTCGGGCGGCACGCGGAAGGCCCCGGAGACATTATGTGCCCGCTCACCCTTGTCGAGCCCGACCTGCTGCGGCGTCGGCCGCACACGCTTCAGGCTCTCGTAAAGCACAGGCAAGTGGACAGTCCGCGAGACGGCCGAGGCGAGCGAGGCCGACTGGTTGAAGCGCCGCGCCCACAGCCTCCGCCAGTGCAGCGGCACCGGCACCAGCGCGTCGGCCTCGTGCGTGAGTTCGCGGCCGGCGCGCGCCATCCACTGGCCCATCATGCCGGACAGTTCCATGTGGTCGCTGTACTTGAACTTGTGCACCAGCGCGCGGGCCACGTCGTCGTAGCGCACCGCGGCGCGCGCACGGTCGTAGGACGGCGGGTTGGCGATCGCCTCCATCGACAGGAGGCCCGGGCCGGGGTCGTAGACGAAGGGAATGCCGAGCCGCGCGCAGTAAGGCGGTTCGATGAAGGAGAGCTTCGCCCAGCAGCCGGCGCACAGGCCGTGGCCGTCGCCGAGCGGCTGGCGGCACGAGGGGCAGAGCGGCGGCAGCGCGACGTCGAGCATGAAACGGCCGGCGCCGCGCAGCGCGCGCCTCCACCGTGCCGCCTGCGAGGGCGCCTGCCGATCGTCTTCAGCCGCCAGCCCATTCATGCTTAAAGGCTAGCAGATGCCCGCGAACCCGACCATCTTCGACCGCCCGCTCTTGCGCGCGCGCCAGCGCCGCGCCCGCGCGGCCGGCGCCGCGACGTTCCTCGTCGACCACGTTGCGGCGGAACTCGCCGAGCGTCTCGCCGCCGTGCTGCGCACGTTTCCGGTCGCGGTCGATCTCGGCACACCGACGGACGCTGTCCGCCGCGCGGTCGCCGGCACGGACAAGATCGGCACGCTGATCGCGGCCGAGCCTTCGGCCGCGTGCGACGGCAAATTCCTAGCGGTTGCTGCCGATGAGGAGGCGCTTCCCTTCGCCGACGCTTCGCTCGATCTCGTCGTCTCGGCCCTCGCGCTGCAATCGGTCAACGATCTGCCGGGCGCCCTCATTCAAATCCGCCGCGCGCTCAAGCCCGATGGGCTTCTGCTTGCGGCGATGCTTGGCGGTGACAGTCTCATCGAACTGCGCGAGGCCTTCGCGGCCGCCGAAAGCGAGATCGAAGGGGGCGTTTCGCCGCGCGTCGCGCCTTTCGCCGATCTGCGGGAGATCGGCGCGGTCATGCAGCGTGCCGGCTTTGCGCTGCCGGTAGTCGATTCAGATCGGACGACCGTGCGCTACGATTCTGCCTTCGCTCTGATGCGCGACCTGCGCGCAATGGGCGCGACCAACGTGTTGACCGAGCGCCGCCGCGCACCGCTGAAGCGCGCGACGCTGCTGCGCATGGCCGCGATCTATGCGGAACGCTTCGCCGACGCCGACGGCCGCGTGCGCGCGACCTTTGAGGTCGCATGGTTGTCCGGGTGGTCGCCGCACGAGAGTCAGCAGAAGCCGCTCAAGCCGGGATCTGCGTCGCAGCGTCTTGCCGATGCGCTGGGTGCGAAGGAAGTGCCGGCGGGCGAAAAGGCGCGGCGCTAGGCGCGCCCTTCAGAACATCGTCGCCAGCTTGTCGTAAAGGTTGGTCTTCACGCTGCCGCCGAGCGTCCAGATTGTCGACATGATGGCGAGCGAAATGCCGGACGCGATCAGCGCATATTCGATGGCGGTGGTGCCGCGCTCATTGGCCGCGAAGCCGCGCAGGTATGCGGTCATCCGGCTCGTGAAGTCGCCCATCGTTTACGCCCCTTGATGCGAAGAAGACCTAGAGCAGCGCCATCAGATGCGACACCAGCGGCACGTCGGCCGGCGGCATCTCGTAATCTCGCAATTTGTTCGGCCGCACCCAGGCGAGCGTCTGGCCTTCCCTTGGCGTGACCGCCCCCTCCCAGCGCCGGCACACATAGAGCGGCATCAGGAGATGGAAGTCGGGATAGGCGTGGCTGGCGAAGGTGAGCGGTGCGAGACACGGCTCACGGACGGCGATGCCCAGTTCCTCCTCGAGTTCGCGGATCAACGTTTCCTCGGGCCGCTCGCCAGTCTCGACCTTGCCGCCGGGAAACTCCCAAAGGCCCGCCATCGGCTTGCCTTGCGGACGTTGCGCCAACAGCACGCGCCCGTCGGCATCGACGAGAGCGCAGGCGGCGACAAGGACGAGTTTGCTCACGATCCGGGTCAAACGGTAGGGCCGTGTGGTTAAAAGCAATTAAAAGTCGATGTGGAGCGGTACCTGCCCGCGCGGCCAGCCTTAAGAAGGCCTTATGCACTTTGCTCAGGTTTGACGCTAGCGTCCGGTCAGCAGGCCGAGCACCGCGTCTGCGAAGGCGTCCGGGGCCTCCTGCGGCGAATTGTGGCCGATCCGCGGGAGCACGCGCCGCTCGTAGCGGCCGGTGAACTGGCGGGTATGGCCAGCCGAAAGCTCAGGCCCCAGGACCCCATCCGCCTCGCCCTGCAACGCAATCGTCGGGACGGTGATCTTGGGCTGGGCCGCCAGGCGACGCTCGATCTCGTCGAGCGCCGGATCGCCGGGGGCATTGCCATAGCGGTGGCGATAAGACTGGATCGTCACCGCGACGAAATCGAGGTTGTCGAACGAGGCGGCGCTCCTCTCGAACGTCGCATTGTCGAAATCCCAGTGCGGCGACCACAGTTGCCACAACAGCCGGCACAGCGCGCGCCGGTTCCGGTCGAGCCCGGCGCGGCCGCGCTCGGTGTGGAAGTAGTACTGGTACCAGAAACGCACTTCCTGCTCGGGCGCTTGCGG
>DASTGR010000209.1:0-14597 GCA_035718885.1 Pseudolabrys sp. | reverse complement strand
ACGTCGAGGCGCTGTTGATCGTCGAACTCGATGGGCCGTCGGCCGAGGTCGACTATCTCATCGGCCGCGTCGAGGCGATCGCGCGCGAATGCCGCGCCGTGTCGGTGAAGGCGTCGCGCACGGAGGAAGAGCGGCTTCTGTTCTGGGCCGGGCGCAAGGCGGCGTTCCCCGCGGCGGGGCGCATCTCGCCCGACTATTACTGCATGGACGGCACCATCCCGCGCGCCAAGCTGCCGCTGGTCCTCAAACGCATGAAGGAGATGTCGGCGACATACGGCCTGCGTGTCGCCAATGTCTTCCATGCCGGCGACGGCAATCTGCATCCGCTCATCCTCTACGACGCCAACAAGGAGGGCGAACTCGACCGCGCCGAACAGTTCGGCGCCGACATCCTCAAGCTCTGCGTCGAGGTCGGCGGCGTGCTGACCGGCGAGCACGGCGTCGGCGTCGAGAAGCGCGACCTGATGCCGGCCATGTTCTCGGAGATCGATCTGGCCGCGCAGGAGCGCGTCAAATGCGCCTTCGATCCGAAGGGCCTGCTCAATCCGGGCAAGGTGTTTCCGCAACTGCATCGCTGCGCCGAATTGGGCCGCATGCACATTTCGGGCGGCAAATTGCCGTTCCCGGACATTCCGAGGTTCTGACCGGATGCAGTTCGGATTGTTCTGTTCGCCGAAGGCGGATGCGCCCGGCTTCGGTCCGGAGACCGGCCAGGGCTTTCGCGACTATCTCGACTTCAACGTCGAGGCCGAGGCGCTGGGTTATTGCTCCAGTTTCTCGGTCGAGCACCATTTCAGCGGCTGGAACCAGGCGTCCGCCACCTTGATGCTGCTGATGGCGCTCGCGATGCGCACGAGGACGCTGCGCCTCGGCACGGCCGTGCTGGTGGTGCCGTGGCACAATCCGGTGCTGCTCGCCGAGCAGGCGGCGACGCTCGACCTGTTGTCGAACGGCCGTTTCGATTTCGGCATCGGCAAGGGCTATCGGCACGGCGAGTTCAAGGGCTTCGCGATGCCGCGCGAAGAAGCCGACGCGCGCTTCGATGAAGGGCTCGATGTCATGACCCGCGCCTTCACCTCGCGCGAGCGCTTCTCGCACCACGGCCGGTTCTGGCATTTCGACGACGTCATTGTCGAGCCGACGCCGATGCAGACACCGCACCCGCCGTTCTGGGTCGCAGCCGGACATCCGCAGTCGATCCGCAACGCGGCCGCGCGCGGCTTCAACCTCATCCTCGATCAGTATGCGTCGCCTCAGATGCTGGCGGAGCGCATCGCGATCTACCGTACCGAGCGGGAGACGCAGGGCCTCGGCTTCAGGCCTGATCAGGTCGCCGTCGCGCGCCAGCTCTACATCGCCAAAGACAAGGCCGACAAGGAAGCGGCGCTGGAGAAGCAGCGGCAATATACGCGGCGGACCATCGACGCGGCACGCCTGCCGGACGGCAAGACCGGCTCGCATGTGCTCGCCTATGCCGACAAGGCCGGCGCGACAGAAGAGAACGCGATGTTCGGCACGCCGGACGAGATCGCGGGGATGCTCGAGGCGTTGCGCGGTGCCGGCGTGCGCTACGTCCTGCTGACCATCGCCGGCGGCGCCGACCAGCTGCGCCGCTTCGCCCGCGAGATCATGCCGGAATTCGCCTCGCCGCCTTCCGCGCGGGCCGCGGAGTGATAGAACTCGACCCATGACCGACCGCCTCAAACCGCGCGACGCGCACGACGTCGAAGAGGCCTTGCGCTGGGCCGTCGCCGAGGAGAAGCCGCTCGAACTCGTCGGGCAGGGCTCCAAGCGCACTATGGGCCGGCCGAGTCAGACCGATCTGACGCTCGATCTCTCGAGTCTCACCGGCGTCACACTATACGAGCCCGAGGAACTGGTGCTGTCGGCGAAGGCCGGCACGCCGATCGCCGAGATCGAGGCGCTGCTCGACAAGAACGGCCAGCAGCTAGCCTTTGAGCCCGCGGACTATGGCGCGCTGTTCGGCCAGCCGGCCGGGCAGGGCACGCTCGGCGGCGTGGTCGCGACGAACATGTCCGGGCCGCGCCGCATCAAGGCGGGTGCGGCGCGCGACCACGTACTCGGCGTCACGGCAGTGACTGGCCGCGCCGAAACCATCAAAACCGGTGGCCGCGTGGTGAAGAACGTCACCGGCTACGATCTCTGCAAGATACTGTCCGGCTCGTGGGGCACGCTTGCGGCGATGACCGAGATCACCGTCAAGGTCCTGCCGAAGCCGGAGACCGAGGCGACGGTGCTGATCGAGGGCCTGACCGACGCACAGGCTTGCGCCGCCATGGCCGCGGCGACCGGGACGTCCGCGGACGTCTCCGGATGTGCGCATGTGCCCGACCATGTCGCCTCGTGGTTTTCAGGCCTGCCCAAGCCGGACGCCGCGACCGTGTTCCGGCTCGAGGGCGTGGCGCCGTCGGTCGCGCACCGGCGCGAGCAGCTCGCCGCGCACCTGAAACCCTTCGGCCCCGTGGCCATCCTCGACGAGACCGCCTCGCGGACGCTGTGGCGCGACATTCGCGACGTGAAGGCCTTTGCCGTTCAATCGGCGCGGCACCGGCCGCTCTGGCGCATATCGACCGCGCCGGCGGTCGGCCACCGGCTGGTCGACTTCATTACCCCGGCGGCGCAGATGTTCTACGACTGGGCCGGCGGCCTCGTCTGGGTCGCCATGCCCTACGAGGACGAGGCCGATGCCGGCTCCGTGCGCAGGGCGGTCGCCGAGCTTGGCGGCCATGCAACGCTGATCCGCGCGCCGGCCGCGGTGCGCGCGACGGCCGATGTGTTCCAGCCGGAGGACGCGGGCGTGCGCGCGCTCTCCAGGCGGGTGAAGGAGAGTTTCGACCCGAAGGGCGTGCTCAATCCCGGCCGCATGTGGGCGGGGGTCTAGGATGACGCGTCACCTCATGCATCGTGTCCCGGGCGCGCTGCGGCACGCAGTGTTGCAGCGCAGACCCGGGACCCAGCTTTCTCTTCCATCAACCGGGGTCCCGGTTCTGCAGCGCACCACTCGCTTCGCTCGCACTGCGCTGCGCCCGGGACACGAGTTCGACTAATGCAAACCTCATTCACCCTGGCGCAACTCGCCGATCCGCAAACCGCCGAAGCGGAGAAGATCCTGCGCGCCTGCGTGCATTGCGGCTTCTGCACCGCCACATGCCCGACCTACGTGCTGCTCGGCGACGAACTCGATTCCCCGCGCGGCCGCATCTACCTGATCAAGGAGATGCTGGAGCAGGACCGGCCGGCGACGGCCGAAGTGGTCAAGCACATCGACCGCTGCCTCTCGTGCCTGTCCTGCATGACGACCTGCCCCTCGGGCGTGCACTACATGCACCTGGTCGATCACGCCCGCGACCACATCGAGAAGACCTACAAGCGTCCACTCACCGACCGGCTGATCCGCGGCCTCCTGGCGCGCGTCCTGCCGGACCCGGCGCTGTTCCGCTGGGCGGCGGTGGCGGGGCTTCTCGGCAAGCCCTTCGCGCCGGCCTTGAAGGCACTCGGCCTCAGGCGTCTCGCCGCCATGCTGAGCCTGACGCCGGCCCATGTGCCGGCGCCACCATCCGACCGCAGCCGCAAGGTCTATCCGGCGATGGGAAAGCGCCGCGGCCGGGTTGCGTTGCTCGCCGGCTGCATCAACCCGGTGCTGGCGCCCTCGACCAACGAAGCGGCGATCCGCGTGCTCAACCGCCACGGCATCGAGGTCGTCATTGCCGAGGGCGACGCCTGTTGCGGCTCGCTCGTGCACCATATGGGGCGTGAGGAGCAGGCGCTGGCCCAGGCGCGGTCGCTGATCGATGCCTGGACCGTGGAGATCGACGGCGACGGGCTCGACGCCATTCTGATGACAGTCTCCGGCTGCGGCACCGTCGTGAAGGACTACGGCTTCCTGCTGCGCACCGATTCGGCCTATGCGGAAAAGGCGAAGCGCGTGTCGAGGCTTGCGAAGGACGTCAGCGAGTATTTGTGCACACTCGATCTCGCGGCGTCGGGCGCTTCAAAGGCGCTGAACGTTGCCTATCATTCCGCTTGTTCGCTTCAGCACGGACAGAAGATCGCCGCCGCGCCGAAAGAATTGCTTTCCAAACTAAATTTCATCGTCAAAGATGTGCCTGAAGGGCATTTGTGTTGCGGCTCGGCGGGCACCTACAACATCCTCCAGCCCTCTCTGGCTGACAGGCTGCGTGACCGCAAGGTTGCCAACATCGAACGGCTCGAGCCGGATGTGGTCGCGGCCGGCAATATCGGCTGCATCACCCAGATCGCCGCCGGCACCGCCATTCCTGTCGTCCATACAGTCGAACTCATCGATTGGGCGACCGGAGGGCCGGTGCCCGAAGGGCTCAGCGATCTGGCCGAAAGCAGCGCAGGCGCTGCCACGGGCGGCTAGGGAAGCGAGGCCTCGCCGCGCCTTCGACAGGCGCCCGCTGCCTCGCTGACGTCAGCGTCGGTAAGCGTGGTTGAACCATTCCGGAGGACAAAGGTCATGGCGAAGAAGCGTAAGAAGGCAAAAGCGAAGAAGGCCAAGAAGGCGGTGAAGCGCGCCGCCCCGGCCAGGAAGAAGAAGGCCGTCAAGGCGAAGGCCAAGAAGGCCCCGAAGAAGAAGGCCGCGCGCAAGCCGGCCGCCAAGAAGCCCGCGCCGGCTCCGGCCGCGCCCGCTCCGATGCCCTCGATCATGTCGACCCTGGGCGGCATGCTCGGCGGCGGCAAGGACGGCCAGTAAGGCGAGGCCGGGAAACGTTGGCGGCGGCTGCCCCTGGCGGGGGCGGCCGCCGTTTCTGCCTCCGGGATGCGGCAATGCCGGGCGCCTAGGCCGAGACGCGGCCCGGATTCCCCCCGATTGCATCACCTCCATGCGGCGCTTAGCATTGCCGGCTTAAGTCCCGCGATTGGCGCGGGAACCGACTTTCTACGCAATTTCAATACGATCAAAAGGAGCTCCGGGCATGGCTGCGCAAAAAATTCTCCTCATGGGTGCATCCTACGGATCGCTGCTCGCCTCCAAGATCCTGTTCGGCGGCCATTCCGTGCACCTCGTCTGCCTGCCGGCCGAAGCCGACCTGATCAACGCCGAAGGCTTCCGCGTGTTCATGCCGATCCGGGGCCGCGAAGGGCGCGTCACCATCGATTCCCGCAAGCTGCCGGGCAAGGTGACCGCGGGCGGCGCCGCCGGCGTCAACCCGGGCGATTACGACCTGGTCGGGCTGGCGATGCAGGAGCCTCAGTACCGCTCGCCCGGCGTACGGGAACTCCTCGACGCGGTCGCGAAGTCGAAGCGGCCCTGCATGTCCATCATGAACATGCCGCCGCTGCCTTACGTGAAGCGCATTCCCGGGCTCGACTACGAGGCGCTCAAGCCGGCCTACACCGACCCGACCGTATGGGACAGCTTCGATCCTGGCCTCGTCACCCTGTGCAGCCCCGACCCGCAGGCGATCCGCCCGCCGGACGGCAAGGCCAACGAGCTGCTCGTCACGCTGCCGACCAACTTCAAGGTGGCGAAGTTCGAGAACGACAAGAATACGCAGATCCTGCGCGGCCTCGAGAAGGACATCGACGCGGTGCGCTTCGATCCCGGCGACGGCGCGAAGATCGAACTGCCGGTGAAGCTGCGCGTGCACGACTCGATCTTCACGCCGCTCGCGAAGTGGTCGATGCTGCTCGCCGGCAATTATCGCTGCATCACCAAGGACGGCATGCGCACGGCGCAGGAGGCGGTGCACTCCAACATCGAGGAGGCGCGCGAGGTCTACAACTTCGTGTTCGACCTGTGCGTCAAGCTCGGCGCCAAGCCCGACGACCTCGTGCCGTTCGAGAAATACGCGGCGGCGGCGCAGAGCCTGTCGCGTCCGGCCTCCGCGGCGCGCGCCCTCCAGAACGGCGCGCCCAACATCGAGCGTGCCGACAAGCTGGTGCAGCTCATCGCCCAGCAGAAGGGCATGCAGAACAAGTACGTCGACGGCATCGTCGCGCTGGTTGACGAACGGCTTGCGGCCAACCGGAAGAAAGCGGCGGCTTAAGTCCCGCACGTACGACGTTTCAACCCCGCCGCGACCTGGTTGCGGCGGGGTTTTTATTTTGAATTTACAGGGTGCCGTCGGCGGGTATTCGGCCGATGCCTTTCGGCAATCCGGATTGTGACCGGCGCGCCACAGGCCTGTTGATTTCTCTCAATGGCGGCGTGAAACGCCTAAAAAGGCAGCAACTGCCGTCCTTTTCGTCTTGCCGCGCAAGAGGGGCGAATGCGTAATTCCCCGTAACGCGCGTCCTGTTGCGTACGGGTCGATCGCAGCCGGGGTGAATTCAGTACGCAAAGGTGACGGGCGCTTGTATCGGCTGAAGTCCGATCGAACCGTAAAGGGGCTGGCTGAGATGAACAAAGTTGCATTGGTTGCTGTGCTGGCGTTTGCGGCTGCCGCGCCGGCGTTTGCGGCGGACATGCCGGTGAAGGCGAAGAAGGTCGCCGTCGTCGAAACGCCGTCGCCGTGGGACATCGCGTTCGGTGGCGGTCTCATGACCGATTACGTCTGGCGCGGTGTGACGCAGTCCGGCCACAAGCCGTCGGTCACGGCCTATTTCGAGCCGCGCTACAACATCGACGCCAACTGGCAGCTCTATGCCGGCATCTCGGGCGAGAGCATCAAGTTCGCCAACAACGCCGCGGCCGAAATCGACTTCTACGGCGGCGTACGCCCGACCTTCGGTCCGGTCGCCTTCGACGTGGGCTATTGGTATTATTATTATCCGGGCGGCACCTGTTACGTCGGCAATGCCGCGTGCCCGAACACGATTCCGAACGGCAACGTCGCCAAGGCCAGCGCCAGCTTCTACGAAGTCTACGGCAAGGTCACCTACACGATCGGCGACTTCGCCATCGGCGGCAACGAATTCTACTCGCCGAACTTCCTGAACACCGGCGCCTGGGGCAATTACGCGTCGGCGACGGTCAAGTACACCGCGCCCACGACGATGGCGATCGGCCCGGTCGGCTGGTACGTCTCTGGCGAGTTCGGCCGCCAGTGGCTCGGCACCAGCGATGCGTTCTACGGAGTGCCGGCGTTCCCGAACGGCGTCGATTACAAGGACTACAACACCTGGAACCTCGGCGTCGGCTTCACCTACAAGGTGTTCACGCTCGATCTGCGCTACAGCGACACCGACCTGAACAAGGGTGACTGCAACGCCTTCACCAGCGACCCGGGCGGTTCCGGCACGAGCAACGTCACCGCGATCAACCCGACCGGTGTCGGCTCAAACTGGTGCGGCGCGACCTTCATCGCCAAGCTGACCGCCGATCTGACGCTCGGCAGCCTGAAGTAAGCGAACGCAATTCGATCGGACGGCGGCGGCCGGCGACGGCCGCCGCTTCGTTTTTGGGCCCTATTCCGCCGGCGTCAGCTTGGCCTCGCTGAGAACGGCGTGGTCGCCCTCGCGAACGACGTCGAGGCGGCGGCGATGGAAAGCGGCGAGCGTGCTGCGATGGCCGATCGAGATGACGGCCGCGTGCGGCAGCCGCTGCTGCAAGAGCCTGTAGACCGCGCTTTCCGCGGCCTCGTCGAGCGAGGCGGTCGCCTCGTCGAGGAATAGGAAGTCGGGGGCGTGCAGGAGCGCCCGGGCAATGCCGAGCCGCTGCTGCTCGCCGAGCGACAGCATGCGGTTCCAGTGCGCCTCCTCGTCGATCCGGGCGGCCAGCTCCGGCAGGCCGGCGGCGGCGATGGCGGCAGCGATCGTCTCGCCGTCATAGGCCTCGGCCGCAGCCGGATAGGCGACGGCGGCGGCGAGCGGCGCGATCGGGAAGTAGGGCCGCTGCGGCAGGATCATCATGCGCGCGTCCTTGGGCACGCTGATGCGGCCTTCGCCGAACGGCCACACGCCGGCCAGCGCGCGGAACAGCGTCGATTTTCCGACGCCGGAGGGGCCGGTGACGAGCACGTGCTCACCGAGCGAGATCGTCACGTCGCGCGCGTTGACCAGCGGCACGCCGCTCGGCAGCCGCACGGCGAGGTCCTTGAAGGCGACCGCCTTGGCCTCGCCCGGCGCAAGCGCAATGCCGCTCTCCGCGGCCATGCGGCGCGCCGCGGCGACCGACTGCTCGAAGCCCGAGAGACGCTCGATCACCGCGCTCCACTCGGCGAGGCTGCGGTAGAGCGTCACGAACACCGACAGCGCGCTCTGCACCTGGCCGAACGCATTGGCGGTCTGCATCAGGCCGCCGAGCTGCACCTTGTTGGCGAAATAGGCGGGACTGACCATGATGAAGGGAAACACGATGGCCGCCTGCGAGTAGCTGGCGGTGAAGAATGTGAGCTTCTTCTGCCGCGTCATCACCGCGTAGAAATTGGCGACGACGTTGCTGAAGCGCATCAGGAGGCGCTCGCGCTCGGCCTCGTCACCTTCGAGCAGCGCGATCTGCTCGGCGTTCTCGCGCACGCGCACGAGGTTGAAGCGGAAATCCGCTTCGTAGCGCTGCTGCTGGAAGTTCAGCGCCACCAGCGGCCGTCCGATGAGATGCGTAAACAGCGTGCCGAAGATGGCGTAGATGAGCGCCCCCCAGACGAGATAGCCCGGGATGTCGACGCCGAACAAAGCCAGCGGCGCGATCTTCGAGAGCCCCCACAGGATGATCACGAACGAAAACAGGGTGACGGTCGAATTGAGGATCTGCAATCCGATCGTCAGCGTGAGCTCGATGAACTGCCTGATGTCCTCGCTGATGCGCTGGTCGGGGTTGTCGGCGGCGTCGCCCTGAAGCTGCATGCGGTAGTGAACCGACTGCGCCAGCCATTCGCCGAGATAGGTGCGCGTCATCCAGCGCCGCCACCGGATCTGGAGCCACTGGTTGAGATAGAGCTGGTAGACCGCGAGCAGGATGAAGGCGGCGGCGAGAATGC
Source organism: Pseudolabrys sp. (assembly GCA_035718885.1). Lineage (GTDB taxonomy): Bacteria > Pseudomonadota > Alphaproteobacteria > Rhizobiales > Xanthobacteraceae > Pseudolabrys. The sequence continues at coordinate 5,691 of DASTGR010000209.1, read as the reverse complement.
AAAAATAGCCGAGCTGATAGACGAAGGCGTTCCAGTCGTGCTCCTGAAGCGCGTTGTAGAAGACGTTATTCCAGGAATTGAACAGCACGTTGAGGCCGACGAGCGACAATTCGATTGCGACGACGGCGGCGAGCAGGACCCGGCCTGCCCATTTGTCCTCGGATGAGAAATAGGGGGCGGCAATTCGCCAGACGGTTGCAAGCGTCGAAAGCATGCCTCGCACGGGAGGGCTCCTATTCTCTGACCGCTGTATTCATAGCCGAAACCGCAAGATGCGCGAGCGGCCCGTCCGGCCTCGCTGCTGACGCAGGAATGCGGCGGGCGAAGGGCCGGCGGGGGCTGCCGCCCACGTGCCGCTGCCGATCCGCAATCACGAAAATTGGAGCGCCCGGCGCCGCCGGTCGTGTATGGTCCCGCCCGCAATAAATGGGGGATTACGTGACCGACACCGAACTGACGGCGCTCACCGCCATCGAGGCCGCCGAGCTGATCGCCGAGGGCGAGCTGACCTCGGAGACCTATGTCGGCGCCTGCCTCGACCGCATCGCGGCCATGGACGGCGATGTGCGCGCCTTCATCCACATCGATCCGGATGCGGCTCTGGCGCAGGCGCAGGCGCTCGACGAGCGCCAGCGCGAGGGCGGCCCGCTCGGCGCGCTGCACGGCATTCCCGTCGGCATCAAGGACATCTTCGACACCGCCGACTACCCGACCGAATGCGGCTCGGCCGCGCTCAAAGGCCGCCGCCCGCGCGAGGACGCCGCCGCCGTGGCCCGCCTGCGCGCCGCCGGCGCGGTGATCATCGGCAAGACCGTGACCACCGAGTGCGCCTATTATCACCCGGGCTCGACGCGCAATCCGCACGACCTCACGCGCACGCCCGGCGGCTCGTCGTCCGGTTCGGCCGCGGCGGTGGCGGCGGAGATGGTGCCGCTCGCCATCGGCTCGCAGACCAACGGCTCGGTGATCCGGCCGGCGGCGTTCTGCGGCGTCTACGGCGTCAAGCCGACGCACGGCACGATCTCACGGCACGGCGCGCTGCTCCTGTCGCGCGCGCTCGACCATGTCGGCACCTTCGCGCGCTCGCTCGGCGACAGCGCGCTGCTGCTCGAGGCGCTCGCCGGTTACGACGCGCGCGATCCGGATACGCGGGCGATCGCTTCGCCGAATTTCCTGGCGATGGCGGCCGACGAGCTGGCCGATCCGCCGCGGCTCGCCTTCGTGCGCACGCCGGTCTGGGACAAGGCCGACGCGGCGACGCATGCAGCCTTCGAGGCGGTTGCCGACGAGCTCGGCGGCGATATCGAGGAGGTCGCGCTGCCCGACGATGTCGCCGCCGCCTGGGACGATCATCGCATCGTGATGGCGACCGACATGGCGCACAATCTCGGCGCCATGGTCGCGCGCGGCGGCGAGGCCGGGTCGAGCGAGGCGCTGCGCGCGATCATCGCCGAAGGCGGGGCCACCAACGCGCTGCGCTATCTTGCCGCACGCGACAACGCGCTGCGCTACCGGCAGGGCATCGCCGACGCGCTTTCGGAGTTCGACGCACTCATTACGCCGGCAACGGTCGGCGTCGCGCCGGTCGGCGAGGCGACCGGAAGCCCGCTGTTCTGCTCGCTGTGGTCGCTTGCCGGCGTGCCCGCGGTGACGCTGCCGCTCCTGACCGGCGAGGCAGGACTGCCGCTCGGCCTGCAAGTGATCGGCGCGGCCGGCGACGACGCGCGTCTCCTGCGCACAGCGAGCTGGCTCGAGGAGCGGCTCGCCGGTTGAGGCCGCTCAGGGGAGCTCGCGCTTGAGGAACGCGACGGTGCGGCTCCAGGCGAGATCGGCCGCGGCCTTGTCGTAGCGGCTCGACGTGTCGTTGTTGAAGCCGTGGTTGACGCCCGGATAGACGAAGATCTCGTATTTCTTGTGGTTGGCCTTCAGCGCCTTCTCGAAAGCCGGAATGCCGGCATTCACGCGCTCGTCGAGCCCGGCATAGTGCAGCAGCAGCGGCGCCTTGATCTTCGGCACGTCGGCAGCCGGCGGCTGCGTGCCGTAATAGGCGACGGTAGCCTTCAAGTCCGGCGACTGCACGGCGACCCGGTTGACCACGCCGCCGCCCCAGCAGAAGCCGACCGCGCCGGCCTTGCCGTTACCGCCCGGCGCCTGCCCGAAGATGCGCAGGGCCGCTTCGATGTTATGCGTGGCCTGATCCGGGTCCAGCTTGGCGATCATGTCGCGGGCCTTGTCCTCGTCGGCCGGCGTGCCGCCATCCGGCGACAACAGATCGACCGCGTAGGCTGCGAAGCCTTCGAGTCCGAGCCGGCGCACAATGTCCTTGATGTGCGGATTGAGGCCGCGGTTCTCGTGAACGACGATCACCGTGGGGTGCTTCGCATCGCCTTTGGGGCGCGCCATGTAGGTGGCGACGTCCGTCGGCGAAGCGTTGAAGTAGACGGTGTTGGTGACGAGGCGCGGGTCGTCCGCCGCCACAGTGTCGGCGCGGGCGTAATCGTTTTGCAGGAGCGGCAGCAGCGCCAGCGCCGCGGCGGTCGACCCGGCAATCGCACCCAGCCGTTCGAGGAACTCGCGGCGGTTGAGCCCGCCATGTGTAAATTTGTCGTAGAGGTCGATGATGCGCTGGTCCATGCGGGGCTCTCCAATCATCTCCCTATATCACCCGCGGCGCATTCGCGCCTGCCACGCGCGGAGGGCGCTTGACCTTCGTCAAGCGTGGTTGCAAGTGAGCGCGCCGCCTTCCGCGGCGCCGATCAGGAATTCGCCGATGATCAAATCTGCCCCGGCACCACGCCGCCGGTTCCGAACCGCTTACGCGCTCACGTTGCTGACGACTATCATTGCCTCTTCCGCGCTGGCAGAGGAAGTATTCCCGTACGACCAGCAGTTGATGTTGGATGTGGCGCCGATAGGCAGGGTCCGGCGCGTCCCGAGCATCACGGTCGGGTCCGACGGGACGGCGCAGGTCAATCTGTGGTGCAGGACCGTGCCCGCCCGGGTGGCGCTGAACGGAGCGGATGTGCAAATCGAGCCCGGACCGCTGCCTGAATCGCTGCCGCAATATATGAGCGACGGCCAGTGCGCGCCCGAGCGCATGGCCGCCGATCTCGACCTCCTCAGCGCGCTGGGACAAGTCACGGGCTGGCAAAAGGCGGGCGGCGTCGTCACGCTTGCTGGCCCGACGCCGCTGCGCTTCCGGCCGTCCGACCACTGATCCGGCGCACGCGGCCAGGGAAGCGGCCTGGCAGCACGATCTGGTCGACCTTGTCCTCGGGCTTGACGAACACCGCGATCACTTCCGGATGCCGCGCCTGGATCGCGCCCTCGAGTGTGTCGATCGCGGCTTCGATGTCGGGCGCGGTCATGCTGTCGCGGAATTCGAGGCTGAGCGCCACCACGACCTGGTCCGGCGCCATGTGCACCGTGAAGACGATCTGCGCGCTCTCGATGCCGTCGACGCCGCTCGCGGTGCGCATGATGGCACGGCGCAGGTCGGGGCTCGCTGGCTCGCCGATCAGCAAGCCCTTGCTCTCGATCGCGAGAACGAGCGCGGTCGCCGACAAGACGAGCGCGATGCCGAGCGAGGCGACGCCGTCGAGCACCGGCATGTCGAGGCGCTGCGCCAGGAACGTGCCGACGAAGGCGATCAGCAGGCCGACCAGCGCGGCGCTGTCCTCGAACAGCACGATGAAGGTCGGCGGGTCCTTGGAGCGGCGCATTGCCTCGAAATAGCCGCTGTTGCCCTTGGCGCGCTTGAACTCGCGGAACGCGAAATACCAGCTCGTACCTTCGAACACGAAGGCGGCGGCGAGCACCAGATAGGCGACGAGCGCGTTCTCGATCCCGTGCGGTTCGAGAATGTGCGCGATGCCTTCATAGGCGGTGACGCCGGCGCCGAGCGTGAACATCAGCAGCGCGACGATGAAGCTCCAGAAATAGAGTTCGCGGCCATAGCCGAGCGGGTGCAGCGCGTCCGGCGGCCGCTCCGCGCGCGAGAGGCCGTAGAGCAGGACGATCTGGTCGGCAGTGTCGACGGTGGAGTGGATGGCCTCGGACAGCATCGCGGAGGAGCCGGTCCACCAGGCTGCGGCAAACTTGGTCAGTGCGACCAGGAGGTTGCCGGCGAGCGCGGCATGGACGACCAGTCTCGATGCGGGTGCCGCGGCCATGCGCGGTCAACGCGCGGGGTGGAACTTGGGTTGCACTGCGACGACCACGTGCCCCGGACGCGCCGCAGCACGGAGCGAAGCGAAGTGATGCGGTGCAGATCCGGGGCCCCGGTTTTCGGAGCCTATGTGGTCATCGAACCGGGGTCCCGGGTCTGCGTCGCAGCATTGCATGCTGCGCCGCGCCCGGGACACGAATGCCGGCACTCCTCAAAGCAAAAGGGCCGGCTGCGAGAGCCGGCCCTTTCGTACTCGCTTGGGCGATCCCGGGTCTGCGGCGCATCGTTTCACGAAGCGCCGCGCCCGGGATGACGCTAGCGCGTCACATCATGCCGCCCATGCCACCCATTCCGCCCATGCCGCCGCCCGGCATGGCCGGACCGGCATCCCTCGGCAGCTCGGCGACCATCGCTTCGGTCGTGACGAGCAGGCCGGCGACCGAGCAGGCGTCCTGCAAGGCCGTGCGCACGACCTTGGCCGGGTCGACGATGCCCTTGGCGATCATGTCGACGTACTCTTCGTTCTGTGCGTCGAAGCCGAAGGTCTCGTCCTTGTTCTCCAGGATCTTGCCGACGACGATCGAGCCCTCGACACCGGCGTTCTCGGCGATCTGGCGGATCGGAGCCTCCAGCGCCTTGAGCACGATGTTGATGCCGGCCTGCACGTCCGAGTTCTCGTTCGTGATCTTGCCGACAGCCTTCTTGGCGCGCAGCAGCGCTACGCCGCCGCCGGGGACGATGCCTTCCTGCACCGCGGCGCGGGTGGCGTTGAGCGCGTCCTCGACGCGGTCCTTCTTCTCCTTGACCTCGATCTCGGTCGCGCCGCCGACGCGGATGACCGCGACGCCGCCGGCGAGCTTGGCCAGACGCTCCTGGAGCTTCTCGCGGTCATAGTCCGAGGTGGTTTCCTCGACCTGCGCCTTGATCTGCTGCACGCGCGCCTCGATCTCGGCCTTCTTGCCGGAACCGTTGACGATCGTGGTCTTCTCCTTCTCGATGATCACCTTCTTGGCGCGGCCGAGCATGTTGAGCGTGACGTTCTCGAGCTTGATGCCGAGATCTTCGGAGATCAGCTGACCGCCGGTCAGGATCGCGATGTCCTCGAGCATGGCCTTGCGGCGGTCACCGAAGCCCGGCGCCTTGACGGCGGCGACCTTGAGGCCGCCGCGCAGCTTGTTGACGACGAGCGTGGCGATCGCCTCGCCCTCGACGTCTTCCGCGATGATGATGAGCGGCTTGCCCGACTGCACCACCGCCTCGAGCACCGGCAGCATGGCCTGGAGTCCCGAGAGCTTCTTTTCGTGCAGGAGGATGTAGGCGTCCTCGAGCTCGGCCAGCATCTTCTCGGCATTGGTGACGAAGTAGGGGGAGATGTAGCCGCGGTCGAACTGCATGCCCTCGACGATCTCGACCTCGGTCTCCATCGCCTTGGCTTCTTCAACCGTGATGACGCCTTCGTTGCCGACCTTCTGCATCGCCTTGGCGATCATGCTGCCGATCTGGCTGTCGCCGTTCGACGAGAT
>DASTGR010000208.1:0-12217 GCA_035718885.1 Pseudolabrys sp. | reverse complement strand
AGCTTCGGCGGCAGCGCCGCAGCGCGCTTCTCGGCTTCCGACATGCGCATGTCGCGATTTTCCTGCGCCATCGTGCGCAGCATGGTCGACAGCGGCGTGCCGTAGCGTTCGGCCTGCTGCAACGCCATGCAGACGGAATTGACGCCGTCGAGATCGGTGCGCTTGGCGAGGTTCTCATAGGCCTGACGGCGGTCGGGCAGATACGAGAGCTCCGCCGTGGTGAGCGTCAGCTCTTCGGCGAGGGCCACGGACTGGCTGCCGATTTCCTCGCTGACCTTGCGGAACGCCGCCTCGATCGACATGCCTGACTCGACGCAGATCAGGAGCAGGTCGAGCGTGTCGGGGAAGGCGCGCTTGATCGAAAGCTGGCGCTTCTGGATCTTGCTCTTGAGCAGTTGCAGCGGCAGATGCATGCCGAGATAGGCGGCGCCGATGCACGCGCCGAGCTTCACCGAGGTCGGATAATCGACCTGCAAGACGACGAAGATATAGAACGCCGTGAACAGCAGCGCGGCGACCGGCGTCACCATGCGGAAGAACAGGTAGGTGACGTAGGGCGCCTGGCCGCGATAGCCGGCCTGCACCAGCTTCAGCCGCGCCTCTTCCTGGCCGACCCACTTGGTCAGGTTGAACTGATCGACGATCCTCTGGACGTATTGCTTCGGCGACGCCCGCAGCGCGACCTTCTGCTTCTCCTGGTTCATGCGCTCGCGCTCGCGCTGGCGCAGCTTCTCGCGCTCGAGCGCGACGGAGCGCATGCGCTTGTCGAGCGGATTGGCGAACACCAGCGGCATGGCCAGAGTCAGCACCGTCGCCGCCGCGGCGATGGCGGCGAGCACCATCGTCAGCGTTCCGGTGTTGATCGAGTTCTCGAGCATCTGGAGCATGGGCGCGCCGTCTTGGTCAGAAGTCGAAGTTGATCATCTTCTTCATCACCAGGATGCCCATCGACATCCACACGACCGAGCCGGCGAGCATGACGTGGCCGAGAGGCTCGGTGAACAGCAGCGTGATGTAGTCCTTGCTGGTCAGGTAGACGAGAACCATCACGCAGATCGGCAGCGCGCCGATGATGGCGGCCGACGCCTTCGCCTCCTGCGACATGGCCGTGATCTTGGCCTTCATCTTCTTGCGGTCGCGCAGCACCCGCGACAGATTGCCGAGCGCCTCCGACAGGTTGCCGCCGGCCCTTTGCTGGATGCCGACGACGATGGCGAAGAAATTGGCCTCGGCGACCGGGGTGCGCTCGTAGAGCTTGGCGCAGGCCTCGCCCAGCGGCATGCCGATCGCCTGCGTGTCGACGATGACGCGGAATTCCGACTTGATCGGCTCCGGCGCTTCCTGCGTGATCATCTTGAGGCAGTCGAGCAGCGGCAGACCGGCCTTGACGCCGCGCACGATGATGTCGACCGCGTCGGGAAAGGCGTTGAGGAATTTCTGCTCGCGGCGCTTCTTCAGGTACGACAGCATCCAGCGCGGCAGGCCGAACGCGCCGGCAAAGCCGATGCCGAGCGCCGGCAGGAGCCCGGGGCCGAAGGTGAAAGCGACGACGAACAGCGTCAGGCCGATGCCGGCCGAGACCATGAGGAATTGCTGCTTCGTCCACGACAGGCCGGCCTGGGCCAGGCGGACGGGCAGGCTCGGCTTGGCGTTCTTCTTCTGCCGCTCCTCGAATTCCTTGAGCGTCGCCTCCACGGCGTCGCGGCGCGCGACGCGCGGCTGACCGCGCGACGACCGTGCGGCCGCCGGCTCGGTGCGGGCGACGCTCTCGCGCCGCTTCTCGGCCACGCGTTCGCCGGACAGGATCGGATAGAGAAAGACGTAAGCGACGCCGCCGACCGCGAGCGCCGCGAGGAGAGCCACCGCCATCATGTTCATGGACGCGGCCCTCCGCTCACGTGTTCATGTCCGCGGTGGCGGCTTCGGCCGCGTCGAGCGCGGCCGCGAGCCGCTTCTCCTCGCCGTAATAGCGGGCGCGGTCCCAGAAGCGGGGGCGGCCGATTCCGGTCGAGCGATGACGGCCGATGATGTTGCCTTTGGCGTCCTCGCCGACCATGTCGTAGACGAACAGGTCCTGGGTGATGATCACGTCGCCTTCCATGCCCATCACCTCGGTGATGTGCGTGATGCGGCGCGAGCCGTCGCGCAGGCGTGCCGCCTGGATGACGACGTCGATCGAGGCGCAGATCATCTCGCGGATGGTGCGGGACGGCAGCGAGAAGCCGCCCATCGTGATCATGGATTCGCAGCGCGACAGCGCCTCGCGCGGGTTGTTGGCGTGCAGCGTTCCCATCGAGCCGTCGTGGCCGGTGTTCATCGCCTGCAACAGGTCGAACGCCTCGGGTCCGCGCACTTCGCCGACGATGATGCGTTCCGGCCGCATACGCAGGCAGTTTCTGACCAGTTCGCGCATCGTCACCTGGCCCTCGCCTTCGAGGTTGGGCGGGCGCGTTTCCAGACGCACCACGTGCGGCTGCTGCAACTGAAGCTCGGCCGCGTCCTCACAGGTGATGATGCGCTCGTCGTCGTCGATGAACTGCGTCAGGCAGTTCAGCAGCGTCGTCTTGCCCGAGCCGGTGCCGCCCGACACCAGCGTGTTGACGCGGCAGCGGCCGATGATGCTGAGGATCTCGGCGCCCTGTTCGGTGATGGTGCCGAACTTGACGAGCTGGTTGAGCGTCAGCTTGTCCTTCTTGAACTTGCGGATGGTGAGCGCGGGCCCGTCGATCGCCAGCGGCGGCACGATGGCGTTGACGCGCGAGCCGTCCGGCAAGCGCGCGTCGCATATCGGCGAGGCTTCGTCGACGCGGCGGCCGATCTGGCTGACGATGCGCTGGCAGATATTGAGGAGCTGCTGGTTGTCCCGGAAGCGGATGCCGGTGCGCTGGATCTTGCCGGCGACTTCGATGTAGACCGTGCCGGAGCCGTTCACCATGATGTCGGCGATGTCGTCGCGCGCGAGCAGCGGCTCGAGCGGGCCGAAGCCGAGAACGTCGTTGCAGATGTCGTCGAGCAGCTCTTCCTGCTCGGAGATCGACATCACGATATTCTTGATCGCGATGATCTCGTTGACGATGTCGCGGATTTCCTCGCGCGCGGAATCGGCGTCGAGGCGCGCGAGCTGCGACAGGTCGATCGCCTCGATCAGGGCGCCGAAGATCGTCGATTTGGTCTCGTAATAGGCCTCCGAGCGGCGCGTATCGATGGCGTTCGGCACCATCTGCACGGAGGCGGGATTGCGCGTCGGCGTGGGCGCCGAGACGAGCGGCGCGCCGAGGCCGGCGGAAGGGAAGGGCGTGCGCCCGGTCGCGACCGGAGGCTCGGGCGCGCTCGCGGGCGCGACCGACGGCGCCTCGTGCTGCGGCAAAGGCTGCGCGGCGGCGGGCGCCGCCACCGCGTGGGACGCCGGCGCTGCCGGTGCGCGAGTATCGCTTCGCTTGCCGAACACGTCAGTCCTGCTCCGAACCTAGATTCACGCAGACTTCTTTCGCAGCTTCGCCAAGAGCGGCGTCAGGAGGCTCGAGCGGGCCCGCTTGGCTTCGGCGCGGCCGGTCAGCACCTGGGCGAGCTGACGCAGCATCTCCGCCGTTTTGTGGTTGGCCGACACCTCGGCGATCATCTGGCCGTTATTGGCGGCCGTGCCGAACAGTTGCGGCTCGAACGGGATCGAGGCCAGCGGCTGGTCTTCGAGGGCCTTGGCGAAGTCGGCCGGGGTGATCTCCGGACGCTTCGGCACGCCGACCTGGTTGAGGCAGTAATAGGGATGGCGGTCGTTCGGCCGCGCGACGCGCAAGAGGTCGACCATGTTCTTGGCGTTGCGCAGGTTGGCGAGGTCGGGCGCGGCGACGATGAGGATGTCGTCGGCGCCGACGAGCAGGCGGCGGGTCCAGCCGCTCCACACGTGCGGCACGTCGAGGACGATGCACGGTACCGAGTTGCGCAGGGTGTCGATGATGGCGTCGAAGGCCTCGGCGCCGAAGTCGTAGACCCGGTCGAGCGTCGCGGGCGCGGCGAGCAGGCTCAGGTGATCGGTGCACTTCGACAGCAGCCGGTCGACGAAGCCGCCGTCGATGCGGTCCGGCGAGAACACCGCATCGGCGATGCCCTGCGGCGGGTCCTGGTTGTAGTCGAGCCCGGCGGTGCCGAACGGCAGGTCGAGGTCGGCGACGACCGAATCGACGCCGAAGTCGCCGCCGATCGCATAGGCGATGTTGTGCGCGATGGTGGAGGCGCCGACGCCACCCTTGGCGCCGACCACGGCGATGATACGGCCGACGGGCTTGGCATCCGGCGCCGAATAGAGCCCGCAGATCGAGCGCACGACGTCGAGCGTGCCGACCGGCGAAATCATGTAATCGGAGACGCCGCGGCGGGTGAGCTCGCGATAGAGCGTCACGTCGTTGATGCGGCCGATGACAACGACGCGCGTGCCGGCGTCACAGACCTCCGCGAGCTGGTCGAGACCGCCGAGGATCTCTTCGGCGCGCGTATCGGCCTCGATGACGATGACGTTCGGCGTCGCCGAGGCGCGATAGGCCTCGATGGCCGCGGCGATGCCGCCCATCTGGATTTTGACGTGCGCCTTGGCCAGTCGGCGGTCCTCGCCGGCCGCCTGCACGGCGGCGGCGGTCTCCACCGTCTCGCAGAAGGCCTGCACCGATACACGCGGCGCCGGCGCAATATGTTCGTCGGCCGCGGGCGGCTCCGCGGCAGCGGGCTGGCCCAGCTCTTCGGCGACGGCGGTCTGATATGCGTTTCTGATCATTTTCCGAGATCGCTGATCTTGCCCTTGTCGTAATCCGGATAGGCGCCTGACGGACTGGCGCCCGTGCGCCATTTCTCGATCGCGACCGAGCGGCGCGGCTGATAGGCCGAGGCCTCACCGCGCGGCTGCACCAGGTCGGCAGGATTGGCGACCATGGCCGCGAGATTGCGCTGCGTGGCGCAGCCGAGGTTCCAGTACGGATTGTTGCTGAAGTCGTCGCCGTCGGCCGAAGGGCCGAGGTCCTTCGGCCACACGCCGCAGGGACCGGCCTCGGCCATCAATTTGGAATAGCGCAGCTTGATGCTCGCCAGAGCGGCCACGCCCGGCCGGTAGCCGCGGACATAGACGGCCTTGGCCGGCACGCCGGAGGCGGCGAGGATCGAGTGCACCTCGCGCATCGAATCGGCGGCGGCCCGCGCCGAGGCGCCGGCCTGCGGCACGTCGATGATCACGCCGCTCGTGCCTTCGTGCCGCCATTGCTGCGCGAAGGAGAGCACGTCGGCGCGCTGCGCCGGCGTCAGGCCGCCGCGATTGCGGCCGACGAAGATCTCGACCGTGCGATCGCCCTCGCGCAGCGTGATCGGATGTCGCTCGCGATAGTCGGTCGGGTACGACGCCTGCGCCGTGGCCGTATGCTGATTGCAGCCCGCGAGCAGCGCGGCGGCCGTGGCGAGCGCCGCGACCCTGGCCCCGCCTCGTCCGACGATCGTCTTTCCATTCCGTGTCATACGTGACCGTCTCCGCCGCTCAATCGAGGATGAAACCGACTTTGCCGTGATAGCTGCCCGTCGGCTTCGGCTCGGCCTTGCCGTTGGCGCCGTAGATCTTGTTGAAGCGGCCGAGCAGCACGGTCGCCGGGTCGCTGGCGTCGGCGAAGCCGTCGTCGGGCCGCGACAACTCCTTCTGCGCCACCGAGCGCACGATGTATGGCGTCACCAGCACCATCAATTCGGACTGGTGGTTGATGAAGTCGCGGCTCTTGAACAGCGCGCCCAGCACCGGCACCTGCATCAGGCCGGGAATACCGTCGATCGACTGCTGGCTCTGCTGCTGGATCATGCCGGCCATGGCGAGCGAGCCGCCGGACGGGATCTCGACGACGGTGTCGGCGCGGCGGGTGCGGATCGAGGGGATCGTCAGCGAGGTGCTCGAGCCCGGCACGGTCATGGTCATCGAGTTCTGGTTCGACAGATCCGACACCTCGGTCATGACCTTGAGGCTGATGCGGCCCTCGCTGAGCACGACGGGCGTGAACATCAGCGAGACGCCGAATTTCTTGAACTCGACCTGCGCCTGACAGACCGGCGGCGATTTGGTGGTGTCGCAGGACAGGCCGTTCGGGATCGGGAATTCGCCGCCGGCCATGAAGCTCGCGGTTTCGCCCGAGATCGCGGTCAGGTTCGGTTCGGCGAGCGTGCGGATGACGCCGGCGCGCTCCATCGCGCGCAAGGTCGAGGTCACGCTTGGCATGCCCGCCGCGTTCAGCGCCGAGTTGCCGACGAGCTTCGAGCTCGACAGGGCCTGGCCGGTCGCGGAGAACGGGTTGGTGGTGTTGAAGTTCACCACCGACGTGCCGTAGCCGAGGCTGGCCGTCAGATCCATGCCGAGCTGCTTGATGACGTCGCGGGAGACTTCCGCGACCGTCACCTTCAGCATCACCTGGTCGCGCCCGCGCACGGTGACGCCGTTGACCACGGCCTCGGGGCTGCCGACGAGCTTGGAGGCGATCTCGAAGGCCTGTTGCGCTTCGGCCGGGCTGGTGGCGGTGCCGGTGAGCATCACGGACTTTTCGCCGACGCCCTCGATGCGGATGTCGGCGTCGGGCATCGCCTGCTTGAACGCGGCGCGCACGCCGTTCAGGTCGCGCGTCACGGCGATATCGAAGCCGGCGATCTGGCGACCCTGCGCGTCGAAGAAGAAGATGTTGGTCTGCCCGACCTTGACGCCGATCATGTAGACGCGGCGCGCCGTGCGCACGACGGCATTGGCGATGGTCGGGTCGGCGACCAGCACGTCCTTGATGTCGGTCGGCAGGTCGATGGCGACCGACTTGCCGATGCCGAGCGGGATGAAGCGCGATGTCGCCTCACTCGCCGCCACCTGGACGACCGGGACATGCGCGTCGGCGGCCATCGCGGCGGTCGAAACGAGGCTGGTCGCGGCGAGGAGCGCCGCGAGCGAGACGGTGCGGATCAGGGAGCCGGTCGTCATGTGTGTCTCATCCCCTCGCATGTCACCGGCCGGAACTGCTGCCGACGCCGAAGCGGACGACGTTGACGCCGCCGCGCGGCGAGCCGTCTTCATCGGGCTTGTCGTTCTTGGAGGCGTCGGCGATCGAGCGCAGCGCCAAAGCCAGCGTCCCGACCCGCTGCGCCAGCGCCAGCGTCTCCGCCTGGCCCGGCGACAGCTCGAGCGTCGCCGTCTTGCCGACGACGACCTTCTGGCCGCCCTTCTCCTCGATGTTCTGGTCGATCGCGAGCACGCGCACATTGGTCAGCACGGTCTCGCTCGTCTGTCCGTCGCCCGTCTTGTCGTTCGTCTTCTTGGTCAGAATGACGTCGACATGGTCGTTCGGCAGGATGAAGCCGCCGGCGCCCGTCTCCGGGGAGATCTGCGTCGATACGGCGCGCATCCCGGCCGGCAGGATCGCTGCCATGAAGCCGGAGCCCTTGGCGTCGACCAGCTTGGCCTGGCGAATCGGCTCGCCGAGCACGAACGGCGCGCGCGCCACCTGGCCCGTGAAATCCTGGATCGCGTTCGGGCGTTCGCTTTTGCGGATGAAATTGCCGGAGGCGGTGCTCGCCGGCCACGCCTGCCATTGCAGCTCGTTGGCAGAGAGCGGCGTGCCCATGCCGATGTCGGATTTCGCGACGAGGATGTCGACGGTATCCGCTTTGGCCGCGACGGGCTTGACCTCTGCGGGCTTATCGGAACGCCCGGCGAGCATGGCGGCAACGCCGCCGGCTCCAAGCGCAATCACGAGAACGACAAGACGCGCGGCTTTCATACGCTCAACTCTCAAGCTCACGAAGCGGCCGACATGGCCTACACTTCACAAAGCAGCCGACGCGGCTGCTCAATGCACGTGGCGACGCGGAGCGCCGCATGCAGGATTTCAGCAGGTAATGGTCAAGGTATGGTTAAGCAGCGGTATCTAAATCGAGTTAATGACTTCTTGCCGCCGCCTCGCGCTTGTTCAAATCAGCGCGGTCATCCAGCCGGTGTGCGGATAGACGGTCAGAGCCGCCGCCGCGAGCGCGATACCGTAGGGCACGCCGCCGGCCTGGTCGTGCAGACGCTGGATCCACTCCTGCTTCGCCAGCACCTGCGGCAGCGGCAGCTTGCGGAATTGCAGCAGCAGCAGGGTGAGCGCGCCGCCGAACAGCGAGGCGTAGATCATGTAGTCGAGCAGGTAGTCGAAGCCGAACCACAGGGCCGTCGCGGCCGCGAGCTTGGCGTCGCCGCCGCCGATCCAGCCGCGCGTGAACATGACGAAGGAGACGACCAGCACCAGCGCCGCCGCGGCGAGGTGCATGCCGACCGCCGGCCAGGCCAGGCCGCTAGCCGCCGCCAGGAGCACGAACCCGCCGGCCAGCGCCAGCGACAGGCGATTCGAGATCGTCATCGTGAACAGGTCGCTCGAGGCCGCGAACGCCATCAACGCCGGAAACAGCAGCAGCCTGATCGCGTCCGTGAGCATCGTGACCTCCGCCGCGGGCCGGTCGACCCGCTTCGCCGCTCGAGCATTACCGCGCCACGCTTTACCTTTCGTAAACCCGGGCAGGGCGCCGCGCGCGAAAGGCTTACTTCAACTGCGTCGAAATGCTCGCGAAGCTGGCGTTGAGCTTGCTGCCGATGCCCTGGACGACCGCGATGATCGCCACGGCGATGCCGGCGGCGATCAGTCCGTATTCGATCGCGGTTGCGCCCGAGCAATCCTTGATGAAGCGCGGGATGGCGGTCTGCATGTATTAACGACTCCTTAACGGCGCGGGCTTGGCCGGCGGCATCGCCGCCTCCGCGGCGTCCTGCCGCGGCGCACCCGCTGTGTCGGGTCTCGGTGTCATATGCTGGCGGTCAACGCACGGCGGCAGCGGGCGGCTCCCGGGTGCGCCGCCGATGGTTAACAATCCCTTTACGAATTGGGCAGGGTGCAAAAGCCGCGCTTTGCGCACGTCGATTTCACCCGCCCTTAACCGCGGTGGATCGATACCAGTCGGCAGGCACTCACGGAATTTGCAAAGCCATGATCGTCGAACTGATCGGCGTCCTCGAAGTCGCGGGACAAACCGTCCTCAAGATCCTGCCGATCACGATCGTGCTCGGCATCGTCTTCGCGGTGCTGACGCATTGGTCGGCCTGCAACCCAAGCGGCCCATGGTGGCGCAAGCGCGAGATCATCACCGACGTCACCTACTGGATCATGATCCCGGTCGGCGCGCGCTTCGTGCGCATCGGATTGCTGATCGTCGGCGCCGCGCTGTTCTTCAACATTCACGGCGCCCAGCCGCTCATGGACTTCTACGAGAACGGCCACGGGCCGCTGTCGCGCCTGCCCTTGTGGCTCCAGGCGATCATCTTCCTGATCGCGTCCGATCTGCTGATGTACTGGAATCACCGTCTTTTCCACGGCCCCAGCCTCTGGAAATACCACGCGGTGCACCATTCCTCGGAAGATCTCGACTGGATCTCGGCGGCGCGCTTCCACCCGATCAACCTGTTCCTCGGCAGCGTCGCCGTCGACGTGATCCTCCTGCTCGTCGGCATCTCGCCGAACGTCATGCTGTGGATCGGCCCCTTCACCACCGCGCATTCCGCCTTCGTGCACGCCAACCTGAAATGGGATCTCGGCCCGTTCAAATACGTGCTGGCGAGCCCGGTGTTTCACCGTTGGCACCACACGCCGCTGGAGAAGGGCGGCAACAAGAACTTCGCCAGCACCTTCCCGGTCCTCGATATCCTGTTCGGCACCTGGTACATGCCCAAGAACGAGCTGCCGCAGGCCTACGGCATCGACGACCACGACTTCCCCGGCAACTTCGTCGGGCAGATGGTCTATCCGTTCCGCAAGTGAGACGGGGCGGGGGCGGCCGCGACAAGTCTTTGCAGTTCGTTCACTTCTTTGCAGTCAAATCGCCGGAGGCGGGATGACTGTTCCGCCACGCCTTTTGTTCGCGTTCGTGTAGCGTATCGGAGAGTGCGATGTCGGCCGTGTCCTGGCCCAAGTCCTGCCGCCGCCTGCGGCTCGCGGCAGCGTTCGCGCTGGCGCTCGGCGCCATCGGCCCCGTCGCCGCCCTGGCGGATACCGTCAACGTCAATGTCGACGAGGCGCGGATCATGCGCCTGCCCGACGGCGTCGCCACCATCGTCATCGGCAACCCGCTGATCGCCGACGCGACGCTCCAGCCGGGCGGCATCCTCGTGCTCACCGGAAAGGGCTTCGGCGCCACCAATATGATGGCGCTCGACCGGAACGGCCGGGTCGTGCTCACCCACAACATCGAGGTGGTCGCGCCCAAGAGCGCGGACCTCGTCGTCGTCTATCGCGGCATGGAGCGCGAGTCCTACAGCTGCGCGCCCGTGTGCGAGCGGCGCATCACGCTCGGCGACGGGGTGACCTACTTCAACAACACGCTACAGCAGAGCGGCGTGCGCAACCGCGAGGCCGCGACGCCGAGCAAGTGACCCTCGGTTAACGCGCGCTGAATGCGAGGGTGCCGTTTCGCCGCAACGGGGCAACGGATTCCAAAGTTCCGGCTGCTAAAACCGGCCTGATTTCACCGTCCGAGCACTTTTCGATGTCCAAGCCGCCGCGCAACCGCATCGCCCGCCGCATGCTCGCACTGCGGCCGGTGCGCGCGTTGCGCCGCTTCGCCCGCCGGCAGGACGGCGCGACGGCCGTGGAATTCTCCTTCGTCGCGCTGCCGTTCCTGGCGCTGACCTTCGCCATCATCGAATCGGCACTGGTGTTCTATGCCGGGCAGACGCTGGAAGCCGCGGTCGCGGATTCGGCGCGGCTGATCATGACCGGCCAGGCGCAGACCGCGAACTACACCGCCGACCAGTTCAAGACCCAGGTGTGCAACCGCATTGCCGGCCTGTTCGACTGCGCCGGCGGCGTCTATGTCGACGTCAAGAGCTACTCGACGTTCGGCGCGATCAGCGGCGCGCAGCCGGTCACCAACAACCAGTTCGACGCCTCGAAGGTCGGCTACACGCTGGGCGGCCCCGGCTGCATCCAGGTGGTCTCGCTCTATTACAAATGGCCGATCTACGTCTCGCTACTCGGCGACAATTTGTCGAACCTTTCCGGCAATTACCGGCTCCTCGCGGCCTCCGCCGTGTTCAAGAACGAGCCCTATTCGACCACGGGTGGCTGCTGATGATGCGCGCCATTCAACGGGTGATCCGCTTCGCGCGCGACCGGCGCGGCGTCTCGGCGCTCGAGTTCGCGCTGGTGGCGCCGATGATGATCACGCTCTATTTCGGCTGCGTGGAAGTGTCGGACGGCGTCGCGGTCGACCGCAAGGTCAGCCTCACTTCGGCGACGCTCGCCAACCTCGTCGCGCAATCGACGGCGATATCGTCGACCGACATGAGCAACATCCTCGACGCGTCGAGCGCGATCATCATGCCGTATTCGGCGTCGAACCTGAAGATGACGGTGTCCTGCCTCTCGATCGACGCCAACAAGGCCGTCACCACCAAGTGGCAGGCGACGCGCAATGGCGGCACCGGCGCGGCGATCTCCGTGCCGGCCGACTTGCAGATCGCGAACACGCAATTGATTCTGGCGCAGGTGAGCTACGCCTACAAGCCGGTCGTCGGCCACACGATCACCGGCACGCTGACCCTGTCCGACCAGATGTACATGATGCCGCGCATCTCGGCGCCGACCTATCCGACCAGCACCACGAAGTGCGGCTCCTAGGCCGCCGAGGCGTGCTCTCTCAAGCCGCTGACGCGGCCTTGGCCGGCTCGACGATCGGCAGCGCCGTCGTCTGCTTGATCCGCTCCATGGCGAAGCGCGACGTGACGTTCTTCAACGGCACCGTCTCGATCAGCTTCTTGTAGAACGCGTCGTAGCTCTGCATGTCGCGGACGACGACGCGCAGCATGTAGTCGACGTCGCCGGCCATGCGGTAGAACTCCATCACCTGCGGCATGGCGGCGACCGTCTCGGCGAAGCGCTTGAGCCAGTCCTGCGAATGGTCGCCGGTCTCGACCGAGACGAACACGGTGATGCCGAGCCCGATCTTCTCCTGATCGACGATGGCGACGCGGCGGGTGATCACGCCCTCGGCCTCGAGTTTCTGGAGCCGCTTCCAGCACGGCGTCGAGGACAGGCCCACGCGCTGGCCGATCTCGGCCACCGACAGGGAGGCGTCCTGCTGCACCACGGCGAGGATCTTGCGGTCGATGGCGTCCATGCTCTGAACTCGGCTGTTTCCA
>DASTGR010000207.1:0-12476 GCA_035718885.1 Pseudolabrys sp. | reverse complement strand
GCCCACAAATACTTCATGACCAATCCGAGCCTCTCGGGCCGTGGCAAATCGCTCAAAGAACACTCGCCCCGCAGCCTCATCCGGCAAATCCCGCGCGAAGCGTAAGCGCGCCGGCGCGCCGGCTCCGAAGGGCCGGCTCGAAACGGGCCCCGCCGTCGCCGTCATCGACATCGGTTCGAACTCGGTGCGCCTCGTCATCTACGAGGGGCTGACGCGCGCGCCGACACCGATCTTCAACGAGAAGGTGCTCGCCGGCCTTGGCCGTCAGGTGCAGACCACCGGCCTGCTCGCTGCCGACGCCATCGATACCGCGCTCGCCGCGCTGAAACGCTTCCGCACTCTGTGCGATGTACTCGAAGTGTCGAAGGTGTGGGCCATCGCCACCGCCGCCTGCCGCGACGCCGAGAACGGCGACGACTTCATCGCGGCGGCGGAGCGCATCTGCCGCACGCCGATCACCATCCTGTCGGGCAAGCGCGAGGCGCAGCTGACCGCGCTCGGCGTCGTCTCCGGCATGTACAGGCCGGACGGCATTGTCGGCGACCTCGGCGGCGGCTCGCTCGAGCTGGTCGACGTGCGCGGCGACCGCGTGCGCAAGGGCCAGACGCTGCCGCTCGGCGGCCTGGCGCTCCAGGACATTGCCGGCAAGTCGATCAAGAAAGCCGAGAAGTTCGTGCAGGAGAGTCTCGCCGGGCTCGACGTCCTCAAGCACGGGCAGGGGCGCTCGTTCTATGCCGTCGGCGGGACGTGGCGCGCGCTGGCGCGGCTGCACATGTGGCAGACCGGCTATCCCTTCCACGTCATGCACAATTACCGCATCCCGGCGCGCGAGGCGCTGGAGTTTTCGCGGCTGGTGCATCGCGTCGATACCGAAACCCTGTCCAAGATCGAGGTCGTCAACGCCGCCCGCCGGCCGCTGCTGCCTTACGCGGCGCTGGTGCTCGAGCATCTCGTGCGCAAGCTCAATCCGCGGGATGTCGTCATCTCCGTGCTCGGCGTGCGCGAGGGCCTGCTCTACGAACTTCTGAAGAGCAAGGAGCGCGCCGTCGACCCGCTGGTCTCGGCCGCCGCCGAGCTCAACCTGCTACGGTCGCGTTCGCCGCGTCACGGCCATGAGTTGATCGAGTGGACGGACCGCTTCATCGCTTCGTCCGGGCTCGATGAGACGCCGGACGAGGTGCGGCTGCGTCACACCGCCTGCCTGCTCGGTGACATTGGCTGGCGCGCGCATCCGGATTATCGCGGCGAGCAGTCGATGAACATCATCGCGCATGGCGCCTTCGTCGCCATCGACCATCCGGGCCGCGCCTATCTCGCGCTGTCGGTGTTCTTCCGCCACGCTGGCCTGAGCGAGGAGGAGCTGTCGCCGCGCCTGCGCGAGCTGGCGACGCCGCACATCCTCGACCGCGCGCGCGTGCTCGGTGCCGCGATGCGCGTCGCCTACATCCTCACCGCCGGCCATGACGGCGTGCTGCCGCACACGCCGATGAAGGTGAAGCGCAGCAAGCTGACGCTGCATCTGCCGGGCAAGTATGCGGGGCTGGCCAGCGACCGGCTCGCAGGCCGCCTGCGTTCGCTGGCGCGGCTCGTCGGCCGCGAGGGCGCGTTCGACTTCTAGAATTCGTCGCGCGCGTGACGATGCCGCCAGAAGCGTCTCACGGCACGCTGGCCGGCGCCTCGACAAGGTCGCCGACGCAGAAATGCGCCATGTGCGCGACGGCTTGCGCGCTGTGGTAGTCGCCGAATTCGGCGGTGGCCTCCTTGCCGGCGTACATCCGCGCGATCCCGGCGCCGCCCGGGTGATGCGGCGCCCACGCGGTGATGTCGTAGACTTTTCCTGCAACGATGATCCAGCAGTCGTCTCGCGTGTTGTGCCGTGCGACTTCTGCGCGCGTGACCGGACGCGGCGCCTGCGGCGGCGCAGGCGGCGTCCAGAGCGTGCGGGTGATGCCGGCGTAATTGGCCTTGGCGGCCTTGCGGAAGTCCCATGGCCCCAGTCGCTTGGGCGGCAAAGCGATGCCGATCTTGCGGGCATCGAAGGCGTAGATCCAGGAATCATCCTCGCCGCCGCGCTTGTCATGGGCGAAGGCTGGGCTGACCCGTTCGTCGAGCTTCTCGAGCAGCGCCTTCTGCTCCGCCGTGTCCTTGGCCCGCAAGTGATCGAAGGCGAATTTGGACCCGAGCTGGAAGCGGGTGGCGCGGTAATGCCGAACGCGCTCGTAGTGCAGCAGGGCGGTGGCGACGTCGCTCTTGTGCAGGGCGAAGGCGCTGGACAGCGCGGCGGCGTCCTCGAAGGATTGCGCGGCGCCCTGGCCGAACGTCGGAAGCATCGGGTGCGCCGCGTCCCCAAGCAGGCAAACGCGGCCCTGCACCCAGGTTTCCAGCGCGTCACGATCGTAGAGGCCCCACTTGGTCGGGCGAACGATCGCTCCCGCCAGAGCGAGCAGGTCGTCTCGGGTGGCGCTGCCAGCGAATGCCTCATCCACCTCGCGAAGGACCTCGTCCTGGCTGACGGGAAACCAGTCGCCTTCCTCCTGCTCGAACGCGGCCGAGTCGGGCTCGTAACGGGCGATCCATACATTGAGCAATTCGCCGCCGCGCACCCAGTAGGTCGTCGCCCCGCTCTTGTCGTTGCGATGGCGGTCCATGCTGAAGGAGTCGATCGGATTGTGATCGAGCGGGCTGCCATCGGCCTTACGGAGCGAGGCGACCACGGACCGCGGAATGAGCCCACGGAAGCAGGTCACCTCGGTCCAGCGCTTGGGACGCGGGTTCGGCCATGCGAGCTGCAACGTGGCGGAGTTGATCCCGTCGGCGCCGACGAGAACCTCTGCCGTGGCCGTTCGGCCATTGGTGAAGACCGCCGTCACCTCGCCGGCGGTTTGATGCAACTGCGACAGCCGGCAGTCCATGTGCACATTGATCGGGCAGGGCTCGCCGCTGCCGGGTCCGAATTCGAACACCCGCTTGTAAAGGCACATCAGCAGGTCGAGCCGGTGCATGTGATGAAACCCGGCGCCGTCGCCCGCCGCGGTCACATGATCGAACGGTCTTTTCGTCACGCTCCCATCGGCGTTGAACTGCCTTGTCGATTCCAATTTCGCGGCCCTGCCGCCGTCGATCGCCCCGTCTGGGCCCTTTGGATCGCCGCCGTCGAGGTCGACGCCCAGCCAGCGACAGATCCGCGCCCCGTTGGGCGGGACGTTCAATCCGGCGCCGGCGGTGCTGGGGACCTTCGTCTGCTCGAAGACATCGACCGATGTGAAGACGCCGGACTGGCGCAGCGCCAATGCCGTCATCAGGCCGCCCATTCCGGCGCCGACGATCACTGCCCGCATGGCTTCGTCCTCCCGAAATGAGCGAACGCGTGCTTTGCTCAGCCTTTTAACAGCGCAACGAACCGCTCGACCTCGTCGGCGGTGGTCGCAAACGACGTCACGAGCCGCACAATGGCGGTCTGCGTGGCGGCGTCGGTCTCCCAACGGTAGAACACTGCACCCGCAGCCTGCAATTTGTCACACAGAGAGATTGGCAGCGCGGCGAAGACCTCGTTGGCCTCGACCGGCCATTTCGGTGAGAAGCCCGCATTCGTCAGCCCGTCGCTCAAGGCGTCCGCCATACCATTGGCGTGGCGCGCGAGGCGCAGCCAGAGATCGCCGTCGAGGAAGGCTTCCATCTGCGCGGCGATGAAGCGGTGCTTGGAGAGAAGGGCGCCGCCGCGCTTGCGCCGCGCCGACATGCCGTCGCCGCGTTTCGGATCGAAGAAGATCACGGCTTCCGCGCCCATCGCGCCGCCCTTGGTCGCGCCGAAGGAGAGCACATCGACCCCGGCCTTCCATGTGGCCTCGTCGGCAGCAGCGTTCATGCGCACCAGCGCATTGCCGAAGCGTGCGCCGTCCATGTGCAGCATGGCGCCGTGCGCGTGCGCGATGTCGGCGAGCGCGCGGATGTCGTCGAGCCGGTAGATCGTGCCGGCCTCGCTCGCCTGCGAGATCGACACCGCCGCCGGCGTCACGTGATGCGGCGCGCCCCATTGCGCCTTGTTGTCGAGCGTGGCTTTCAGGGTCGCGGCCGCGATCTTGCCGTTGTCGCCCGGAAGCCCGACCAGCTTGATGCCGCCGCCGAAGAATTCCGGGGCGCCGCATTCGTCGGTGGCGATATGCGCATCCGCGTGGCACAGCACCGCGCCCCAGGGCGGCGTGACATGCGCCAGCGCCAGCGCGTTGGCGCCGGTGCCGGTCGGCACCAGGAAGACCGCCACCTCGCGCTTGAACAACTCGGCGAACGTCTTCTCGACGCGGCGCGTCCAGTCATCGTTGCCGTAGCCGAGCGCGAAGCCCTCGTTGCAGCGGGCGAGCGCCGCCATGATCTCCGGCGCAACACCCGCGGTGTTGTCGCTGGCGAAATTCATGTGTCGGATTTGTCGAGGGCGACGACCTTGCCGCGCTCGATGGCGAGGGCGAGGCGGCCATGCTTGAGGGCGAGGGCCTTCTCGCCGTAGAGCTCGCGCCGCCAGCCCTTCAGCGCCGGCACGTCGGCCGCGTCGTCGGCGGCGATGCGCTCCAGGTCGTCGACCGTGGCGATCACCTTGGCGGCGACGGCGTTCTTCTCCGCCGTCATGCGCAGCAGAACCTTCAAAAGCTCGACCGTGGCCCCGCCGTTCGGCGCCGGGCGAAACCGCTCCATGCGCGGCAGCGATTTAGGGTCGCGCTCGACGCCGCGCTTGACGGCCTCGACGATCTGCTCGCCCCAGCGCGAGCGCTCGAAGCCCCTCGGCAGCGAGCGCAGATGTCCGAGCTTCTCGATCGAGGTCGGCGCCTGCACGGCGATGTCGCCGAGCACCTCGTCCTTGAGGACGCGCGAGCGCGGCACGTCGCGCGTCTGCGCCTCGCGCTCGCGCCAGGCCGCGACCTCGATCAGCACGCCGAGTTCCTTCGGCTTGCGCACGCGGCTCTTGAGCCGCTCCCAGGCGCGTTCCGGATCGGCGCGATAGGTGTCGGGCGAGGTGAGCACTTCCATCTCGGCCGAGACCCAGTTCGCGCGGCCGCGCTTGTGCAGGTCCTCGTCGAGCTTGAGGTAGACGTCGCGTAAGTGCGTCACGTCGGAGACGGCGTAGACGAGCTGCGCGTCCGAGAGCGGCCGCCGCGTCCAGTCGGTGAAACGGTGCGACTTGTCGAGCTGGTCGCCGGTGATGCGCTGCACGAGCTGGTCGTAGGAGATCGAGTCGCCATAGCCGAGCACCATGGCCGCGACCTGGGTGTCGAAGATCGGATGCGGGATCTTGCCCGCCATGTTCCAGACGATTTCGATGTCCTGGCGCGCGGCGTGGAAGACCTTGACCACGTTCTCGTCGACCAGCAGGTCGAAGAAGGGCGAAAGGTCGATGCCGGGGGCGAGCGCGTCGATGACGACGGCCTCGTCCGCAGTCGCCACCTGCGCCACGCAGAGCAGGGGGTAATAAGTCGTCTCGCGCAGGAACTCGGTGTCGACCGTCACGTAGCGGTGCTTGCGCATGCGCGCGCAGACGGCAGCCAGTTCCTCACTGGTCGTAATTGGCTCCATGTCGGGATGGACCTAACCTGATCCGGGGCCTGTGTGACAAGCGGCAATCATCGGCCACGGACCGGAGGCATGTGGATGAAGTCCCACGGGCTCGGCATCGCCCCGACCGGCACCTCGATCAGGGTCGGCTCGCGGCGGGCGAAGCTGTCCTTGAGCGCCCGGCGCAGCTCATCCGGGCCGCGCGCGCGCCGGCCCGCGGCGCCGAAGCTCTCGGCAAATTTCACAAAGTCGGGGTTGGCGAGATCGCAGGCGATCAGCCGGTTACCGAACTGCTCCTCCTGGATGCGCCGCACATTGCCGAAGGCGCCGTCGGAGAACACGACCGCGGTGAGCGGGATGCGGTGCCGCACGGCGGTGGCGAGTTCGTTGGCCGTGTACATGAAGCCGCCGTCGCCATTGATCGACAGCACAGGCACGTCGGGCCGGGCATGCTGGGCGCCGAGCGCGGTGGCATAGCCCCAGCCGAGATTGTCCTGGTAGCCCGGCGAGAGGAAGGTGCGCGGCTTGGTGACGGGCAAAGCGAGGCGGGCGGCGAAGCCGATCTGCGTCACTTCGTCGACATAGATGCCGTCCTCAGGGAGTTCGGCGCGGATCGCCTCGAGGAAGGCGAGCTGCGGCGCGAGCACGGCGAGGCGCGCGCGCATCTTGGCCTGCCGTTCCTCCATCTCTGCCGTGCGCGACGGCCGGGCGGCGTTGAAGCGGGGGAGGTCATCGATCAGCGCCCGCAGGATGGGTGCGGCGTCGCCGATCAGCGCCACTTTCGGCCTGTGCTGACGCGCCGGCTCATCCGGATCGGAATCGACGCGGACGATGGCGAGACCTTTGTCGATGCCCCATTGTGCGAACGGGTAGAACAGCCGCGTGCCGATCGCGAGCACGGCGTCTGCCTCGCTCCACAGGTCGCGGCCGATCGGGAGATTGACCGAGAACGGCGAGCGGTCCGACAGCACGCCGCGGCCGCGCCGGTAGGACAGCACGGGCGCCTGCAACAGGTCCGACAGCGCGTTCACCTCGGGCGAGGCGTCGAGCGCGCCGCCGCCGACCACGATCAGCACGCGCTTGGCCTTGCCGAGCACGCGGGCGGCGCTCCGCACGGCGTCGGCGTCGATCTTCGGATGGCGCGGCGGGTTGGGGGCCTCGATCGGTGCGACCGGCCCGCGCTTGCCCCAAACGTCGATGGCGCACTCCAGCACCGCCGGACCGGGCCGGCGGGTCGCCATGGCGCGGAAAGCCTTGGCGATCTTCTCCGGGGCTTCGGTCGGTCCAGACAGCACCGCGTGGTGGTCAACCAGACGTGCGACGATCCCGGTCTGATCGCGGATCTCGTGCAGGTGCCCGATGTCGCGGCCGATCGCCTTTGACGGGATCTGGCCGATGAGGCCGAGCACCGGCGCGTTCATGCCGTAGGCCGTGAGCAGCGCCGCTCCGGCATTGAGGAGGCCCGGTCCCGGGACCACTGAGAAGGCTTGCGGCTTGCCCGTCGCCAACGCGGCCCCGAGCGCCATATAAGCCGCGCCCTGCTCGTGCCGGGTATGGACGACGGACAGCCGGTCGGCGGCCTTCTGGAAGGCGTCGAACAGGTGGTCGTTGTGCACGCCGGGGAGCGCGTAGACGGCGCTCAAGCCGTGCGCGAGAAGCCCCGCGGCGGTCGCTTCGCCGGTCGACATGTCGGCCGCGGCCTGTTTGGTTTTTGTCTTGGATTTTCGGGGTTTGGCCATGGTTCTTCCGGCGCCGGCGTAAGCCGCCAATGTGCAGTCCGGACATGCGCCTGTCGAGCCGCTTGCCTTGACAAAGCCGACCCCCCATGCGCTTTTCGCGCGCCTCCAACCCACCTCGGAATCGGCACCGGAACACGGCAAAGAGACGCATATGCATCGCTATCGCTCACACACCTGCGGCGCGCTTCGCGAGGGCGATATCGGGCAGCACGTCCGCCTGTCCGGCTGGGTCAACCGCGTTCGCGACCATGGCGGCGTGCTGTTTATCGACCTGCGCGACCACTATGGCGTGACCCAGGTCGTCGCCGACCCCGACTCCAAGGCGTTCAAGCATGCCGAGACGCTGCGCGCCGAGTGGGTCGTGCGCATCGACGGCCGCGCCCGCAAGCGTCCCGCCGGCACCGAGAACCCGGAGCTGCCGACCGGCCAGGTCGAGGTCTATATCGACGAGATCGAGGTGCTCGGCCCCGCCGCCGAATTGCCCATGCCGGTGTTCGGCGATCAGGAGTACCCGGAGGAAATCCGGCTCAAGTACCGCTTCCTCGATCTGCGCCGCGACAAGCTGCACCAGAACATCATGCTGCGCGGGCAGGTGATCGACTCGATCCGCCGCCGCATGAAGGACGGCGGCTTTTTCGAATTCCAGACGCCGATCCTGACCGCCTCGTCGCCGGAGGGCGCGCGCGACTTCCTCGTGCCGTCGCGGCTGCATCCGGGCAAGTTCTACGCGCTGCCGCAGGCACCGCAGCAGTTCAAGCAGCTCATCATGATCGCGGGCTTCGATCGCTACTTCCAGATCGCGCCGTGCTTCCGCGACGAGGACGCACGCGCCGACCGCTCGCCCGGCGAGTTCTATCAACTCGATTTAGAAATGAGCTTCGTCACGCAACAGGACGTGTTCGACGCGGTCGAACCGGTGATCCGCGGCGTGTTCGAGGAGTTCGGCAACGGCAAGCACGTGACGCCGAAATTTCCGCTCATCCCGTTTGCCGAGGCGATGGCGAAATACGGCACCGACAAGCCCGACCTGCGCAATCCGATCGTCATGCAGGACGTGAGCGAGGCGTTCCGCGGCTCCGGCTTCAAGATCTTCGCCAACATTCTCGCCAACGACTCCAAGGCGCAGGTGTGGGCAATTCCCGCGCCGAAGGGCGGCTCGCGTGCTTTCTGCGACAAAATGAATTCGTGGGCGCAAGAGGAAGGCCAGCCGGGTCTAGGTTACATTTTCTGGCGCGAGGGCGAGGAGGGCGGCGCGGGTCCGCTCGCCAAGAACATCGGCTCGGAGCGCACCAAGCAGATCGCCGATCAATTGGGACTCGGCATCGGCGACGCGGTGTTCTTCGTCGCCGGCCTGCCGAAGAATTTCGTGAAGTTCGCGGGTCTCGCGCGCACGCGCGTCGGCGAGGAGCTCGGCCTGATCGCCAAGGACCGTTTCGACTTCTGCTGGATCGTCGACTTCCCGATGTACGAGTGGAACGAGGAGGAGAAGAGAATCGACTTCTCCCACAACCCGTTCTCCATGCCGAACATGTCGGTCGAGGAATTCCTCGCGCTCGATCCGAACGACCACGAGAAGCTGCTCTCGATCAAGGCGATCCAGTACGACATCGTCTGCAACGGCACTGAGCTCTCGTCCGGCGCCATCCGGAATCATCGCCCGGAGGTGATGAAGAAGGCCTTCGCCATCGCCGGCTACGGTGAGGACGTGCTGGAGGCGAAGTTCGGCGGCATGCTGCGTGCGCTGACCTACGGGGCGCCGCCGCACGGCGGCATCGCGCCCGGCATCGACCGCATCGTCATGCTGCTCGCCGGCGAAGAGAACCTGCGCGAGGTCGTGCTGTTCCCGATGAACCAGCGCGCCGAGGACCTGCTGATGGGCGCGCCGTCGGAAGTCACGCAAAAGCAGTTGCGTGAGCTCAATATCCGGCTCGATCTGCCGAAGAAGTAAGCGCCTGCGGGCGCTCGCATTTCTCCAGAAAGCCCGGGCGCAATGGCGCATCGCGCGCAAGCGCCGTGTTAATGGCCGTTAACCTCAAAGGAACTCTCAGCGCCTAATCTCCAGGCCTGCTCCATGCCGGGCAAGCCAGGATGTTCAAGTCGCTGAGCCTGAGGCGTTCGTCGATATCGGCCGTCACCACGGCCGTTGCGATATTCGTGGTTGCCTTCGCGATCATCGAAGGTTCGGCGCATCAGGCGATCGCATCGTTCCTGTCGGGCTGGAACGGTTTGGCGCTCGACTTAGCCGCCGCGCTGGTCGTGTCCCTGGCGGCGGCCGTCATCCTCGGCGTCGCCCTGGCGCTGCGGCAGGCGAGGGCGCTTCGGCAATATCGTGCCGCAGTCGACAGCATGCCGCAGGGCGTCTGCATGTTCGACGCAGCCGAGCGGCTGGTCGTCTGCAATTCCAAATACTACGAATTCTACAATCTCGCCTCGTCGGACGTTCGAACGGGAGCGACGCTGTCGGAAGTTCTGGAGCGAAGGGTCGCGAAAGGCTCGTTTTCGCGCGATCCGCAGGAGTACCGCCGGCAGTTCCTCGCCTCCGTGCGCGAGGGCCGCACTATCACGCACGAAGTCAAAGCGAGCGGCGGCCGCATCCTCCAGGTCACCAACCATCCGACCGGCGACGGTGGCTGGATCGGCATGCACGAGGACGTCACTCAGCGGCGCGCGGTCGAGCAGGAGCGGTCCGCCTTGCAGGACAAGGAAGAGCGACGGGCGCGGCTCGAGATCGCCATTGCCGATTTCCGCGCACGCTCGGAGCAATTCCTTCAGACCGTCATCGTCAGCGCCGAGCAGATGAACGCGACCGCCGCGAACCTCTCCGATGCTTCTGGCCATACATCGCAACGGACGGAAGCGGCGGTGGGGACGTCGAACGAAGCCGCGCGCAACGTCGCCAGCGCCTCGGCTGCGGCCGGCGCGCTCAACGAGGCTGTTGCGGCGATCACGACGCGCGTCTCCGAAAGCGCGGAAGTGGTGCGCTTCGCGGTGGCCGAGGCGCAATCGGCCGACCGGGACATCGAGCAGCTGGCCAAGGCCGCGCAGCAGATCGGCGATATCGTCAAGCTCATCCGCGCCATCGCCAGCCAGACGAATTTGCTCGCCTTGAACGCGACCATCGAAGCGGCGCGCGCGGGCGAGGCCGGGCGCGGCTTCGCCGTGGTCGCGGCGGAGGTCAAATCGCTCGCGGTGCAAACCTCCAAGGCGACCGAGGACATCGCCGCGCAAATCGCCGGCGTGCAGTCCTTCACCGGCACGGCGGTGCAGTCGATCGGCCGCATCAAGGATCGCATGGGCCATATCGACGCCAACACGCTCGCCATCGCCGACAGCGTGCAGCAGCAGAGCGTGGCCGCGTCAGAAATCTCCGCCAACGCCGCCGGCGCGGCGGAGGGCGCGGAGCTCGTCGTGTCGGTCCTGACCGAGGCAGCGGCCGCGGCGGCCAAGACACGCGAGGGGTCGGCGATGGTGCTGTCCGCGTCCGAGGCCGTGGCCGAGGCGGCGGCGCATCTGCGCAGCGAGGTCGAGGGCTTCCTCGCGACCGTAGCGGCCTGACTTCGTCACGGTGGGACGGTTATTCTCCTGCCCACCCAGGACCTTGGCCTGGGACATCTTGCAAAACGGCCCCGGACGGCATAGGACTCATCCCGACATCAAGAGTTGGGCTTTGCCCGACGCCAACCTGCTTCCCGAGCAAGGTGGCGCTCCCGAGAAGGGAGGATGTGGCCGAACCGGCAACGAAACGGGTCAGTCACTCTCGGTCACGTCCGGCGAAGTTGCGCGCTAACGAGGGCCGATACGTCCATGCCGATCAAGATTCCGAATAACCTTCCCGCGCGCTCCGTGCTCGAGTCCGAGGGCGTGATGGTCATGCTCGAGAAGGACGCGGTCCGGCAGGACATCCGGCCGATGCGCATCGGTCTGCTCAACCTGATGCCGAACAAGGTCAAGACCGAGACGCAGTTCGCGCGCCTGCTCGGCGCGTCGCCGCTCCAGGTCGAGCTGACCTTGGTGAAGGTCACCGGCCATGTGCCGCGCAACACATCGAGCGAGCACATCGGTTCGTTCTACCGCGACTTCGAAGACGTGCGCGACGAGAAGTTCGACGGCTTCATCATCACCGGCGCGCCGGTCGAATTGCTGCCGTTCGAGGACGTGACCTATTGGGACGAGCTGCGCCGCATCTTCGACTGGACGCTGACCAACGTGCATGCCTCGATGAATATCTGCTGGGGCGCGCAGGCGTCGGTCCACCATTTTCACGGCATGCCGAAATATCCGCTGGCGCAGAAGATGTTCGGCGTCTACCGCCACCGCATCCTGACGCCGGCTTCGCCTTATCTGCGCGGCTTCTCCGACGACTTCTCGATTCCCGTGTCGCGCTGGACGGAGGTGAAGCGCGCCGACATTCCGGCGGGAAGCGGCATGAACGTGCTGATGGAATCGGACGAGGCGGGGCTCTGCCTGCTCGACGATCCGAAGCATCGCGCGCTGCATATGTTCAACCACATCGAGTACGACTCGAACTCGCTCGCCGACGAGTATTTCCGCGACGTTTCGGCGAAGGTGCCGATCGCCGTGCCGAAGAACTATTTTCCGGACGACGACCCGCGCCAGCCGCCGCTCAACCGCTGGAAGAGCCACGCGCATCTTCTGTTCGGCAACTGGATCAACGAGATCTACCAGACGACGCCGTACGATTTGCGCGACATCGGCGTCGCCACGACCGACCGCCGCTCCCGCGTCGAGCGCGTCGCGGCGGAGTAGGGCGGCGCGTCCCGGGCGCGGCGCGAAGTAAGTTGATAGCTCGGCCATCGGCGCGTGGCCGGAGTGCCGTGCTGAACTCGGTCGCGTTTTTGTCCCGCTGGGCGCTTCCGGGACAGCGGTCCTGTCGGTCGTCGACTCTCACACCGTTCTGCCCGCTGGTCGGTCCGTGGATCTCAGGGTGCGTCGGCAAATACCGCAATTGGGGGTTGCGTGTGGCCGGTACCTAAGTACACTCTGCACGTCTGGAAGACGATAGAGGGGGGGCGATGATCAGGGTGGTTGTCGGCCTGTACTTGTCTGCGTTTTTTCTGCTGTCGTCTGCCCTAATGATACAACCCGCGTTGGCCGGGATCAGCCGCGCGGACTGCCAGAAGATCCGATCTCTGCACAAGCAAAGCAGCGCCGTCTTCTATTTCAAATCAAGGCATG
>DASTGR010000206.1:0-3007 GCA_035718885.1 Pseudolabrys sp. | reverse complement strand
GATCCCGGGCGGCGCGGCTACTTGACGATGACCTTGGTCCCGACGGGGACGCGGTTATAGAGGTCGATCACGTCGATGTTGCGCATCCGGATGCAGCCCGACGAGACGGCCTGGCCGATCTTCTCCTCCTCGTTGGTGCCGTGGATGCGATAGAGCGTGTCCTTGTTGCCCTCGTAGAGATAGAGCGCGCGCGCTCCCATCGGGTTCTGCGGACCGGGGCTGACATAGGCCGGCACGTCCATGCGCTCGCGCTCGCCGGGCGTCGGCGTCCAGGACGGCCACTCGGTCTTGCGCTCGACCTTCGCGACGCCCGACCAGGCCATCGCCTCTTCGCCGACGGTCACGCCGTAGCGGATCGCCTTGCCGCCGGGCAGCACGTAATAGAGGTAGCGCGCATCGCTATCGACCAGGATCGTGCCCGGCGCTTCCTTGCGGTGATAGTCGACGATGTGCCGCTTGTAGGGCTCCGGAATGGTCGCCTGCGCGTAGGGAGCGGCCGCCAGCAGCTTCTTGTCACGGGCCGTGAAATTGGCTTCCGACGCCGGCTCGACGGTCGACTGCATGCATCCGCCGAGCACGAGACCCAGACCGAACAGCGCGACCAACCCCCTGATCGACATTTGCGTCCTCTTTTGCCTTTTCTTGACGGCCGACGCCGCGAACCCGGCGGCCGTTAATGAAATCTTCCCGCCGGAATTAACCGGAATCGCCGTGCGGCCGCCACGTTTTCCGGACCGTCCGGGAAAGTGGTTGTGAATGTGTGGCAGGAAAGCCGCAGTCGTTTATGCGGCGTTTCTCTGTGAAAGACAGCGCGCCTTTCGGAACCCCATTCTGCGCTCGATAAATTAAGAGAAGGTTTACCATAACCATCGGTAAATGATGGGAAATCGGACGTCACGCCACGGGTCACGATAGGACACGATTTGCCGCTCAATTTGGCCCAACTCGACGCCCAGATTCCGGGCAGAGGGAACAACCAAGGACGTTGGGAGACGACAATGG
Source organism: Pseudolabrys sp. (assembly GCA_035718885.1). Lineage (GTDB taxonomy): Bacteria > Pseudomonadota > Alphaproteobacteria > Rhizobiales > Xanthobacteraceae > Pseudolabrys. The sequence goes on along the minus strand of DASTGR010000206.1, from coordinate 2,005 downwards.
AGAGGAACCCCGGCAAGGCCGCAACCCGGCCGCGCAATGAGGTCCCGGCCACGACCCGGAGGGACGAGACACGCGAACGCACGGGCCTCGACGCCTGCTACGGACGCATCGGAATTCCGGCCGTCGCCGCCGCGCTGACGCCGCGCCACGACGAAGAGCGCCCGGCGCGCGAACAGCGCGTCATGCCCTGGGATCGCGACTGACGCTGTCCCGCGCCGGCCCGCGTGCGAGCGCCGCGGCCGAGCATCGCCGGCAATAAAGACAACCGCGCGCGCGGCTGCCAAGGGGCGGTTGCGCGCGTTCGATTTCGTGCTTGCGTGAGCCGTCACGGCCGGGCCAAGAGGGAGGAGGGCGCGTCACCCGCGCGTCATTCCACCGCCTCATGGTGACGGCATGCTTTCGGTCTACGTGCCCCAGGATGGAATGCTCGGCCGTGTCCCGGTCGAGCCGGGCGAGCGCCCGCCCGAGAACGCCGTCTGGATCGATCTCGTCTCGCCGACCGTTCAGGAAGACAAGGTGGTCGAGCAGCTTCTCGGCGTCGCCGTTCCGACGCGCGAGGAGATGCAGGAGATCGAGGTGTCGAGCCGGCTCTATGTCGAGCATGGCGCGCGCTACATGACCGCGACGCTGATGTGCCAGTCGGACACGGCGACGCCGAAGACGACGGCGGTCACCTTCATCCTCGCCAGCCACCGCCTCGTCACCGTGCGCTATGACGAGCCGCGGCCCTTCGCCATCGTCGAGCACAAACTCGGCCGCGCCTGCTCGCCGAAGATTGCCGGCGACACGGTGCTGATGGACCTGCTCGATGCGGTGATCGACCGTTCCGCCGACATTCTCGAGCGCATCGGCGTCGAGATCGACCAGATATCGCACACGATTTTCGAGCCGGAGGCGGACGAGACGCCGTCCTATAACGACGTGCTCAAGGCGCTCGGCCGCAAGGGCGACCTGACCTCGAAGGTGCGCGAGAGCCTCGTCTCCATCGGCCGCGTCCTCCTGTTCCTCGCCAACGAGGCGGAGACGATGAAATGGGCGAAGGACATGCGCACGCAGGTGCAGTCGATGCAGCGCGACGTGATCTCGCTGACCGACCATGCGAGCTACATATCGAACAAGGTGACGTTCCTGCTCGACGCCATGCTCGGCGTCGTCAACATCCAGCAGAACGCGATCATCAAGATCTTCTCGGTCGCCGCGGTGGTGCTGATGCCGCCGACCCTGGTGGCGTCGATCTACGGCATGAACTTCAAGCACATGCCGGAACTGGACTTCGAATACGGCTACCCGCTGGCGATCGGCATCATGATCCTCGCCGCCGTGCTTCCCTACATGTGGTTCAAGTGGAAGAAGTGGCTTTAGGGGCCGCCCAAGAATGCGCGTAGCCTCTGAAGCAGGGCACGGGCCGTCGGCTTGTCGATGCTGCCCAGCCGGCGGTCGACGCGCGCGGACTCGATACATGCGACCTTTGCGGGTCTGATGACCGACGGCGCGGGGAGGCCGGCGCGGTCCAAATCCGGAATTGGTACGTCGCTCGGCCAGCGTTCGTTTTCGGCGCTGGTAATCATGGAGACCCAGACCAGACCGTAAGGCGCCAGTTTCGAGCTCGATATGATCACAGCGGGACGGCGTTTCTCGGCGAGCCTGTCCGCATATGGATAGGGCAGCACCACGACGTCAAACGGCGCATAGCGTGCGCGGCTAGAGCTTTCCGAAAGCCTTCTCATCGGCCTCGCCCGCCCATTCGGTGAAAGTCGCGAACGGGTCGTCTCGCTCGGCCGGCGCCTTGTCGAGCAGGACTCCGTCTTCCGTGATCCGGTAGCGCAATGTATCGCCCGGCTTGATCCCAAGCTTGGCGCGGACATCGCGGGGAAGCACGGTCTGACTCTTGACCGAAACCTTTGAAAATGTGGTCGGAACGCGCGAGGGCCGGTTCATGACAGTAATATAGCTTACCGTCTTACACCTTACAATGCCGCGGCGGGCTTCACACGTGCTGGCCGCC
>DASTGR010000205.1:0-8151 GCA_035718885.1 Pseudolabrys sp. | reverse complement strand
GTCAGCACGTCGAACGTCGTGCGCTGGCCGACGCGCGCCTCTTCGCGCACGCCGTTGAGCGCGATCTCGGCGGCCTGCACCTGCGCCTGCGTCGCCTCGATATTGGCCTTGGCCGCGTCGAGCTGGCCCCAGGCCTGCACGACGCTCTGCCGTGCCTGATCGCGGGCGACGTCGAGGTTCAGGCGCGTCTGGCCGAGCGTCTCCTTGGCCTGGCGGATCAGCGAATATTCGGAACCACCCTGGTAGACCGGAACCGTCAACGTGCCGAGCAGCGAGGCGTTGTAGCTCTGCATCGTGGCGAGCGTGCCCGGCGCGAGATAGTTCTTCTGCACGCTGCCCTGCACCGACAGGTTCGGCAGCAGCGCGCCCTCGGCGACCTTCACCTGCCGCAGCGCCACGTCGACGTTGAACTGCGCCGCGGCGACGGACGGATTGGTGCCGATGCCGGTCGCGACCGCGCCCGGCAGCGACTTCGGCGAGAAGCGGTCGACCGGCGTGCCCGGCGCGAGCTTGCCGGGATTGATGCCGATCACCTGGCGATAGGTCGCCTGCGAGGAGGCGAAATTGGCCTGCGCGGTGAGCACCTGCGAGCGCCCGGCGGCGAGGCTCGATTCCGACTGCGCAACGTCGGTGCGTGTGACCTCGCCGACGTTGAAGCGGTCGCGCGTCTGCCGCAGCTGTTCCTGCAACACCTCGACGTTGCGCTTCTGCAAATCGAGGATCGCGGCATCGCGCAGCAGGTTCATGTAGGCCGTCACCGCGTTGAGCAGAACGGTCTGAACGGTGTTGGCGAGCGTCGCGCGCGACGCGAGCACCTGCGCCTCCGCCTGCCGTGTGCGGTTGGCGGTCTGGAAGCCGTTGAACAGGGTCTGCGTCATCGTCAGACCGACCGAGAAAGGCGAGTTGTAGCCGCTCGACGTCGTCCAGCTCGAACCGCCGCCGGTGACTGGCGACTTGGTCGTCGTCGACAATGACTGCTCGCCGCCGCTCGCGGTGATGTTCACTTTCGGCCGGTAGCCGGCGAGCGCCTGCGGCACGTTCTCGTCGGTCGCGCGCGTTCCGGCGCGCTGCGCGTTGAGGCTCGGATTGTTCTGGTAGGCCAGGACCAGCGCACCTTCGAGCGTGTCCGCCCGTGCGAGGTTCATGGCCAGAGGCGAAGCCGCGCCCATCAGGGCAACCGCGACGACCGTCAGAAGGTTTTTCGCACCCGGACGCAACCGATCCACCGTACCGAAGTAATAACGAACGCGACTCCGCACGGAGTGTGCGGTGCAAGGCACGTGAACAATAGTGGGCCGGGGATAGGGTTGAAACCCCCTCGCCTCAAACGACCTGTAGATAGATCAGGAGGCGCGGCATTTTAGCCACGTAATGAACGGGGTGCCGGCGACCGCTCAGAACGCGAAGGCTGCCGCCTTGGCGAAGCCCGGCAGAACCGGCGCTGCGGCATCGAATACCGCCCGTCCGCCGACCTCTCCGCCCGTACGCAGGTAAAGCATGGCCTTGGCCGCCGGATCGCCGCCCAGCACGCAGACGAGCCGCCCGCCATCGCTCAGCTGGCCCAGCAGGGCCTCCGGCACGACCTCGGTCGCGCCTTCGACGACGATGAGGTCGTAGGGCGCAGCCGCCGTCCAGCCGGATTTCAGGGGCCCGCTGACGACTTCGACAGTCGGGCTGCCGGCAAGCGCGGCGCGGGCGGCGCGCGCGAGGTCGGCGTTTTCTTCGAGCGCGACGACCTGCGCGGCCACGCGCGCCAGGATGGCGGCGCCATAACCGGTCGCGCATCCGACCACGAGAACCCGGTCGGTCGCGGTGACGCCGGCCGCCTGCAACAGTTTTGCCAGCACGCGCGCCTTGAACAGGCAACGGCCCGGCGCGACCGGCAGATCGAAATCAACGTAAGCGAGTTCAGCCGACTTCGCCGGCACGAAACGTTCGCGTGGAACCTCCTGGAAGGCCCAGAGGAGCCTGAGATCGGTCACGTCGGCGGTGCGGATCGTGCCATCCACCATGTTGCGGCGCGCGGCGGCAAAATCGGTCATCGCAGTTCTCGGCCCGGCTCAAGAGGTGTCGGATGCGGCCGAGTTCTGCGGCAAGGACAGCCAAAAGGCAAGGGAAGCGGCGCAGAACCGGCAAGCGTTGCGGTCGGCGCGCGTCTCCTCTATAGGCAAGGCCGCGCGGCGGGCCGGAATCGGTGTGCCGCCAATGGCCTCGTGGCGGAGTGGTTACGCAGAGGACTGCAAATCCTTGCACCCCGGTTCGATTCCGGGCGAGGCCTCCACTTCCCCCGCCGGCCCTGTCACGCCACGACGCCGGCATGGGGTATAGAGCCGCGGCCGTTGCCGGATTTCGTTTACGACAGCCCTGCATTCGGCCTTTGCAAAGCGGATGGGCTTTGTTATGAGGCGCGCTCCGAAGCGGGCCCCAGTGGGGCCAAAGCGCTGTTCCCGAGTAGCTCAGCGGTAGAGCATTCGACTGTTAATCGAATGGTCGCTGGTTCGATCCCAGCCTCGGGAGCCACCTCTTCGGCCTGCCCTCATTTCGACGGCGCCTGCCCGGAATTCTGCTGCGCCTTTTCGCGCGCGTGCTTCTTGGCCTCGTGGCGGCCGATGACGCAGCCCGCCGCGGCACCCAGCACACCGTGATGCCCCGCATAATGGCCGGCGACGCCGCCCACCACCGCGCCCTTGATGCAGCCCTTCGCCTGCGCGCCCGGACCGGCGGCGAGGATCATGCCTGCGGCGAGCGCCAACGCGATTGTCGTCTTCATGCGAGCCTTCCTTGCTCTCGAGCCTTGCCCAGCCCGCAAACGCAGGGCACGGGGGCCGCGTTCCTCAACGCATGGCGATTCGCCCGTGAATCGCGCCGCGGCCCGCATGCGACTACACTGACCCTCCCCTCCGTCTCATTCCCTGTGTGACCCTGCCATGCCCGCCGTCTCAGCCCTCGCCACCGACCTCTACGAACTCAACATGGTGCAGGCCTATCTCGACCGCGGCGAGAATGGCGAAGCCGTGTTCGAATTCTTCGTGCGGCGGCTGCCCGAACGGCGCGGCTTCCTCATGGCCGCGGGCCTCGGCGACGCGCTCGATTATCTGGAGACGCTGCGCTTTTCCGCCGACGAGATCGACTGGCTCAAGAGCAGCGGTCGCTTCCGGCCCAACCTCATCGACTATCTCGCATCGTTCCGCTTCACCGGAGACGTGCACGCGATCCCCGAAGGCACGGTCTGCTTTCCCAACGAGCCCCTGATCCGCATCACCGCGCCGCTGCCGCAGGCGCAGATCGTCGAGTCCCGGCTCATCAACATCCTGCACTTCCAGACCATGGTGGCCTCGAAAGCCGCGCGCATGGTGCTCGCCGCGCCCGGCAAGGGCCTGTCCGATTTCGGGCTGCGTACGGCGCACGGCGCCGAAGCCGGCCTATTCTCGGCGCGCGCGAGCTACATTGCCGGCTTCTCAGGCGCTGCCGACGTCGCGGCCGGGCACCGCTACGGCATCCCGGTCGTCGGCACGATGGCTCATTCGTTCATCCAGGTGCACGACGACGAAGCGGCCGCCTTCGAGGCTTACGCGCGCGCGCGGCCCGACGGCGTCGTGCTGCTGATCGACACCTACAACACCGAAGCCGGCGCGCGGAAAGTCGTCGCGCTCGCGCCGCGGCTCAAGCGCGACGGCATCGCCATTCGCGGCGTGCGCATCGACAGTGGCGACCTCATCGCGTCGGCGCGCATGGTGCGCGGCATCCTCGACGCCGGCGGATGCGAGGACGTCATCATCCTCGTCTCGGGCGGCATCAATGAGGATGTCCTCCAGGTGATGATGCGCGAAAAGGCCCCGATCGACGGCTTCGGCATCGGCGTCAATCTCGACGCCTCGATCGACGCCCCCTCGCTCGACTGCGCCTACAAGCTTCAGGAATTCGGCGGCAAGCCACGGCGCAAGCGCTCCGAGGGCAAAGCCACCTGGCCAGGCCGCAAGCAGGTCTGGCGCGCCTACGATCCGGACGGGCGCATGCGCGGCGACGTGCTCTCGATCGAGAGCGATCGTCACGACGGCGAAAAACTGATCGTGCCGGTCATGCGCGGCGGCAAGCGGCTCGCGACCGAAAGCCTCGCCGACATCCGCGCCCGCGCCGCGCGCGAGCTTGCGCGGCTGCCCGCGCCGCTGGCGCAGCTCGCGCCGGGCACGTCCTATCCGGTCAGCGTCGCCGATGCTCTCGCCGCGCTCGCCCGCGAGGCGGACCGCGCCATTGCAGGCTGACATTGCGCCACCGGCATGGCCGGTGCCGGAACGCAAAGCCGCGTGCGCCGTTCCTTCTTCATCCACCGGGAGGGACCCATGCACGCCGTCCGCATCCATTCCTTCGGCGACGCCGATGTCCTGAAGGTCGAGGAGGTCCCGCCTCCTGAGCCCGCGGACGACGAGATAGTCGTTCGGGTGCTGGCGGCGAGCGTCAATCCGGTCGACTACAAGATCCGGTCCGGCAATTACCCGCTCGTCAAGCAGGACCAGTTGCCGAAGGTGCTCGGCCGCGACGTTTCCGGCGTGGTGGAGCGCGTCGGCGCAGGCGTGCGCCAGTTCAAGAAGGGCGATGCGGTCTACGCCATGCTGGGCGCTGCGGCAGGAGGCTACGCGGAATATGCGATCGCGACCACCGACGAGGCGGCAAGAAAACCGAAACAGCTCGACTTCGTGCAGGCGGCCGCGGTGCCGCTCGCCGCGCTCACTGCGTGGCAGGGCCTGTTCGATCATGGCGGGTTGAAAGCCGGTCAACGCGTTCTGATCCATGGCGGCGCCGGCGGCGTCGGCCATTTCGCCATCCAGTTCGCCAAGGCGAAGGACGCCTGGGTGGCGGCGACCGTTTCGGGCGCCGACCTGGAGCTAGCGCGCAAGCTCGGCGCGGATCGGGCGATCGATTACAAGACGGAGAAATTCGAAGACGCCGTGACGGACATCGACCTCGTCTATGATCTGATCGCCGGCGAGACGCAGAGGCGCTCCTTCGCGGTGCTCAAGGACGGCGGCACGCTGATCTCGACCTTACAGAAGCCGGACGAAGCCGCGCTCGCCCGCAAGCACGCGCACGGCGCGCATTACCTCGCCAAGCCGGACGCGGCGCAGCTTGCCGAGATCGCCGCGCTGATCGATGCCGGCAAGGTGCGCGTCGTCATCGACGCGATCTATCCCCTCGAGCAGGCCGCGCGCGCGCACAAGCACATGGAAGACGACCACATCGCCGGCAAGGTCGTGCTTCAGGTCGCGGCGTAAATCCCGTCGAAAACGTCCTCCTGCCCCGCTTCGCGGCGGCGCATCAGTCACATCGCGCTAGGACGCGTCGTACAGGAACTTGGTCGCCGGATCGCCGGCAATTTGCTCGACCGCATATTTGAACCCATCCAGCGGCACGGCGATCGCTTGCGCCGCTGCGATCTGGGTCTTTTCAGCCAGGTCCTTCTCGTCCGCATTGGTGCTGATCAGGTCTTTCGCCAATACGTGGAGCTCGAACGCGCCCCGCAATCCAAAGGGACGCAAGGCCACGAGCTTCTCGCCGAAATAGACCCATGCCAATGCCTGACTGACGATATCAACGATATAGTCGAATCCCAGATTGGTTCGCATCGTTAACTGGATCGGATCGCACCACGCGAGTTGCGGGATCGTCGTGATATCCGCCTCCTGGATCCGGTCGGCGATCGAGCGATCGACGCCCGACAGCGTCGCCACCTGATCGGGCGCATTGTCCGCGCCGATCTGCAATTTCAGCTTGTCGTTGACCAACCGACGCAGGATCGTGCTGATGGTTTCGAGGGGAAACACACCGATTGCAAAAGCCAGAAACGGCGCATAGCTCTTTTCGAGAAGCGCACTCATTGCGAATCCGAGAGGCACGGCGATCGCTAGCCGCAGCGCACCGCGAAGGATGTCGGCACTTGACAGATCTCGCCTTTGCACGCGGTTAAAGAAGTCCCATGCAACAAAGGTATATGCGCCAGCTATCGCGGCACCGGCCGTCGAAAGCTGCACTTCGGGCGAAACCAATCGGATCAGTTCGTTTGCGAGCTCGTAATTCTCAATGATGGCGACGATGAAGACGAACACGGTTGGAATTCGGAACCGGCTCCGACCATACCAGCGCACGTAAAGGTCGGAGAATTCCTTGTCGACCTTGTCTAACGGGACAACGCGGTCCCAGAATACTTTGAGGTATGTTTGCTTGGCCTCAGGGACGAGATCTGTTTTTATTTCCTCGAATTTCCGTTGCCAGCCATAGGCGAGGAAATTGCACAGCGGGTAGATCAGGATTGCGGTAAGAACGACATCGATCGCCAGCGTTTGCCAGTGACGACAAATTGTCGATATGACGTTTGCCCCTAACGACAGCACCCACTGCATGCTCGCCCCCTACGGCACACGGAGGCGCATACACGCTACTGCAATCTATAGGGGCGGCAAGTCGATTTGCACAACCTTACGAAATTGCACGGATTTCGGCGTAGCCCGGTGGATTTGCCACTCAGGCCCCCGTCCCCGCCCTGTTCCAGCCGCGCGCGCCCTCGCCGTACACTTCGTGGCCGGTCTCGGTGACGATGACGGTGTCTTCCAGCTTGATGAAGCCGCGCGCCGGGTGCAGCAGCGTCGTCTCGACCGAGACCACCATGCCGGCCTCGAGCGGCTCCTCCGCATATTCGTTCGGATAAGGCACCGGCCCGCGCGGCGCGAGCCGCGGCCCCTCATGGCTCACCATGCCCATGCCGTGCGCGAGGAAGTCGATGTGGTTGTGGTGCTTCGAGCGCGACACGACGGGCGCGGCCGCCGCGTAGATCTCCTTGCCCAGCGCGCCGGCACGGATCGGCTTCATCGCCGCGCGCTGCATGGTCTCGATCTCGCCGAGCAGATCGACGAGCTCGGCGTCCGGTTCGCCCTGGATCGCCATGCGGCAGACGTCGCCGATATAGCCGCGGTAATTGCCGCCTGAATCGATCGACATGATGTCACCCTTCTCCCAGCGCTGCTCCGACGGGGCACGGTTCATGCTGGTGCCGCAGGTGATCAGGCAATACTCGAAGGTCATGCCGCGAATGGTCTCCTCGCGGCGGAGCGCCTCGACGACCTCGGCCTTGGTCGTGCCGGGTTTCGACGACGCGATGACCGCCTTCATCGACTCGATGACCGCCTCGGAGGCGTATTTCAACAGTTTCAATTCCGCCGCCGACTTCTTCACGCGCTGGCGCTCGAGCACGTAAAGCGCGTCGACCCAGTCCGCGTTCGGGAAGGCGGCGCGCAGCGTATTGGCGGCGTCGTAAGGCAGAAAGCCGAACTCGGCGGCGATGCGCTTATGCGCAAGGCCGGCCTTCTTCATGTAATCGACCGCCTTCTGCATGGCGTCGACGGAGCCCGAGGAATTGGTCTGCGTCTCCGGCGTCCACAGCGGGTTCACCTCGTGCTGGAATTTCTCCAGACGGTGGCCGACATAGGCGGCCTTCTCGGGGTGCCCTTTCGGATAGACCAGCACCGGCAGGTAGCGGGTGACGCCGGTCGCGTCCATGTAGTCGAAGAAATCGGCGCGGTGGCCGCCGAGCAGATATTGCACATTGTGCTTCGAGGTAGCGACAACGACGTCGATGCCGGCGGCGTCCATCAGCCGGTCAAGCCGATGGTGATCGAAGGGAATGGCGAGGCCGCTCGCCGGCTTGGCATTGATGTTCATGTCGCTCTCCCTGGCGTGTTACGCGAGCCTACCGCATATACCGGCCCGCGTCAGTCTGTAGCCGCTGTAGGGCGGATTAGCGCAGCGTAATCCGCCACGGCGGCGCTGGCGGCGCGTTACGCCTGCGGCTAACGCGCCCTACGCCGGCGGCTGCCGCGCAGCAGCAAACATTCTTTACAACGGACTATTGACCGGTCCTTTATATTGTATATAGTCCTTGTGTCCTGCTCTACCGAGGGGCGTCGTCATGGGACGCCGTGAAGACGGAGCAGCGGTGAGGGACGGGCGGAGATGTGCCCAGAACTCACCGGGTCGGCCAAGCGGGGAAACCCCGCCGTCGGCTGATGCGGCGCCGCGGGCTTCGGGGAAACGTACCTCGTGGCACTCGGGCGATGGCGGGGCTCCGCTCGCAGGCAATACGACCTGCTGCCAGGAGCTGGC
>DASTGR010000204.1:0-4587 GCA_035718885.1 Pseudolabrys sp. | reverse complement strand
CGCGCCCGAGGCCGGCGCGAATGTCGGCGGCGGGCCGAACCGCGTCGCCGACCGCTTCGTCGGCTTCTGGAATGTCGGCGGCTTCGACGGATCGGTCTGGAGCTTCGGCGTCAGCGGGTCGGGAAACTGGAACGCGGTCTGCGCGCGCGCCGGCCCTGTGACGAGGCAAGCGGCGGCGATCAGCAGCGCCGCCGGCGCCGCCGTCCTCGACCACTCGACTTTCCGCGACGTTTCGATCGCGAACCTCCGTCAACCCGCGCGCACATGCGCCGCCCTGCCCGCGACCGGCGGACAGTGGTTAACGGACGTTAAAAGCGCATGGTTAACGGAGGGTTAGTGCGGGCTTAGAGCCAGCCCTGGAGCTCGCGCGTGACCACATCGCGGATCACCGCCATGCCGCGCTCGCTATCGTTGAGGCACGGGATGTGCGCGAAGTTCTCGCCGCCGGCGCGCCTGAAGGCGTCGGCGTTCTCCATCGCGATCTCCTCCAGCGTCTCGAGGCAGTCGGCGGCGAAGCCCGGCGTGATCACGGCGAGGTTCTTCACGCCCGCCGCTGGCAAGGCCGCGACCGTGCCGATCGTGTACGGCTTGAGCCATTCCGCCGTGCCGAAGCGCGACTGGAACGTCAGCATCAATTGCGTCTCGTCGAGCCCGAGCCGCGCGCGCAGCAGCCGCGCCGTCGCCGCGCACTGGCAGTAATAGGGATCGCCGTTCTTCAGATAGTCTTCGGGCATGCCGTGAAACGAGGCGACGATCCGGTCGGGCTTGAACGGCAGCTTCGCAAGCCCCTCCTCCAGCGAGCCTGCGACCGCCTCGATATAGGCGGGCTGATCGTAATAGGCGGGCGCGACGCGCAAGGCCGGCTGCCAGCGCATGAGGCTGAGCGCCTCGAACGCCTTGTCGGCCACCGTTGCCGTCGTCGCGGCGGCATATTGCGGATAGAGCGGCATGACCAGAATGCGGTCGCATCCGGCCTTCTGCATCGCCTCGAGACGCGAAGCGATCGACGGATTGCCATAGCGCATGGCCCAGTCGACCAAGAGGCGCGGATCGCCCGCCAGGCTCGCGCCGAGCTTCTCGGCCTGCGAGCGCGTGATGGTCTTGAGATAGGACTCGTTCTTCTTGCGATTCCAGATCTTCTCGTAGTCCTTGCCCTTCCGCGCCGGGCGCACGCTGAGGATGATCAGGTTGAGGATCAGCCACCACTTGATGCGGTTCTCCTCGATGACGCGGCGGTCGGACAGGAATTCCTTGAGGTAGCGGCGCATCGACCAGTAGTCGGTCGCGTCCGGCGTGCCGAGATTGACCAGCAGCACGCCGATGCGGCGCGGCGGGAGCGGCGGGTGGTCCGGCGGCAGGTGACGGTCGGTCATGCCGGCAAAGAGCGGGAAATGGCCGATGAGGTCAACTCCCTTCCCCACGCCCAACCTCTCTCCGTCACCCTGAGGTGCTCGGCCGCAGGCCGAGCCTCGAAGGGCGACGGCCTCGACTAGCCCACCGGCCGTTCGTCGGCGATGACCTTGCCGTCATTCGGCAGCGAGCCGGGCGCGGCAAACGTCACGGCGCCCTTGAGCTTGGTCACCGCCTGCAAGGTCGCCGCCACCGCGCTTTCGAGCGACGGAGACGGCCCGGCGCATTCGGCCATCAGCGCCATCGTGTCCTGCTCGGCCTCGCGGCCGACGACGAGGCGCAGCCGTCCGAGCTCGGCATGGCGCGCGCCGACCTCGGCGACCTGCTTTGGATGCACGAACATGCCCCTGACCTTCGTCGTCTGATCGGCGCGGCCCATCCAGCCCTTGATGCGCATGTTGGTCCGCCCGCAGGGCGAGCGCCCGGTCAGCACCGCGGAGAGGTCGCCGGTGCCGAGCCGCACCATCGGGTAGTCGGGGTTGAACGAGGTCACGACCACTTCGCCCACCTCGCCGTCGGCGACGGGATCGCCGGTGCCGGGCCGCACGATCTCGACGATGACGCTCTCGTTGACGATCATCCCCTCCTTCGCGGACGACTCGTAGGCGATGACGCCGAGCTCGGCAGTCGCGTAGCATTGCAGCACGGCGACGCCGCGGCGGCCGAGCTCATCGCGCAAGGACGCCGGCAGCGCCGCGGCGGAAACGAGCGCGCGCTTGAACGAGGACGCGTCCTTGGCCGTCTTCTCGGCGGTGTCGAGCAGAATCTTGAGAAAGTCCGGCGTGCCGACATAGCCGACGGGGCGATAATGCGCGATCGCGTCGAGCTGCTGCTCGGTATTGCCGACACCGCCGGCAATGACCGCGCAGCCGAGCGCGTGCGCGCCGGCTTCGAGGATGAAGGCGCCCGGCGTGAGGTGATAGGAGAAGGCGTTGTGCACGATGTCGCCGGCGCGGAAGCCGGCGGCGTGCAGCGCGCGGGCGCAGTGCGCGAAATCGGCGCCCTGCCCTTCCGGCTCGAACAGCGGCCCCGGCGACATCTGCAATCGCCGCGCTCGGCCTGGCGGCGTGACGTTGAAGCCGCCGAACGGCGGATGCTCCTTCTGAAGCGCAGCGAGGTCGGATTTGCGCAACACCGGCAGCTTCGCCAGCGCAGCGCGCGACGTCACCGTGTTGGGCGAGACGCCGGCGAGCTGCTTCTTCCAGCCGGGCGCGGCCATGGCATGCGCAATCTGCGCCGGCAGCGCACCGAACAGTTCGCGCTCGCGCGCGGCAGGGTCGCGGGTCTCCAGGCCGTCATAGTGGTCGGGCATTGTTCTTCTTCTCTTTTACCCTCCCCCTTGTGGGGAGGGTCGCTCATCGAGCGATAGCGAGATGAGCGGAGTAGGGGTAACTGAAATTTGCAAGTGCCCTCACTCCGGCTCGCTGCGCTCGCCGACCCTCCCCTCAAGGGGGAGGGTAAGAAGCGCGCTTACGCCAGCCACCGCTTCCGGCGGCGGTAGTGCTTCGAATCGCGGAAGCTCTTGCGCCGGCCTTCGGAGATGCCGAGGTAGAACTCCTTCACGTCGGCGTTCTCCGACAGCATCCTGGCGGCGCCGTCCATCACGACGCGGCCGTTCTCGAGGATGTAGCCGTAGGTCGCGTATTTCAGCGCCATGTTGGTGTTCTGCTCGGCGAGCAGGAAGGACACGCCTTCCTTCGCGTTCAGATCCTTGACGATCTCGAAGATCTCCTCGACCACCTGCGGCGCCAGCCCCATTGACGGCTCGTCGAGCAGGATCATCTTCGGCCGCGACATCAGCGCGCGGCCGATCGCGCACATCTGCTGCTCGCCGCCGGACGTGTAGCCGGCGAGCGAGTCGCGGCGCTCGGCGATGCGCGGGAAATAGGCGTACACCTTGTCGATGTCGCGCCGGACCGCGGCCTTGCCGTCGCGGCGCGTGAAGGCCCCGGTCAGGAGATTCTCCTCGACGGTGAGATGGCCGAAGCAGTGGCGGCCTTCCATCACCTGGATGCAGCCGCGGCGCACGAGCTCGTTCGGCGACAGGTCCTGCACCACTTCGCCGTCGAACACGATCGAACCCTTGGTGACGTCGCCGCGTTCGGCATGCAGCAGGTTTGAGACCGCCTTCAGCGTCGTCGTCTTGCCGGCGCCGTTGGCGCCGAGCAGCGCCACGATGCCGCCCTTCGGCACGTCGAGCGACACGCCCTTCAACACGAGGATGACGTGATCGTAGATCACCTCGATGTTGTTGACGCGGAGGATGTGGTCGGGTGCGGCGGCGCTTGTGGGCTCTGATGAAGCCGCAGATGTCGTCACAGCGTTAACCTCTTTTTACCCTCCCCCTTGTGGGGAGGGTCGGCGAGCAAAGCGAGCCGGGGTGGGGGTGACGAAAAATTGTAATCACCCCCACCCCGCTCACCTCACTCCGTTCGGTGAGCGACCCTCCCCACAAGGGGGAGGGTAAGAAGCACTACTTCTTGTCGCAGGCTTCCGAGCGCTTCGGCCAGCCGGCATTGGCGCTGGCATAGTCGTGCGCCGCCGACAGGATCAGCGGCTCGACCTTCGACGTGATCGGCTGGATCCAGTCGGAGCCCTTGGTCCACTTCTTGCCATCCCACTTCGCCATGTAGGCCGCGTTGTGGCCGTTATGGTCGGCGCAGGTCACCTTCACCGGCGCGGCGAAGCCGGCGGCGCCCATCTCCTTGAGACGCGCTTCGCTGATTTCGAGCGTCTCGAGGCCGCGCCGCATGTCCGTGCCGTCGATCATCTTCTTGCCGGTGATCTTCTGCGCGTTGCGGATCGCTTCGGCGATGATCATCGAGTTGAGGACGCCGCGGTTGTAGAGGTTCTCGCCGACCTTGTCCTTCGGCGTCTGGCTCTTACCCGTGTCGACCGTGTACTTGATGATGTCCTGGATGACCGGGAAGTCGGTGCCGACCTGGTTGAAGTCGAGCGACAGATAGCCCTTGCCGCCGTCGCCGGCCGGACGCGCATCGTCGTCGCCGCCGGCCCACCAGTTACCGATCAGGTGGTCCATCTTGTAGTTGTTCTTGGCGGCTTCCTTCACCGCCGTCGGGTTCATCGCACCGAAGCCCTGGAGGTAGAGCCAGTCCGGACGGTCGCGGCGGATGTTGAGCCACTGCGACGACTGGTTCTGCATCTCGGCCGCCGGCA
>DASTGR010000203.1:0-8580 GCA_035718885.1 Pseudolabrys sp. | reverse complement strand
CATGCGCATGCGCGCATAGCGCCTGTCCCAGTCGATCTCTGCTTTCACGGCGTCGCCAACTTTCAGCGTTGGCGCGGCGACGTCCACGACGTGCGCGATCTCGGTCTTGGCGGCGTCCGTATAGACGGCGTTGGCGATGGTCATGCGCGTGCCGTCGGCCGTCACCAGCGCGCCCGTGTCGCCCGGCTGACCGCCGGAATTGGCGTAGAACACGGTGCGGTCAAGGACGATGCCGCCTTGCTCCGTCACGGCGACCACGCGCGCCTCGCAGGACTTCAGATACGAATCTTCGCGAAACAGGCAGTCCGTCGCCATGGCTATTTGCCCACGAATGGCGGCTTGATGTCGACCTTGCGCGTGAGCCAGTCCGGCACCGGCAGTTTCTTGGCGCGCAGGAAGTCCGGATTGAACAGCTTCGACTGGTAGCGCGTGCCGTAATCGCAGAGCACGGTCACGATCGTGTGGCCGGGTCCGAGGTCCTTCGCCAGCCGGATCGCGCCGGCAATGTTGATGCCGGACGAGCCGCCGACGCACAGGCCTTCGTGCTCGAGCAGGTCGAACACCAGCGGCACCGCTTCGTCGTCCGGGATGAGATAGGCCTTGTCGACGACCATCTCCTTGACGATGTCCGTGACGCGGCCGAGCCCGATGCCTTCGGTGATCGAGCCGCCCTCGGTCGACTTCGCCTCGCCGTCCTTGAAGTAGTGATACATCGCCGCGCCGCGCGGATCGGCGACGCCGATGGTGATGTTCTTGTTCTTCATCTTCAAATAGCGCGAGACGCCGGCGAGCGTGCCGCCGGAGCCGACCGAGCAGATGAAACCATCGACCTTGCCGCCGGTCTCGTCCCAGATTTCCGGACCGGTCGAGACGTAGTGCGCCTTGCTGTTGTCGAGATTGTTCCACTGGTCCGCGAAAATGACGCCGTTCGTCTCGGTCTTCTTCAACGCCTCGGCGAGGCGGCGGCCGACATGCTGATAGTTGTCCGGGTTGGAATAGGGCAGCGCCGGCACCTCGACGAGCTCGGCGCCGAACAGGCGCAGCGCATCCTTCTTCTCCTGGCTCTGCGTCTCCGGAATGACGATGATGGTGCGATAGCCGCGCGCATTGGCGACCAGCGCGAGCCCGATGCCGGTATTGCCGGCGGTCGACTCGACGACGACGCCGCCCGGCCTGAGCTCACCACGCGCCTCCGCCTCCAGGATCATTTGCCGCCCGGCGCGATCCTTCACCGACCCGCCCGGGTTCATGAACTCGGCCTTGCCGAGGATGGTGCAACCGGTCGCCGCGGACGCCCCTTCGAGCTTGATCAGCGGGGTATGGCCGATGGCCTCGATAATTCCATCTCGAACGGTCATGCCCCGGTTCCGGCTTAGAAAAGCGACGCCCGGAACCTAGTGGACGCCCTGCGGCGTCACAAGACCCGCCGGCTTCACGCATAGGTGGGTTCCGGAAAGATTCTCGAAACCATAAAGCGGCGAAACACCGGCGGTAACCCGTGCCATTCACCACTTCTTACCCGCAAGGCCGCATCGTGCCGGCCAACAGGGTGAAAAAGGATTGGGGCCTCGTCTCGGGGCGTGCGGGTGTCAGCGGTGATGAAGCTCGACGTCAATACGCTGTTCATGGTCACGATCTACGTGGAGGCCATTCTCGGCCTGCTCCTGCTTTTTGCGTGGGCGCAGAATATGGCCATCCGCGCCGTGTGCTGGTGGGGCTTCGCGCACATGATACGCGCCGCCTCGGTCGTGCTGTTCGGCATGTACGGCTCGGCGCCCGATCTCGTCACGATCGACCTCGCCAATGCGCTGTTGTTCACCGCCTTCGCCGTGACCTGGAC
Organism: Pseudolabrys sp.; assembly: GCA_035718885.1. Taxonomy (GTDB): domain Bacteria; phylum Pseudomonadota; class Alphaproteobacteria; order Rhizobiales; family Xanthobacteraceae; genus Pseudolabrys. The sequence continues at coordinate 6,740 of DASTGR010000203.1, read as the reverse complement.
CGGCGCGCGCGTCTTCGACGGCCGCCCGGTCGAACCGGTCTATCTCGTCACCGGCGCCGTGCTGTGGCTTTTGATCTGCCGCCTGCCGGTGCTCGCCAATGCGATCGACCTGCGCGCGCTGATCGCCTCTGGCATCATCACCGCTTACACCTGGCTGACCGCGTACGAATTCTGGCGCGGCCGCAGCGAGCAACTCGTCTCGCGCTGGCCGGCCGTGTTCATGCTGTTCGCGTCCGGCGCCTTGTTCCTGCTGCGCACGCCGCTCGTGAAGCTGCTGCCGTGGGCGCCCGGCAGCGCCGACCTGTTCGGCAGCGTGTGGCTGACGGTGCTGTCCTTCGAGGCGCTGCTGTTCACGATCTCGATTGCCTTCATCCTGCTCGCCATGGCCAAGGAGCGCACCGAGCTGCGCCACCGCACCGCGGCGATGGTCGATCCGCTGACCGGCATCGCCAACCGGCGCGCTTTCCTGGCCGATGCGGGCGCGCTGGCCAAGCGCCACAACGGCAATCCGAAGCCGTCGTCGATGCTGCTCATCGACCTCGACAACTTCAAGTCGATCAACGACACGTTCGGTCACGCCCTCGGCGACCGCGTGCTCGAGATATTCACCGCGAGCACACGCGAGGCGCTGCGTGACTCCGATCTGTTCGGCCGGCTCGGCGGCGAGGAGTTCGCCGCGCTGCTTTACGACACGAACAGCGAGACGGCCTTGGTCGTGGCCGAGCGAATCCGCGAGAGCTTTGCCGCCGCCACCAGCGAGGTCGACGGCAATGTCGTCGGCGCGACCGTAAGCATCGGCATCGCGCACTGCGAGGGCGCCGTGCTCGAAGTGCCCGAACTGCTGGCCCAGGCCGACCGCGCGCTCTATTTCGCCAAGGAGCGCGGGCGCAACCGGGTCGAGGTCGCCTCGCTCGACCTCCTGCGCGCGGCCAACACGCGCAAATTGGCGGTCGTCGCCAGATCGGCAGCGTAAGAGCCCGTCCGCCGCCATTAGGGCGGTCTTCGACGCGGCGAAACATTCATGCCCATGCGCATGAATAGACAGTTTCCTTCCATTTGCTTACGGTCTGCACCGGCGGCATCGTCGGCTGCCGCCGCTCGACCCGTGGTGTCCCGAGAGGCGGGACGGCGCGCGGTCGGTCGTTTGCGTGCAGGCGGTCATCGTCCGCCTGCGAAAAGCGCGCAGTGACGACGGGTCGCGGGCGCAAGCGCCGTCGCGACGGCAGGGAACGGCGGCCGGCCATTGAAAACGATGGGCGGGTTGGGCAAGAAGATACAAAGCCCGTGAGACGAATTCACATCTGCCGCGCGCCCGACCATGGCCCGGCCGGATAGTTTGAGTCCCAACGAACGAGCCTGAACGGAAAAGCACGAAAGGGAGGGATGAAATGCGATTGATGAAGAGTTTCGGGGTGGCCGCGCTGACGCTCGCGCTCGCGGCGGGCACCGCGAGCGCCACGACCGTTAAGATCGGCGTGGTTCTGCCGTTCTCCGGCGCCAATGCCGACCTCGGCCACCAGATGGACAAGGCCTTCGACCTCTACGTGAAGCTGCACGCGCAGGACATCGCGCCGCACAAGGTCGAACTGGTCAAGCGCGACGAGGGACCGCCGACCGGCGCCGCGGCCAAGACCGTCGGCACCGAGCTCATCACCAACGACAAAGTGAACATGCTGCTCGGCTTCTCGTTCTCGCCGTCGGCGATCGCGCTCGCGCCGGTGATGACGCAGGCCAAGGTGCCGATGATCATCTCGAACGCCGGCACGGCGTGGATCACCAATCTGTCGCCCTACATCGTGCGCCTGTCGTTCTCGATGTGGCACCACGCGTTCCCGATGGGGCCGTACGCCTATAACAAGATCGGCTGCAAGACCGCCGCGCTCGCCTACACCGATTTCCCGCCCGGCAAGGATTCGACCGACGCCTTCAAGACGGGCTTCGAGAAGGCCGGCGGCAAGGTCGTCGATTCGATCCCGATGGGCTCGCCGGTGCAGGTGCCGGACTTCACGCCGTTCTTCCAGAAGATCAAGGACGCGCATCCGGACTGCATGTACGTCTTCATTCCATCCGGCGCGCACGCGACCGGCGTCATGAAGGCCTACGGCGAGCTCGGCATGCGCAAGGCCGGCATCAAGCTCATCGGACCGATGGACCTGATCCCGGACAACAAGCTTCAGGACATGGGCGACGCCGCGATCGGCACCATCGTCATGGGCAACTACGCTGTCGATCTCCAGAACGCCGAGAACAAGAAGTTCAACGAGGAGTGGCACAAGGCCTACGGCCCCGACTCCTACCCGGACTTCATGTCGGCGGCGGCCTGGGACTCGATGCACGCCATCTTCGACACCATCAAGAAGGTCAATGGTGACGCGACCGACGGCGCCAAGTTCGTCAACGCGATGAAGGGCTGGTCCGCGACCGGGCCGCGCGGTCCGGTCAGCATCGATCCCGCGACCCGCGACATCGTGCAGAACGAGAACGCCATGGAAGTCATCCGCAAGCCGGACGGCAAGCTCGGCGTGAAGGTTCTCGACACCACCAAGGCCGTGCACGACGAGTGCAAGGTGCTCAAGATCGGCCGCTGCGGTTCCTGATCGCAGCGATTTGACGCCATCGACGCCGCCGCGCATAACCGACGCGGCGGCGTTTTTCTTCAACGGGGTGGGGCCTGTGCCGCATTTACTGACGATCGCCGTCAGCATTTTGTTCGACGGCCTGGCGTACGCCATGTTCCTGTTCATCACCTCCGTCGGCCTGTCGGTCACGATGGGGCTGATGGGCTTCGTCAACCTCGCGCATGGCGCCTTCGCCATGGCCGGCGGCTACATCGTCGTATCGCTGACGCGATCGCTCGGTCTCGGCTTCGTTCCCTCGCTTTTGGTCTCGGCCGTCGTCATTGCGGCGGCAAGCGTGCCGTTCGAGCGCGGGCTCTATCGCCGCCTCTACAAGTCGACCGATCTCGAACAGGTGCTGCTGACCATCGGTCTCGCCTTCATGGCGATCGCCGCCTTCACCTATTTCTACGGGCCGATCCCGAAGTCGGTGCCGCTGCCGTCCTGGCTCGAAGGCGACGTCAATCTCGGCTTCCGCTCGTTCCCGAGCTATCGCGCCTTCCTCATCCTGATCGGCGCGGTCCTGATCACCATCCTCTGGTACGCCTTCGAACGCACCAATATTGGCGCCAAGATCCGCGCGGCGGTCGACAACCGGCGCATGGCGGAGTCGGTCGGCATCAATGTCGACCGACTGTTCACGCTCACTTTCGCACTCGGCTCCGGCCTTGCCGCGCTCGGCGGCGGGTTCGCCATCCAGCTGTTTGGGCTGACGCCGTCATTCGCCGTGCTCTATCTCGTCCTGTTCCTCATCGTGGTCGCGGTCGGCGGGCTCGGCAGCCTCAAAGGCACGCTACTCGCCGCGCTCGTCATCGGCATCATCGACACCGGCGGCAAATATGTTTACCCGCAGGCCGGCAACTTCTTCATCTACGCCATCACCGTCGTCGTTCTCCTGATCAAGCCGGCGGGATTCTATGGCCGCGAGTGAACCGACAGGAGCGGTGACCGGCGCCACCGCCGCCCGCGACCGCGCCGCCGAGTATCTGCTGCGCCGCCACTATCTGCGCTGGCCCGAGGCGCTGCCCTGGCTGATCGCGATCGTCTGCTTCTTCGTCTTCCCCGACCGGATGACGTTCGGCAGCCAGGTCGTGATCATGATCATGTTCGCGCTCTCGCTCGACCTGATCCTCGGCTATGCCGGCATCGTCACGCTGGGCCATGCCGCCTTCTTCGGCGTCGGCGCCTATACGGTGGCGCTCGCCTCGATGAAGCTCGGCTGGAGCGAGCCGGTCAGCGGCGTCCTCGCCGCCGGCATCATCGCAGGCGCCGTCGGCATCATCGTCGGCTGGTTCATCCTGCGCTATCGCGGCCTCACGTTGCTGATGCTGACCATCGCCTTCGCCGCCATGTTGCAGGAGGCGGGCAACATCCGCTCGGACTTCACCGGCGGCTATGACGGCCTGCCGGGTCTGACCTTCGATCCGCTGCTCGGCCATTTCCAATACGACCTCTACGGCCACACCGCGTACTGGTACGCGCTCGCAGTGCTTGCGGTCGTGTTCTTCTTCATCCGCCGCATCGTCTATTCGCCGTTCGGGCAGGCGCTGACCGGCATCCGCGAGAACGTGCGACGGATGCACTCGATCGGCTCGCCCGTGCACCGGCGCTTGGTCACGGTCTATGCGATCTCGGCCGCGATCGCCGGCATGGCGGGGGCGCTGTTCACCCAGACCAACGCCTACGTGACCCTGACGGTGTTCGATTTCGACGCCTCGGCCAAGGTCATGGTGATGCTCATCCTCGGCGGCACCGGGCGTCTCTACGGCGCCTTCATCGGCGCCGCGGTCTACATGATCTTCGAGGACAAGCTCTCCAAGCTGAGCCCCGCCTTCTGGCAGTTCGGCATCGGCCTCCTGCTCGTGCTCGCGGTCCTGTTCGCGCCGAGAGGGCTGCTGGGCTTCGCCGAACGCATCGGCCTCAAGCGGAGGCCGCCGCAATGAGCCCCGCGCTCGAGGTCAAGGGTCTCAATCGCAGCTTCGGCGCGCTGCACGTCACGCGCGACGTCGGGCTGGAGCTGGCGAAGGGCGCGCGGCACGCGCTGATCGGGCCGAACGGCGCCGGCAAGACGACGCTCGTCAACCTGATCACCGGCGTGCTCAAGCCGTCGTCAGGGCAGGTGGCGCTCGACGGCGTGGACATCACGTCGTGGTCGCAGGCCGAGCGGGCGCGGCGAGGGCTCGCGCGCACGTTCCAGATCAACCAGCTCTTCCGCGGCCTGACCGTGCTCGAAAACCTGTGCATGACGATCGGCGAGCGCGACGGCAACTGCAACAATATGTGGCGCTCGGCCGGCGCCAAGCGCGCGGTGATCGACGAGGCGCTCGACCATCTCGAGGCGTTGCGGCTGGTCGACGATGCGTTGAAGCTCGTGCGCGAATTGCCGTACGGCCGCCAGCGGTTGGTCGAGATCGCCATGGCGCTGGCGCAGAAGCCCCGCGTCCTGCTGCTCGACGAGCCCGCGGCGGGCGTGCCGTCGTCCGAGACACATCTCATTCTCGACGTCGTCGCTTCCCTCGATCCCGACATCGCGGTGCTGATCATCGAGCACGATATGGACGTCGTGTTCCGCTTTGCGCGGGAGATCACGGTGCTGGTGGCGGGCGCGGTCTTCACCAAGGGCACGCCGGAGGAGATCCGCAGCAACGAAAAGGTGCGGGAAGTGTATCTCGGCGAGGCGCATGACCATGGCTGAGCCGGCGCTTCAATTCGACAATGTGCGCGCCGGATACGGCGAGACCGTCGTGCTCGAGGACGTGCGCTTTGCGCTTGCCCCGGGCGAGACCGTGTCGATCATCGGCCGCAACGGCGTCGGCAAGTCGACGCTGCTCGCCACCGCGATGGGTCACACCAGCCTGCACGGCGGCCGCGTCCTGTTGCACGGCAAGGACGTCTCCACCATCGTCACCTACCGCCGCGTCCATCTCGGTCTCGGCTACGTGCCGCAGGAGCGCGAGATCTTCCCGTCGCTGACCTTGCGCGAGAACCTCGAAGTCGCCGCGCGGCCCGGGTTCTGGACCTACGAGACGGTCTGCGACCTGTTTCCGCGGCTCGGCGAGCGTGCCGGCAACATGGGCAACCAACTGTCCGGCGGCGAGCAGCAGATGCTGGCGATCGGCCGCGCGCTGATCGGCAATCCGTCGGTGCTGCTGATGGACGAGCCGTCGGAGGGCCTCGCGCCGGTGATCGTCGAGGAGCTCGCGCGCGCCATCAAGCGTCTCGCCGCGGCCGGCGAACTGGCGATGATCGTGGTCGAGCAGAACTCGCGTCTCGCGCTGTCGATCGCGCCGCGCGCGGTGGTCATGGATCGCGGCCGCATCGTCTATGACGGACCGAGCGCGGCCTTGCGCGACGATCCGGTGAAGCTCGAGAGCTTCATCGGCGTGGTGAAGGGGTAGGGCGCTTTCCCCGGACGCGGTGCAGCGTGAGCGAAGCGAACGATGCGCCGCAGATCCGGGGCCGTCCCAAGCTCCGAGTTTTTGACGGTCCCGGTTCTGCAGCGCATCACCATAGGCCGCCTCCGGCGGCCGTAAGAACGCTGACGCTGCGCGTCAGCTATGGTGCTGCGCTGCGCCCGGGACACGCAGAGCGTCGCCCACCATCGCCCACGGATTGCCTTTCGCCGCGTGCTCCCTTAAGCGATGCGGCCATGAAACACTCGACCGACCGCATCCTCACCACCCATGTCGGCAGCCTGATACGGCCGGCGGATTTGCAGGACTTCCTGCGCGCGCGCCAGAGCGGCAAGCCCTATGACGAAGCGGGCTTCCAGGCCTGTCTCAAGCGTTCGGTCGCCGAGGTCGTGCGCCGCCAGGGCCAAGCCGGCATCGACGTCGTGTCCGACGGCGAGTTCGGCAAGTCGATTTCCTGGGCGCAGTACGCGCTGACGCGGCTCTCGGGCTTCACGCGCCGGCCGATCAAGGACGAGGCCGCCAATCCGTTCAAGCGCGGCGCCGACCGCACCAAGTTCAACGAGTTCTACGCCGAGCTCGACGCCAAGGAAGCGGTGTCGACGACGATGGAGGCGATCTGCACCGGGCCGATCGCTTACGTCGGCAATGACGAGCTGACGCGCGACATCGCCAACTTCAAGGCGGCGCTCGGCGAGACCAAGGTGGAAGAGGC
>DASTGR010000202.1:0-11791 GCA_035718885.1 Pseudolabrys sp. | reverse complement strand
TAGTCGAACTCGTCGTAGGGCTTGCGCCGCTGCCAGTCGAGCGCCTCGAGCCCGCCGGTGAAGCACTCCGGCCGCACCGACACCTTGACGCCGCGCCGCGCCGTCTCGTCGTCCGGCAACAAATGCATCGTCATGATGCCGCTCTTGGCCGCCTTGGCGCGGCCGCCGCGATCCTTCACCGTCCACAGGCCGCCGTTGAACAATCCCTTCTTGCGGTTGTTGCGCAGGCACACCAGCTTGTCGCCGGCCGACGGCAGTTCGCCCTCGAAGCCGCGCCGCTCGCGCATGCGGTTGTTGTAGGCGCGCCGCGTTGCGTTGCGCCCGACCAGCACCTGGTCGGCGTCGAGCACACGCTGTGGATCGAGATCGCTCTTGGCGACCACTTCCGTCTCGCCGTAGCGGCCGGGCTCGAGATATTCCCCTGCACGAATGTCCATCGACAGCCGCACGATCGGATCGTCCTGCGCCTGCCGGTGCACCTCGGTGAGCATGACGTCCGGCTCGGCCTCGGTGAAGAAGCCGCCGCCCTGGATCGGCGGCAATTGCGCCGGATCGCCGAGCACGAGGAGCGGCACGCCGAACGACAACAAATCCTTTCCGAGCTCCGGATCGACCATCGAGCATTCGTCGATGATGATGAGCTCGGCCTTCGAGGCCGGCGCCTCGTCCCACAGGTCGAAGTTCGGGATCTCGTCGCCGCTCTCGCGCGTGCGGTAGATCAGCGAATGGATGGTGGAGGCGCCGTGGCAGCCCTTGCCGCGCATGACGCTGGCCGCCTTTCCGGTGAAGGCGGCGTATTTCACCTCGCCGTCGACGCCGTCGGCGATATGGCGCGCCAGCGTGGTCTTGCCGGTGCCGGCATAGCCGAACAGGCGGAAGATCGGTGGCGTTGCGCCGCTGCCGGGCTTGGCCTTGAGCCAATCGGCGACCGCCTTGAGGGCGTCGTCCTGATGCGGGGTGAACTGGGGCATTCCGGGTCCTTGGTGGATCGTCTTTAGAGCATCCGGGGCAAAAGAACAAATTGGGAACCATCAAAGATCTATTGACAATAGTCCTTGTATATGATTTATGGCGTACGTCGCTTGCGAGCCCGTCCGGCGCCGTCATGACGCGCCGCACGATCTTGGGAGGGACCGGCGCCCGACAATGGCGCCGCGGCCGCCCTTTACGCGATTCGCGTGAAGGCCGGTCATGTGGAGCGCCGGGAGGCGCCGCACTCCGCGTCATGGAGTGCGCGCGCCCTATCCAGGCGCGCGGACCGCCCCGCACTTGGGCGGTCCCGAGGAGGGCCTAGCACAGCCCTCCTGGCGCCTCCCGGCGCTCCATTCCCCGTTTGGGGAAAAGGAAAAAGGGACCGGCCTTCCCGGGGCCGACCAAAGAACACGGGCGCCGAGTCATGCCTCGTGACGCGATCGCCGCTTGCCCCGGTCATCCGTCTGTCACATCATGTCGATATGTCTCGACATATGGACGCCAGAAAAGCGCAATCCGCCTTCGCCGCCTTGGCGCAGCCGACGCGGCTGAAGGCCTTCCGCAAGCTCGTCGCCGCGCATCCGGACGGGTTGCCGGCGGGCGAGATCGCCGCCGCCTGCAAGGTGCCGCACAACACCATGTCGACTCATCTCGCAGCGCTCACGCGCGCGGGGCTGGTCACCGTGGCGCGCGAGGGCCGCGTCATGAGTCATCGCGCCGATCTCGATGGACTGCGCGGTCTCGTCGGCTTCCTGATGGGCGACTGCTGCGGCGGGCGTCCGGAAATTTGCGCGCCTGTGGTCGAGCAATACAACGCCGCGTGCTGCGCGACGAATAACGAGCGCGCCGATGCCTGACAAAATCTACAACGTTCTCTTTCTCTGCACCGGCAATTCGGCGCGTTCGATCCTCGCAGAGGTGATCCTCAATCGCGCGGGTAAGGGCCGCTTCCGCGCCTTCAGCGCCGGCAGCCAGCCGAAACACCACGTCAATCCGCACACGCTCGATCTGCTGCGCCATCTCGGCCACGACACGTCGCAGCTGCGCTCCAAATCGTGGAGCGAGTTCGCCGTCGCCGGCGCGCCCGAGCTCGATTTCGTGTTTACGGTCTGCGACAACGCCGCGGGCGAAGCTTGCCCGTTCTGGCCGGGCCAACCGATGACGGCGCATTGGGGCATTCCCGATCCGGCGGCGGCGGAAGGCAGCGAGGCCGAGATCGCCGCGGCCTTCAACGACGCCTATCGCATGCTCGAGCGGCGCATCGAATTGTTTCTCGCGCTGCCGATCGACAAGCTCGACAACATGGTGCTGACGCGGCGCTTGAAGGACATCGGCGCCGGCGATGGCGCGACGGCTATGGCGAAGGCAAACTGATGTCCGATCCACTCCCGCGCCGCCTGTGCGCCGAAGCGCTCGGCACCGCGTTCCTGCTCGCGACGGTTATCGGCTCGGGCGTGATGGGCGAGCGCCTTTCCGGCGGCAATGTCGCGCTGGCGCTGCTCGGCAATACGTTGCCGACCGGCGCGATCCTGGTCGTGCTGATCCTGATCTTCGGGGCGGTGTCGGGCGCGCATTTCAATCCGGCGGTCACGATCGCCTGCGCGTTGAGCGGCATGTTCTCGTGGTCGGAGGTCGCCGCCTACATCGTCGCGCAGGTCGCGGGCGCGATCGTCGGTGTCCTTGCCGCGCACGCCATGTTTGATCTGCCCATTTTCCAGGTGTCGACGCATGCACGCGTGGGCCTGCCGCAGGGCTTCGCCGAGGTGGTCGCGACCTTCGGCCTTCTCCTGACCATCTTCGGCTGCGCCGCGCGCGCGCCGGCGGCCGTGCCTTACGCGGTCGGGCTGTACATCACCGCGGCCTACTGGTTCACCGCATCGACGTCCTTCGCCAACCCGGCGGTGACGGTGGCGCGGGCGCTGTCGGACACCTTCGCCGGCATCGCGCCCGCCGGCGTGCCGGCTTTCATCCTGGCCCAAATGATCGGGGCGCTGCTGGCGGTTGCGGCCGCGCGTCAGCTCTGGCCCGTCATAGCTGTCAAGCATGGCGCGCCGGTCTGAGCCGTCTCGCATTGCCCTTTCACCCTTCCCATGTTTAAGGTCGCGACCCTTTTTCCCGAGACCCCTTTATGGCGCGCGACCAGATCGACATGACACCCATCGCGACCCGCGACGAGCTCGTCGCGTGGTTCGAAGCGGGATGCAAGCCGAAGTCGCAATTCCGCGTCGGCACCGAGCACGAAAAGTTCGCCTTCCTGATCGAAGACAACCGGCCTGTGCCCTATTCCGGACGGCGCTCGATCCGCGCACTGCTCGAGGGCATGCATGGCCTGCTCGGGTGGGACCCGATCATGGAAGGCGAGAACATCATCGGCATGTTCGACGTCACCGGCGGCGGCGCCATCTCGCTCGAGCCGGGCGGCCAGTTCGAGCTGTCCGGCGCGCCGGTCGACAGCGTGCATCAGACGGCATCGGAATTGTTCGCGCACCTCGCGCAGGTGCGCGAGGTGGCGAAGCCTCTGGGCATCGGCTTCCTCGGTCTCGGCATGACTCCCAATTGGAGCCGCGCCGACATGCCGAAGATGCCGAAGGGCCGCTACAAGATCATGACGAACTACATGCCGAAGGTCGGCAGCTACGGCCTCGACATGATGTACCGGACCTGCACGGTGCAGGCGAACCTCGATTTCTCCAGCGAAGCCGACATGGTCAGGAAGCTGCGCGTGTCGCTCGCGCTCCAACCGGTCGCCACCGCGCTGTTCGCCAATTCGCCGTTCACCGAGGGCAAGCCAAACGGCTTCCTGTCGATGCGCTCGCAGATCTGGACCGACACCGACAAGCAGCGCTCGGGCATGCTGCCCTGGGCGTTCGAGGACGGCATGGGCTTCGAACGTTACGTCGATTACGCGCTCGACGTGCCGATGTATTTCGTCAAGCGCGGCGACACTTATATCGACGTGTCGGGCAAATCGTTCCGCGACTTCTTCGCGGGCAAGCTCGACGTCATGCCCGGCGAGCGGCCGACGATCTCCGACTGGGCCAATCACCTCTCGACGATCTTTCCGGAAGTGCGGCTCAAGCGCTATCTCGAGATGCGCGGCGAGGACGCAGGCCCGTGGCGGCGCCTGCCGTCGCTGTCGGCCTACTGGGTCGGCCTGCTTTACGACGAGGAGGCGCTCGACGCCTGCTGGGACATGGTCAAGGACTGGACCGCGGAAGAACGGCAGACGCTACGCGACACCGTTCCGCAGCGCGGCTTCCGCGCCGAGATCCGCAAGACCAATGTGCTGACGCTGGCGCAGGAGACCTTGCGCCTCGCCCGGCGCGGCCTCCAGAAGCGCCAGCGGCTCGACCGCAACGGCCGCGACGAGACGCGCTACCTGCGTCCGCTCGAAGAGTCGATCGCCCGCGGCATCACGCCGGCCGAGGAACTGCTCGAGAAGTATTTCAACGAGTGGAACGGCTCGGTCGATCCTCTGTTCACGGAATACGCCTATTAGCTTTCTTCCCTCGCCCCGCTTGCGGGGAGAGGGTGGCGAGCACCGTAGGTGCGAGCCGGGTGAGGGGCGTTCGTTGTGCTGCCGTGGCTCGCCCCTCACCCGACACGCCTCGCTGTCGCTCGCGTGTCGACCTCTCCCCGCAATGCGGGGAGAGGTGAAGGAAGAGACATGGCCAAATCCACGCCCGCCACACTCACCTTGCAGAAAGCCGGCGTCTCTTTCGCCCTGCACGAATACGACTATGACCCGAACGCCGAGCGCATCGGCATGCAGGCGGCGGAAGCGCTCGCCATCGATCCGGCGCGGCTCCTGAAGACGCTCATGGCAAAGGCCGGCGACGAGATCGTCTGCGTGCTGGCGCCGTCCGACCGCGAGGTGAATCTGAAGAAGCTCGCCGGCGCGGCCGGCGCCAAGAGCGCAGGCATGCTCGGCGCGGCCGAGGCCGAACGCATCACCGGTTATCACGTCGGCGGCATCTCGCCGTTCGGCCAGAAAAAGCGCGTGCGCGTCTTCGTCGAGCAGGCTGCGTTGACGGTTCCGAAGATCGTCTGCAATGGCGGCCGTCGTGGTCTACAGGTCGAACTCGCGCCGGCCGATCTTGTGCGCGTGCTGGGCGCGATTTCTGCGGAATTGTGTTAGATCGCGCGCGATGTCCGTCGCCTCGAAATCATCCGCCCGGCCGCGCGCATTCGCGCCGCTCGACTATGCGCTCTATGCGACCGCGGTACTGGTGTGGGGCCTGTCCTGGATCGCGCTGCACTACCAGGTCGGCGAGATCGCGCCGGAAGTGTCGATCGTCTGGCGCTTCGCCATCGCGGCGCCGCTGATGCTCGCCTTCGCCGCCTGGCGCGGCGAGCGGCTGGTCTTCGGCCTCCCGGACCACGTGCACTTCGCCGCGCTCGGCGCCGCGATCTTCTCGACCAACTACGCGCTGTTCTACTATGCCGGCCTCACCATCGCGTCCGGGCTTCTGTCGATCGTGTTCTCGCTCGCGGCCATCGGCAATGTCGTGCTGGGCAACCTGATCTTCGGCACGCGCATCGAGAGCCGTGTCCTCGTCGGCGCCGCCTTCGGGGTACTCGGCGTGGCGCTGATGTTCTATCCGGAGCTCGGCGGCCTGCGGCTCGAAGGCGGAGTGTTGCTCGGTCTCGCGCTTTCGCTCGGCGGCACTCTGTGCTTCTGTCTCGGCAACATGCTGTCGCTCGCGGCGCAGCGCAAAGGCCTGCCGGTCTTCGCGACCATCGGCTGGGGCATGGCCTACGGCGTCGTCGTGATGGCGCTGGTCGCGCTTCTGCGCGGCGAACGCTTCGCGGTGGAGTGGAGCGCGACCTATCTCGGCGGGCTCGTCTATCTTTCGGTGCTGGGCTCGGTCGTCGCCTTCGGCGTCTATTTCACGCTGCTCGGCCGCATCGGCGCGGCACGCGCGGGATACTCGACCGTCATGTATCCGGTGATCGCGCTCATCGCCTCGACCTTCGCCGAGAATTACCGCTGGAGCGTGCTCGCCGTCGCCGGGCTTGCCGCCGTGCTCGTGGGAAACCTGCTCGTCCTGCGCAAATAGCTACTCCGCCGCCTGCGCTTCCGACAAATTGTCCAGCGACGAGACGATGTGCTCCGCCAGCGCATCGGCGAGCGCGGACGATTCGTGCGAATTGCGCACGAGGCCGATGCGGCAGCCGGGCAGTTCCGGGAAGCCGTCGCCCGCGGTGAGCACGCGCATGCCCGGCCGCAAACCGGATTCCGGCAATACCGATATTGCAAGTCCAGCCAGGACCGCGGCCGCGACGGCGCCGGCATTCGAGCTCGAATAGAGCACGCGGAACGGCCGGCCGACCGACTCCATCCGCTCGATGGCGCTGCGCCGCCACGAGCAGGTCGGCCGTCCCAGCGCGAGCGGCACGCGCTCCTCGGTGTGCGTGGCGTGGCGGTTCGAAGTCACCCACAAAAGCCGCTCGCGGCGGAAGGTCTCGGCCGCGCGCTTCGATTCGCAGTTGGTGACGATGGCGAGGTCGATCTCGTTCGCGTCGATGCGTTCGAGCAGATCGACCGACGGCTCGCAAATGACGGTGAGCTCGACCGCCGGATAGCCGCGCGAGAAGCGCGCCATGATCTCCGGCAGATAGCGGTCGGCATAATCGTCAGGCACGCCGAGGCGCACGCGTCCCGACAGCGCCGCGTCGGAGAAGGCGGCCATCGTTTCCATGTTGAGATTGACGATGCGCCGCGCGTAATCGAGCAGGCGCTGCCCGTCCTCGGTGAGCTTCGAGGCGCGGCCGTCGCGCGCGAAGATCGGCCGCTCGATCCGCTCTTCGAGACGCTTCATCTGCATCGACACGGCGGACTGGGTCTTGTGCACGACCTCGGCCGCGCGGGTGAAACTGCCGGTCTCCGCAATGGCGATGAAGGTGCGAAGCTGGTCGACGTCGAGAAGGGCGGTCATGGTCAAGGTCCTGATCTGCCGAGGCTTTCCATCAGCCCGGCGCCACATCATCGGCTCTTATCGATCAGATTAAAAACATTCGTTTCACTAATCAATAGGGGAGGCGCATAGCAGCGTCCGTACCCGATGGGAATCGGGTGGGGCTATCGGGTGGCTGCGGACCCCGGGCTCGAACAGATAGGGCGGCAAGGACGCCGAACGCACCGCAAGGAGAACGACGATGAGCGCGCAATACCCAGTCATCCCCGTTGCCGGCTCGACGCTGGTCCGGGCCTTCGCTTCCCTCGTGGCGATGGTGTCCTACTGGGTCAAAGCGATTGCGCGCGCCCGTCGCCACCGCCGGGAAGCGGCGGCGCTTGCCGGTCTCGACCGCCGCATGCTCGCCGACATCGGCATCAGCCGCTCGGACGTCAGCGACGCCTTCTCGGAGCCGTTCTGGGAAGATCCCACGGCCTTGCTTCGTGAACGCGCGCTGGAACGCCGCTGGGGGCGTGCGCTGATGCGCGAGGAGGCCGAGAAGGGCTTCGCGCGTCCGGCGACCAACCGGCCGTCGCAGCAGACGATCTGATTTCACCAAAACGGCCGACCCCTCTCATCGGCCGTTCCGATCCGGGATACATGCGAAAATCCCCTCTCGCGTCCGGATCCAGCGCCCGCCAGCCCCTCTGGCGGGCGCTTTCTTTTTGATCGCTAGTTACGGTGCGCTGCCTGCTGCGCCAGCGCGCGGCGGTCCTTGACCACGCCAATCAGCACACCGAGCCGCGATATCTTCGCGATCACCGCACCGTCGTCGGCACGGTCGCAATTCATGTGCGTCGGCGCGATGAAGAAGTCGGCGGTCTTCCAGTTGGCAGTCCATTGCAGTTCGGGATGATCGCGAACTTCGTTCTCGAACGAAGCCCGTTCCCCGCACACCGCGACCGTGTAGCGATGCGAGAGGTGCCCCGGACCGTCGAGCTTGCCGACATAGCCTTCGAGATGGTCGACCGCCTCCGGCATCATGTTCACCCAGTAATCGGTGGCGAACTGCCGTTGCGCGCCTTCGAGACCGCCGACCAGGGGATTGTAGTAGAGATACTGGTACGGGTGCAGGCGCACGAGCAGCACCGTATTCGAGACAAGCGCGACGAGCACAGCCATGGCCGCGCCGGCGGCGATGAAGCGAAAACGCCTGCCGCGCGGCAGCATCAGCCAGTCGAAGCCGATGCCCGCAAGCACCGCGAATAACGGCACGACGAAGGTGAAATGGCGCATGCCGGTGAAGGCCGGTCCGCGGTCCGCGACTTCGCAGGCCACCGGAAACAGCGCCATGAACAGGATCAGCGCGACATCCGCGCGGCGCCACGGGCGCGTCTTATCGTGGCGCGCCAAGCACAGGAGCGATAGCGCGGCGCCCGCCAGAATGATCAGCGGCATCCTGATGAGCAGATAGAGCGGCACGTACCAGCGCGGCACCTGGTCCATGGTGTAAACTTGGCCGGCGAGCAACGTGTCGATGCTGTAGTGGAATTGCCCGAAATCGACGAGCCCGCGCACGGGATTGAGCGGTGCCAGCGCCGACCACGGCCACGCCGCAATCATCAGTGCATAAGCGACGATGAAGGCCGGCGTCAGCGCGATGGCCGATTGCGCGAAGAAGGCGAGGCGGTCGCGGGGTGCCGCAGCGTCGGCGTGCCGGAGCGCTGTCACAATCGCGAGCCCGGTATAGCCGATCATGAGCAGGCCCAGGACGCGCATGCCGAGCGCGGCGCCGAGCAGCAGGCCGAAGGCCAAGACGTGCCGCGGCCGCGGTCGCGGCAGACCGTGCATGGCGCGAAGGAGGAAATAGGCGGCGCCGGTCATCGCCGCCGCGAAGGGTATGTCCTTCGTGTGGTTGAACATGGTGCCGTACCACGGTCCGCAGGCGGCGAGCATGAAGGCCGCCATCGCGCCGGCCCGCGGACCGGCGACCCGGCGGGCGATGGCGTAGGCGGCGCCGATGCCGGCGATGCCGGTCAGCGCGCAGAGGACGTGCCGCACGTCATAGGGGTCGAGGAAGGGCAATAGCCGCTCGATCGCGGTCGCGACGACGTCGAACAACCCGCCGTAGAGATAGAGATTGACGTAGTGAAAGACCGACGTGTCGGCGAAGCCGCTTCGGAAATAATTTATGATCAGTTCGCCGTATCGCTGCTGCACCGGCTCATCATTCGAGACCGCGTAGGAGCCGTAGGTCAGCAGGGCGAGGACGAGGAGGGCAACGATGAGCGCGGTCGTGGCGATGTCGTAGGGCGACGCCGCCGCAATGCGCGCACGCAGGCGCGCTCCCGCCTTCACACTCTTCTCACTCTGTTCACTCTGTCGCATCTGATCGCGAATGACAGGCGGCGCGCCCGTGCCGGGCCTTGCGGCCGTTGGCGCGGGCAAAAGGACGCCCCGGCGTTCCCCCTCTGCTCGTTGCGCGGGATTGTGGCCTGCTCGCGTGTTTGTGTCATGCTGCACCTGCAAAGCGGCGTCGAATGCGTTAGCATGACTGAAGGGGCGGCTGAGGAAGTGGCGGCGCGGATGCGGAGTCTCATCGGACTGGTCGTCGCGCTTGGGCTGTTGCTGCCGTCGCTGGCCGCCCAGGCGCAGAGCGGCTACGACCGCCGCGGCGGCGACTACCTCAAATTCGAGATCAAGTCGGGCGATCCGGCGGTCTGCGCCGCACGTTGCGAGCGCGACGCGCGCTGTCACGCCTGGAGCTTTTCATATCCTCGAACCGAGAATGCGGTGTCGGTCTGCTGGCTGAAGAACAAGGTCACGCCGCGGGTCGAGGCCAAATGCTGCGTATCGGGTGTTCGCGGTGCCGGCGTCATCGAGCCGGCCCATGGACCGGTCGAGTATTCGATCGACCGCACCGGCGGCGACCTGCGCTGGTTCGAGCTCAAGGAGCCCGACCCTGAGGGCGCCGCCTGCCGCGCGGCATGCGACGCCGACGACAAATGCCGCGCCTGGACCTATGTGCGCCCGGGCTATATCAGCGTCGCGCCGCGCTGCTATCTGAAAGCGAAAATCACGCGGCCGCGGCACAAGCCGTGCTGTATCTCGGGCGTCGTGCGGTAGCGGAAACAGGAGACATTGCATGAAGGCGGGCGTCGCGACGGAGAACGGACTCGAACTGCGCGATATCCCGCAGCCCAAACCGCAGCCGTTCCAGATCCTGGTGCGGGTGAAGGCGGCGGGCCTGAACCGCGCCGATCTCGCCGCCTCGCGCGGTTCGGGCGGGCACGGCTCCGTCGGCGGCACGGTGGGCATCGACTGGGCGGGCGAAGTCGTCGAGGTCGGATCCGAGGTGAAGGGCGGCTTCAAGCCGGGCGATCGCGTGATGTGCGCCGGCTCTGGCGGCTACGCAGAATATGCGGTCGCCGACTGGGGCCGGGTCGTGCCGATGCCCGCGGACATAAGCTTCGAGGATGCGGCGACGCTGCCGGTCGCGCTCGGCACGATGCACGACGCGCTCGTCACCAATGGCCGTCTCAAGCGCGGCGAGAGCGTGCTTATCCAGGGCGCGAGCTCCGGTGTCGGGCTGATGGCGATGCAGATCGCCAAATTGCTCGGCGCCAAGATCGTCATCGGCACGTCGACAAATGCGGGCCGCCGCGCGCGGCTGAAGGAGTTCGGCGCCGATCTGGCGGTCGACACGAGCGATCCGAAATGGCCGGACCTCGTGCTCGAGGCGACCGGCGGCGCCGGCGTGAACCTGATGATCGATCAGGTCTCGGGCGCGCTGATGAACGCCAGCATGCGGGCGACCGCGATCCTCGGCCGCATCGTCAATGTCGGCCGCCTCGGCGGCGGCAAGGCGGAGTTCGATTTCGACCTGCACGCCAACCGGCGCATCGCCTATATCGGCGTGACGCACCGCACGCGCTCGGTCGACGAATTGCGCGAGGAGACGCGCGCGATGTGGGCCGACCTCGCCGACGCGGTGAAGGCGAGGAAGCTCACCCTGCCGATCGACAGGGTCTTCCCGCTCGCCGAGGCGAAGGCGGCGCAAGAGTACATGCGCGCCAACAAGCACTTCGGGAAGATTTTGCTGAAGCCCTAATTCACTGCGGTGAAGAACCGCGACAGCCGCAAGCCTGACGGCCAGGTCCAGATCGGCTGGTGCTTCATGCCGAGGTCCCACGAGCCGACGACCGCGTCGACGCGGCCCACGAGATCGCTCACCGGCAGAAGGCCGACGCCGCCGTCGCGCAAGGGCACGCGGCTGTCGGCGGAGTTGTCGCGGTTGTCGCCCATGACGAACAGGCGGCCCGGCGGCACCGTGATCTCGGCCATGTTGTCGAGCGGCTCCGACGGCGTCAGCTTGAAGATGACGTGCTGCTTGCCGCCCGGCAGCGTCTCGACGTAGCGCGCGGCCGATGTGCGGCCGCCGTCCTCGTTTTCCGACTGGCCCGATCCGTCGGCCTTGAGGCCGACCGGCGTGCCGTTGATGATGACGCGGCCGTCGCGCAGCGCGACCTTGTCGCCCGGCAGGCCGATGACGCGCTTGACCCAGACCTGCGAGCGGTCACCCGGCCAGCGGAACACGACGACGTCGCCGTGCTTGGGCAGATCGCCGAACACGCGGCCGCTCTGCGGCAGCGTGAAGAAGCCCGGCAGCGAGGCGGTCGAATAGCCGTACGGATATTTGGTCGCGAGCAACTCGTCGCCGATCTGCAGGGTCGGCTCCATCGAGCCCGACGGCACGTAGAACGGCTCGGCGATCGCCGTCTTCGCCGCCATCACGATGGCGACGATGGCCACGATGTCGACGATGCTCCTGGCCCAGCCCTTCACGCGCGACGCGGGCGCGGACTCGTCCGTGCTCGCCATCAGGCGGTCCCTCCGACGGTGATCTTGTCCATGCGCAGCGA
>DASTGR010000201.1:0-10450 GCA_035718885.1 Pseudolabrys sp. | reverse complement strand
GTAGGTGCCGGCGAAGTCGCGGCCCTGCCCGATCGGCCAGGTCATCGGCGTCGTGTCGAGCGCCAGCGTCTTCTCGATCTCGTCGAGGATTTCGAACGGGTCGCGCGCCTCGCGGTCCATCTTGTTGATGAAGGTGACGATGGGGATGTCGCGCAGACGGCACACCTCGAACAGCTTGCGCGTGCGCGCCTCGATGCCCTTGGCGGCGTCGATCACCATCACCGCGGAATCGACCGCGGTCAGCGTGCGGTACGTGTCTTCCGAGAAGTCCTCGTGGCCCGGCGTATCGAGCAGGTTGAAGACGCGGCCGTCATAATCGAAGGTCATCACCGAGGTGACGACCGAAATTCCGCGCTCGCGCTCGATCGCCATCCAGTCCGAGCGGGTGGAACGGCGGTCGCGCTTGGCCTTGACCTGACCGGCGAGATTGATGGCGCCCCCGAACAGCAGGAGCTTTTCGGTCAGCGTCGTCTTGCCCGCGTCCGGGTGCGAGATGATCGCGAAGGTCCGCCGGCGCTCGACCTCGGCGGCGAGCGGCGTCAGGGCGACGGAATCGGCGGGCAGCGGCATGTGCATCCGTCGCATGTGGCAAAGAAAGCCTTCAGGATCAAGGGGCCGGCGCTGGTTCCCCCGCCTGAATGCAGGCCTGGCGGCACGACCGGCCCGCGCCAACAGCTTGATTTTCCGCAACGCTCCCGCGCGAGATCTCGGGCATTTCATCGCCCATGCAATTCCGCACCATCCTCCACCCGACCGATTTCTCCGACGCCAGCAGCGAGGCTTTCGTCCATGCGCTGCGCATCGCGCTCGCCGCCAAGGCGAAGCTCTATCTCCTGCATGTCGCCTCCGGACAGGAGAGCGACGTCATGGACTTCCCGCATGTGCGCGAGACGCTGGCGCGCTGGGGCCTGATGAGCGCCAACGAGCCGCCGCAGGCGGTGCAGGCCAAGCTCGGCATCGGCATCGCCAAGGTCGACCTCGAACCGCAGGCGCCGGCCGAGGGCGTCCGCCGTTTCATCGCGGATCACCAACCGGACCTGATGGTGCTCGCCACCGAAGCGCGGCATGGCGCGTCGCGCTGGCTGCACGGATCGGTCGCCGAGAAGCTCGCGCGCGAGACCAGCGCGCCCACCCTGTTCGTGCCGGCGAAAGCGCGCGGCTTCGTCGATCAGCAGCGCGGCGAGGTGCGCCTGCGTCACGTCGTCATTCCGATCGACCACGAGCCGAAGCCGGCGGCGGCGGTCGGCGCGATCATGGGACTTGCCCATCTCCTCGTTGGCATGGACGCGGAGGAACACCTTCTGCACATCGGCAAGACCGCGCCGCGCGTCGCACGTCATGACGCGCCGGAGCGGACCCTGCCGGTTGCGCTGCGCCAGGGTGACGTGGTCGAGGCGATCATTGCCGCAGCGAACGACTGGCCGGCCGATTTGATCGGCATGGCCACGGCCGGACACCGCAACGTGCTCGACATGATGCGCGGCTCGACCACCGAGCGCGTTCTGCGCCAGGCGCCCTGCCCCGTGCTCGCTGTGCCGGCTTGAAGAGCGCTTTACGCCCCGACGCCGCCACTTAAGATGCGGGCGGCGGCGCAAGCGCGGGACGTTCATGCGGTTCCTCTTTATCGGGCTCGGGGCCCTGCTGGCGCTGGCGGCGGCGCGCGCCGCCGAAGGGCCGCGTCCTGCTCTGGCGATCGCGCGCGTCGAGACCGCACTGGACACCATCACGAAGACCGTCCGCCCCGGCCGCGTCGGCTACGCGACCATTCATGACGGCAACAAATACGTTCAATGCCGCCGGCTGCCGGACAAGGCGATACGCTGCGAGGCCGCGGGCGCCGCGATGCAGCCCGCGCTCGCCGCCGTGCTCACGCGCGAGCGTACCAATGCGCTTTCCGCGCTCGGCTGGCGGCTCGATGCGGCCTTCGGCAATTACGTGCGCGTGTTTCCGGCCGCGGCGCCGGCAAAGGAGGTCGCCGCTGAAATCGTGCGCGCGCTGCACGAAGCCTATGGCTCCGATCCCGCCGATCTCGAGCGCGCGACGGCCTTCGTCGAGGACGTGCCCTGCCCGCCGCGCAACGCTCCCACGCAGCCGCTCGCCGGCCTCGTCAACGACGATCCGATGATGCGGCGTATCCGCACCTGCGCCTCCATTGCCGAGCCGGCGACGCCGGCAGACAGCGCAACGGCGCTGGTCGCGCGCTCCGGGGACGCCGTCGCGGCCGAGATCGCGCGGCTGCGCAGGAACGCTACGCAGCACGTGTTCGCGATCTTCGATACCGGCGCCGGCTACGTCCAGTGTGGCCCGGAATCGGCAGAGGCGCTCTACTGCGAGGCGCAGTCGGCACAAAGCTCCGCCGCGCTCGTCTCCGTCATCACGCCGGCGCGGCTCGCGCGCCTGCACGCGCTCGGCTACGCCGATCCCGGCCGCGGCACCAATTACTGGAAGCGGTATCGCTTCGACGCCAATGCCGACGCCGCGATCGCGGCCGAGGTCCTCACCGTGCTCTATGACGTCTACGGCTATGCCGGCGCGGCCCCGCTCGACATCAAGACAGAGTAGCGGTCAGGCTATCGCGGCCGCGTAGTCGTCCGGCTTGAAGCCGACGAGCAGCTTGCCGCGCGGCAGTTCCAGCACCGGGCGCTTGATCATGGATGGCTGCGCCAGCATCAGCGCGATCGCCTTCTTCTCGGTCAGGCCGTCCTTGTCCTTGTCGGGCAGCTTCTTGAACGTGGTCCCCGCCTTGTTCAGCAGCGTCTCCCAGCCGGCCTTCTTCGCCCAGCTCTCGAGCCTGTCCTTGTCGATCCCCGCGCTCTTGTAGTCGTGGAAGACATAATCGACCTTGTTCTTGTCGAGGAAGGCGCGCGCCTTCTTCATCGTGTCGCAGTTCTTGATGCCGTAAATGGTGATGGGCATGGCCGGGCTCTCGTTCAACCGGCCAAGACAAGCAGACACGCAGCGGCCGGGACAAGCCCGGCCGTCACCTTGCACACAGGTCTGACGTCCGTCAGGACCGGCCCGCGATCAGCCTGAGCCACGGCGCGGCGTGGAAGGCGCTCATCAGCGCATACATCGCGGTCATGCCGGTGAACAACGAGACGTGCTGCATGCACAGCATGTCCGGCGGCCCGCCCGACAGCGCGGTCCATCCTGCCATCAGCGCGAAGGTCGGCGCCGCTGCAAGGGCAAGCCATCCGGCCACGCCGGGAGCAGGGCCGCTCCCGGCGCAGGCGTCGTGATGAAGCATCACGGTCATCGCGGGCCTCCGCTACGCGCGGCCCGAACAGCACGACGCCGCGGTCTTCGCCGCTTGCGGCTCGTAGCTGTCGTGATAGCGCACCCAGGCCATCGGATGGCCGTCGCCCTCGTCGCGGCCTTTCGGCGTCAGGTCGAGCATCCGGTACGTGCCCATCATCACCTCGACGCCGCGGCCGTAGGTCGAATAGGTGTGAAACACCTGCCCCGCCGCGTCCCGCGCGAAGACGCTGACGCCCGGCAGTTCGTCGCGGAAGGCTGGCTTGCCGAAATTGTATTTCGGCGCGCCGCCGGTGACCTCTTCCGGCGTGAACGAGACGCCATAGTCGTAATTGAAGTCGTTGCCGTTCGACGACACCCACGGAAACGTCCAGCCCATGCGGCGGCGGAAGCGCGCGATCTCGGCGAGCGGCGCGCGCGAGACGGCGACCATCGCCGTGTCGCGGGCGGCAAGATGCGCCAGCATGCCGTCGGTGTGGTCGGCCATGTAGGAGCAGCTCTTGCAGCCCGCTTCCCAGCCGGGCGCCAGCATGAACTGCTGCACGATGAGCTGCGAGCGGCCGCCGAACAGCTCGGCGAGCGACACACGGCCGTCGGGGCCTTCGAACACATAGGGCTTCTCGACCCGGACCCAGGGCAGTTGCCGGCGCAGCCGCGCGACCTCGTCGGCGCGGCGCGTCAGGTCCTTCTCGGCGGCGAGCAGATCGCGGCGCGCGTCGAGCCATTGGTCGCGTGAGGTGGTGGTATGCGGGGTCATATCGTTCTCCCTTTCTCGGGCCCGGCGGCTTGCCGGACCTTCATCGTGGGATAGATTTAGGCCCGGCCGCCTGAAGGCCGGGAGTGACAAGTGTGGCGGGATTTCACGTGGCGGATATTGAATGGACTCGCTGATCGCCGCCGCCGCCCGAGGACTGGCCGCCGGCGATCCGCTCGGCGCGCTCAACTACATCGCGCTGCGTGACGACGCGCCGGCGCTGGCGCTGCGCGGCATCGCCATGGCGCAGCTCGGCGACCTTGCCCGCGCCAAGCTGCTGCTCAAGCGTGCGGCAAAGGCCTTCGGGCCGAAGGAGGCGGTGGCGCGGGCGCGCTGCGCCGTCGCCGAGGCCGAGATCGCACTCGTGTCGCGCGACCTCGCCTGGCCGGTCAAGACGCTGGCGACGGCGCGCGCGACGCTTCAAGCGCGCGGCGACCGCGTCAACGCGGCGCATGCGCGCCATCTCGTCATCCGCCGTCTCATCCTGATCGGCAGCCTCGCCGAGGCGGAGCGGCTCATGGACGGCTTCGACGCCTCCCCTCTTCCGCCTGCTCTGCGCGCCGCCCACGATCTGGTCGTCGCCGGCATCGCGCTGCGACGCCTGAAGACAAAACCGGCGCGGGCCGCTCTTGCACGCGCCGCAGCGGCTGCGCGCGCGGCACGCATCGCACCGCTCGTGGCGGAGGTCGAGGCGGCGGCATTGACGCTGACCGCACCCGCAGCGCGGCTCATTGCCCAGGGCGAAGACAGGCTGCTGCGGCTCGACGAGGTCGAGACCGTGCTCACCTCAAAGGCGCTGGTCGTCGACGCCTGCCGCGCCGCCATCCGCTTCGGCAAAGTAGTGGTCGCACTCGAAAGCCGCCCGGTCCTGTTCGCGCTCGCGCGCGTGCTGGCCGAAGCCTGGCCGGGCGACGCCTGGCGCGAAGACCTGCTCAAGCGCGCGTTCCGCGCCAAACATGCCGACGAGTCGCACCGCGCCCGGCTGCGCGTCGAGATCGGCCGCCTGCGCAAGGCGCTGCGGGACGTCGCGACCATCGACGCCACACCGGACGGATTTGCGCTGACGCCGCTTCAGGCACGCGACGTGGTCGTGCTCGCGCAGATCGGCGAGGACGAGCACGCCGCCGTGCTGGCCCTGCTCGCCGACGGCGAAGCGTGGTCGAGCTCGGCGCTGGCGCTCGCGCTCGCCTCGAGCCAGCGCAGCGTGCAGCGCGCGCTCGACGCGCTTGGCGCCTCGGGAAAGGTGCAATCGGTCGGCCGCGCCCGCGCGCGGCGCTGGATGATGCCCCCGGCCGTCGGTTTCCCGACAAGCTTGTTACTCACGGGCGCAATGCCCGGCGACTAGGGTCCGCTCATCAGGCAATCGAACGAGAGGATGAGCTCATGAAACGCGCGGCAGCAAACATCGTCCGCGAATACGGCCCCTTCCCCGACGTCACGAACGTGGCCGGCGTCAGCTATGACGGCACCAATGTCTGGTTCGCGTGCGGCGACAAGCTCAACGCCATGGACCCCGCGAACGGAAAGATGACGCGCTCGCTCGACGTGCCCTCGCACGCCGGCACCGCCTTCGACGGCAGTCACCTGTTCCAGATTTCCGGCGACAAGATCCAGAAGGTCGACCCGGAAACCGGCCGTATCGTCGGCACCATCCCGGCGCCGGAAGGCGGCTGTTCCGGCATGGCCTGGGCGGAAGGCGCGCTCTGGGTGGCGCAGCACCGCAAGCGCAAGATTCACCAGGTCGATCCCGGCACGGGCGAGATCCTGCGCACGCTGGATTCCAATCGCCACGTCACCGGCGTCACCTGGGTCGACGGTGAACTCTGGCACGGCACGTGGGAGGACGAGCAGAGCGACATCCGCCGCATCGATCCGCAGACCGGCGAGGTGCGCGAGCAACTGGACATGCCGCCGGGGCTGATCGTGTCCGGCCTGGAGTGGAACGGGTCCGACACGTTCTTCTGCGGCGGCGGCACCAGCGGCAAGGTGCGCGCGGTGCGAAAGCCGCGATAGGCGCATCCTTCCCTTTCCGTCACCCTGAGGTGCTCGGCGCGAAACGCGCCGAGCCTCGAAGGGTCTCTGAGTCAGATGTCCTTCGAGGCCGTCGCTTCGCGACGGCACCTCAGGACGACGGGAATGCTGCCAGACAGCGCTGAACTCACCGCACCGGATTGCGCAGCTCGCCGGCGTCATTCCAGACGTCCTGCCGCACGATCAGGCCGCCGTGAATCTCGAAGCGGTCGATGAAGCGGATGCCGGCGAAGGCTGAACCGTCGAGCCAGCGGCCGTGCAGCGTGCCGCGCACATAGACGTTGACGCCGCCTCCCGCCGCCACGGCCGCATCGTAACCTTCGACGTGCTTGCCGACGAACTGGTAGCGCGTGGCCGAGCCGGCGACGATCGCCGCGAGGTCCTGCCGCTCCGCGCCGCCCGGAAACACGAACACCGCCTGCGGCGACACGAAGGTTTTCGCGCGGGCAAGATCGCGCGCCTCCATCGCGTCGAGATAGTTTTTCGCGATGGCGATCGCCGTGTCGCAGGAATCGATGGTCTCGGCCGGGCGCATCATAGTCATCGCGTTGTCCTCCGCACTGGCCAGGCAGCATAGCGCACCCCGGGACTGCGCGTAGTCCATTACTTAGGTCTTGACCTAAGTAATGGCGGCGCGCTAGTTTCGCCCGTCCGCATGCGAGGCCATTCACCAATGCCCGCTCCCCACGCCGCAATCGCGCGCAAGCCGCCTACGGCCGCCATCATCGACGGCGTCTTCCGCGCGCTGTCGGACCCGACCCGCCGCGACGTCGTCGCGCGGCTCTCGGCCAGACCCGCCTCGGCCAGCGAGCTCGCCGCGCCGTACAGGATGGCGATGCCCTCCTTCCTCGAGCACCTCAAGGTGCTGGAGGCGAGCGGCCTCGTCTCCTCCGAGAAGAAGGGCCGCGTGCGCACCTACACGCTCGCCTCCGAGCGCCTCAAGGTCGCGGAGGACTGGCTCTCCCGCCAGCGGCGTCTCTGGGAGACGCGGCTCGACCAGCTCGACGCCTATCTGTTGAAATTGAAAAAGGACGGAGTGACATGAAGGCCGCTGTGGCGAAGCACGACCCCAAGCTCGACCTGGTGCTCGAGCGCGAGATCGACGTTCCGGTGTCGCTGGTGTGGAAGGTGTGGACGACACCGGAGCACCTGAAGCACTGGTTCTGTCCGAAGCCGTGGCAGACGACGCAATGCGCGATCGATCTTCGGCCCGGCGGCCTCTTCACCAGCGTCATGCGCGGGCCTGAGGGACAGGAGTTCACCAATAGCGGCTGCTATCTCGAGATCGTCGAGAACGAGCGCCTCGTCTTCACCGACACGCTGCTCGAAGGCTGGCGCCCCTCGCCCAACCCGTTCTTCACCGCCATTCTCGACCTGACGCCGCTCGGACCGGAGCGCACGCGCTATGTCGCGACCGCGCTGCACGGCAACGAGGACACGCGCAAGAAGCACGAGGAGATGGGCTTCTACGACGGCTGGGGCACGGTGGTGACGCAGATGGTCGCCTACATCAAGGCCGGCATGAAGCCGCCGGGTTGAGGCTCAAGGGTGCGGCGCCAGTATCCCCATCTGCGTCAGTTTCGCCCAAGCCTCCTCCGCGTCCTCGGCGTATTCGAAGATGCGGCAATCGTCGCGATCGATGGTCCCGGCGGCGATCAGCGCCTCGAAATTGATCGCGCTCTCCCAGAACGTGCGATCGATCATCACGGTGGCGACCGGCGGCGCCTTGTGAGTGATGCGCAGGTTGAGGATCTCGAACAGTTCGTCGAGCGTGCCGAAGCCGCCGGGAAACACGACGAGCGCATTGGCGCGCATGGCGAGATGCATCTTGCGCATGGCGAAGTAGTGGAAGCTGAACGTCAGGTCCGGCGTCGAATAGACGTTGGGGTGCTGCTCGTGCGGCAGCGCGATGTTGAAGCCGACCGAGGGCGCGCCGGCGTCCGAGGCGCCGCGGTTCGCCGCCTCCATCAGGCCCGGGCCGCCGCCGGTGGCGATGACGTTGTCGCGATGATTGCCGTGCGGCTTGAGCGCGCCGCCGCGCTCCGAGGCGATGCGGCCGAACTTGCGCGCCTCGCCGTACCAGAAGGCGTGCCGCCCCGGCCCGTTCTCGCGCACGCGCGCCGAGCCGAACACGACGATGGTCGAGCGGACGCTCCAGTTTCGCAGCGCCTCCTCGGCCTTGGCGTATTCGAGCAGGAAGCGCACGCCGCGCATCGAGTCGCTCAGGATGAAGTCCTGATCGAGCGCGGGCAGCGTGTAGGACGAATGCTGCGCGGGGCCGGAGGAGTCAGACTTGTTCGATGAGGTCATGCGTGCTGCCTTCGACGTCCGCGCGCTTCCAGCGCCAACAGATGACGCTTGGCATCCAGCCCGCCGGCAAAGCCGGTCAGCGCACCGTCCGACGCGATGGCGCGGTGGCACGGCACGATGATCGAGATCGGGTTTCGGCCGTTCGCCGCGCCGACGGCGCGCGAGGCCTTCGGATTGCCGACCTGAGCGGCCAGTTGGCCATAACTGCGCGTCTCGCCATAGGGGATCGTCAGCAATACCGCCCAGGCCTTCTTTTGAAATGCGGTGCCTGACGCATCCAGCGGCACACTGAACGACCTGCGCTCGCCGGCGAAATATTCGCGCAACTCACGCTCCGCCTGGACCAGGATCGGGTGCTGTGGCGCATCGATCAGGTCGCCGACGCGGACGCGTTTGGGATCGTCGTTCTCCCACAGCACGGCGGACAGTCCGGCGTCGCTGGCAATCAGCGTCAGCGCGCCGACCGGCGAGGCGATCGTGTTGGTGAATTGCGTCATGGCCACTCTCCTTTCGGAGCATGGATCTACGATTGCAGATACGCGGCGGCGACCCGATTTCCGGGTTCGCCCCCTACTCCCACTCGATCGTGCCCGGCGGCTTGCTCGTCACGTCGTACACGACGCGGTTGACGCCCTTGACCTCGTTGATGATGCGCGTCGCGACGTGGCCGAGGAATTTCATGTCGTACGGATAGAAGTCGGCGGTCATGCCGTCGGTCGAGGTCACGGCGCGCAGGCCCACCACGTACTCATAGGTGCGGAAGTCGCCCATGACGCCGACGGTCTTCACCGGCAATAAAACGGCGAACGCCTGCCAGATGTCGTCGTACAAGCCGGCGCGGCGGATCTCCTCGATGTAGATCTCGTCGGCGAGCCGCAGGATGTCCAATTTCTCTCGCGTGATCGCGCCTGGCACGCGGATCGCGAGCCCCGGTCCGGGGAACGGATGGCGGCCGACGAACGCTTCAGGCAATCCAAGCTCGCGGCCGAGCGCGCGCACCTCGTCCTTGAACAGTTCGCGCAACGGCTCGACGAGCTTCATGTTCATGCGCTCGGGCAGGCCGCCGACATTGTGGTGCGACTTGATCGTCACCGACGGACCGCCGGTGAACGACACGCTCTCGATCACGTCCGGATAGAGCGTGCCCTGCGCCAGGAACTGGGCGCCGCCGATCTTCTTGGCCTCCTGCTCGAACACGTCGATGAACAATTTGCCGATGGTCTTGCGCTTGACCTCCGGGTCGTCGACGCCTTCGAGCGCCTTGAGGAAGGTCTCGCTCGCGTCCACGTGCACCAGCGGGATGTTGTAGGAGTCGCGGAACATGGTCACGACCTTCGAGGCTTCCGCGAGCCGCATCAGGCCGTGATCGACGAGCACGCAGGTCAGTTGATCGCCGATCGCTTCGTGGATCAGCACGGCCGCGACCGCGCTGTCGACGCCGCCGGACAGGCCGCAGATCACCCTGCCCTTGCCCACCTGCGCGCGGATCTTCTCGATCGCCTCGTCCTTGAAGGCGCGCATCGTCCAGTCGCCGGTCAGCCCGGCGATTCTGCGCACGAAATTGCGCAGCAGCGCGGCTCCGTGCGGCGTGTGCACGACCTCGAGATGGAATTGCGTGGCGTAGAACTTGCGCTTGTCGTCGCCGATCATGGCGATCGGCGCGTTCGGCGAGGTGCCGAGGATGCGGAAGCCGGGCGGCAACTCGGTGACGCGGTCGCCGTGGCTCATCCACACCGGATATTTCTGGCCCTTCTCCCAGACGCCCTCGAACAGCGGCGAGTCGGAAGCGACCTCGACCTCGGCGCGGCCGAACTCGCGGTGATGCCCGCCCTCGACCTTGCCGCCGAGCTGCTGCGCCATCGCCTGCTCGCCATAGCAGATGCCGAGCACGGGGACGCCCGCCTCGTAGATCGCCTTCGGCGCGAGCGGCGCGTCCTTCGCGTGCACCGAGGCCGGCCCGCCGGACAGGATCACCGCCTTCGGCTTCATTTCGTGGAAAGCCTGTTCCGCCTTCTGGAACGGCACGATCTCCGAATAGACCTTCTCCTCCCGCACCCGCCGCGCGATGAGCTGGGTCACCTGGGAGCCGAAATCGACGAT
>DASTGR010000200.1:0-5096 GCA_035718885.1 Pseudolabrys sp. | reverse complement strand
TACTTCTTCGAGCGGCGAATGGTCTTCTTCATGGTCGGGTGCGTGAAGCGGCGCTCCACGCGGACGACCACGGTCTTGTCCTGCTTGTCGCTGACGACAACGCCCTGCAGCGTACGCTTCGGCATCTCTTCAACCCTTATTTCTTGCCAGCGGCGCCGCCCTCGGCGGCGCGCTTCTGGGCGGCAATCGTCTTCATGCGCGCGATGTCGCGACGGATTACCCGCACGCGCGAAGTGTTCTCGAGCTGGCCGGTGGCCCGCTGGAAGCGCAGGTTGAACTGCTCCTTCTTCAGCTTGAGGACTTCGTCATCGAGCTGATCGAGCGTCATGGAACGGACGTCTGCGGCTTTCATGGCTCTTACTCGGCGATACGTTCGATGAAACGGGTCTTGACCGGCAGCTTGGCGGCGGCAAGCGTCAGGGCTTCCTTGGCGGTCGCCTGCGGTATGCCGTCGACTTCGAACAGGATGCGGCCGGGCTTGACCCGCACGACCCAAAGCTCGGGCGTGCCCTTGCCTTTGCCCATGCGCACTTCGATCGGCTTCTTCGACACCGGCACGTCGGGGAACACGCGGATCCAGACGCGGCCGGCGCGCTTCATGAAGCGGGTGAGCGCACGGCGCGCCGCCTCGATCTGACGCGCGGTGACACGATCCGGCTCCAGCGCCTTCAGCCCGTACTGGCCAAAGGCCAGCGTGGTGCCGGACGTCGCCGTGCCGTGGATGCGGCCCTTGAAGGCCTTGCGGTACTTGGTGCGCTTGGGTTGCAGCATTGTCTATTGACCTACTCGAGTGCTCAGGCCGGCTCGCGGCGCGGACGGCCCTGGTCGCCCTCGGCCATCTTCTTGTCCTGGGCCATCGGGTCGTGCTCCAGGATTTCGCCCTTGAAGATCCAGACCTTGACGCCGCAGGTGCCGTAGGTGGTGAAAGCAGTCGCGACGCCGTAGTCGATATCGGCGCGCAACGTGTGCAGCGGCACGCGACCTTCGCGGTACCATTCCAGACGCGCGATTTCGGCGCCGCCGAGACGGCCCGAACAGTTGATGCGGATGCCCTCGGCGCCGAGGCGCATCGCCGACTGAACGGCGCGCTTCATGGCGCGGCGGAACGCGACGCGGCGCTCGAGCTGCTGCGCGATCGACTCAGCGACCAGCTGAGCGTCGAGTTCCGGCTTGCGGATCTCGACGATGTTGATGACCACGTCGCTGTCGGTGAGTTTCGCGACCGACTTGCGCAGCTTCTCGATGTCGGCGCCCTTCTTGCCGATGACCACACCCGGACGCGCCGAGTGAATGGTGACGCGGCACTTCTTGTGCGGGCGCTCGATGACGATGCGCGACACTGCCGCCTGCTTGAGCTGCTTCATCAGCTCTTCGCGGATCTTGATGTCCTCGTGCAGCAGCGTGCCGTATTCCTGCTTGCCCGCGAACCAGCGCGAGTCCCAGGTGCGGTTGATGCCGACGCGCAGCCCGATCGGATTGATTTTCTGACCCATCTTGAACTCCTCAGGCCTGCGCCTGCTGCGCCTCGACCTCACGCACGACGATCGTGAGATGCGAGAACGGCTTCAAAATCTTGCCGACGCGGCCGCGGCCGCGGGCGGCGAAGCGCTTGATCACGAGCGCCTTGCCAACATGGGCCTCGGCGACGACGAGATCGTCGACGTCGAGGTCGTGATTGTTCTCGGCGTTGGCGATCGCCGATTCCAGGCACTTGCGCACGTCTTTGGCGATGCGCTTGCGCGAGAATTCGAGGTCGGCGAGCGCGCTCGCGACCTTCTTGCCGCGGATCAACTGCGCGACCAGGTTGAGCTTCTGCGGGGAGACCCGCAGCATCTTGCTCACGGCCTTGGCCTCGTTATCGGCGAGGTCTCTTTCGCGTGCGCGCTTGCCCATGACTATCGTCTCTCGATCCTGACTGACTGCTTTACGCGCCCGGGGCGCGCTTGGCCTTACGGTCCGACGTGTGGCCGTAGAAGATGCGGGTCGGCGAGAACTCGCCGAACTTGTGGCCGACCATTTCCTCGGTCACGAGCACCGGCACGTGCTTCTGCCCGTTGTAGACGCCGAAGGTCAGCCCGACGAACTGCGGCAGGATGGTCGAACGGCGGCTCCAGATCTTGATCACGTCGTGACGGCCCGAAGCGCGCGCAGCCTCGGCCTTGCGGAGGAGGTAACCGTCGACGAAGGGGCCCTTCCAGACTGAACGGGTCATGACTTAACTCTGCTTCTTCTTGCGGTCGTGACGGCTGACCACGATGAACTTGTTGGTGCGCTTGTTCTTGCGCGTCTTGGCGCCCTTGGTCGGCTTGCCCCACGGGGTGACCCAGTGCTTGCCGCCCTTGGTGCGGCCACCGTGCGGGTGGTCGACCGGGTTCATGACGATGCCGCGGTTGTGCGGCATGCGGCCGCGCCAGCGCTGACGGCCGGCCTTGCCGATCGTCGTGTTCATGTTGTCCGGATTGGACACCGCGCCGACGGTCGCCATGCAGCGGCCGTGCACCAGGCGCTGCTCGGAGGTCGACAGACGCAGGATCACGTAATCCTGGTCGCGGCCGACGATCTGCACGTAAGTGCCGGCCGAGCGGGCGAGCTGGCCGCCCTTCCCGATCTTGAGCTCGACATTGTGCACGATCGTGCCGACCGGGATGTTCGACAGCGGCAGGGCATTGCCCGGCTTGATGTCGGCCTTCTCCGAAGAGACGACGGTGTCGCCAGCAGCGAGGCGCTGCGGCGCGAGGATGTAGGCGAGCTCGCCGTCCTCGTACTTGATCAGCGCGATGAAGGCGGTGCGGTTCGGATCGTATTCGAGCCGCTCGACCGTCGCCGGCACGTCCATCTTGCGCCGCTTGAAGTCGATGACGCGATAGGCCTGTTTGTGACCGCCGCCACGGAAGCGCGACGTGATGCGGCCATAATTGTTGCGGCCGCCTGTCGAGTTCTGGCCTTCGGTCAGCGCCTTGACCGGCGCGCCCTTGTGCAGGCCGGCGCGGTCGACGATGACCAGGTGGCGCTGGCTCGGCGTCGTCGGATTGTAAGTCTTCAATGCCATCGAAGCCGCTCCCTTAGAGGCCCGTGGTCACGTCGATCCGGTGGCCCTCTTCGAGGGTCACGATCGCGCGCTTGACGTCTGACTGCTGGCCCATGCGGCCCTTGAAAGCCTTGATCTTGCCCTCGCGGATCAGCGTGTTGACGCTCTTGACCTTGACGTCGAAGAGCTTCTCCACCGCTTCCTTGATCTGCGGCTTGGTCGCAGTACGCGCGACCTTGAACATGACCTTGTTGTATTCGGACCCCATGGTCGCCTTCTCGGTGATCACCGGGGCGATGATGACGTCGTAGTGGCGCGGATCGCTGGTGCTCATTTGAATCGCGCCTCCAGCGCCTCGACGGCGGCCTTGGTCAGCACCAGGGTCTTGCGCCGCAGGATGTCGTAGACGTTGATGCCCTGCACCGGCAGCACGTCGATGTTCGGGATGTTGCGCGCCGCTGTCGTGAAGTTGGCGTCGAGCGTGGCGCCGTCGACGATCAGCGCGTTCGACAAGCCGAGCTTGCCGAACTGCGCGGCGAGCGCCTTGGTCTTCATGTCCGAGACCGAAGCCTTGTCGAGCACGACGATGCCGCCATCCTTGGCCTTCGCCGACAGGGCGTGGCGCAGCGCGAGCGCGCGCACTTTCTTCGGCAGATCGTGTGCATGGCTACGGACGACCGGGCCGAACACGCGTGCACCGCCGCGGAAGTTCGGCGCACGGGCCGAACCATGACGGGCGCCGCCAGTGCCCTTCTGCGCGTACATCTTCTTGCCGGTCCGCATGACGTCGTTGCGGTCCTTGGTCTTGTGCGTCCCGGCCTGGCGCTTGGCGAGCTGCCAGTTGACGTAACGCTGGATCAGGTCGGCGCGCGGCTCGAGCCCGAAGATGTCCTTCGACAGGCTGAGCGAACCCGCTTCCTTACCCTCGAGCGTGGTAATCTTCATATCCATCTCACGCGCCCTCCTGCTGGGCCGGAGCCTCTTCCTTCGCGTCGGCCTTTGCTTCGGCCTTGGCGCCCGCCTCGCGGAACTTGCCCGGCTTCGGGGCATCCTTCGGCAGCGCCTTCTTCACCGCATCGCGCACGGTGATCCAGCCGCCCTTGGCGCCCGGCACCGCACCCTCGACGAGGATCAGACCGCGCTCGACGTCGAGCTGCACGACCTTGAGATTCAGCGTCGTGACGCGGTCGACACCCATGTGACCGGGCATCTTCTTGTTCTTGAAGGTCTTGCCGGGATCCTGACGGCCGCCGGTCGAACCGATCGAACGGTGCGAGATCGACACGCCGTGCGAGGCGCGAAGGCCGCCGAAATTCCAACGCTTCATGCCGCCGGCGAAGCCCTTGCCGACCGAAATGCCGCAAACGTCGACGAACTGGCCCGGGACGAAATGGTCGGCCGTGATCTCGGCGCCGACCGGGATCACCGCATCGTCAGTCACGCGGAATTCCGCAAGCTTGCGCTTGGGCTCGACGTTCGCCTTGCCGAAATAACCGCGATCGGCCTTGCTCATATTGTTGGTACGGCGCTCGCCGGAACCCAGCTGCAGCGCGACGTAGCCGTTCTTGTCCTTGGTGCGATGGGCGACCACCTGGCACTGCGCAAGACGCAGCACCGTCACCGGCACGTGCTCACCGGCCTCGGTGAACACCCGGGTCATCCCGACCTTCTGCGCGATCACTCCCGAACGCATGTTCAAATCCCTTCGGGCCCTTAGAGCTTGATCTCGACGTCGACGCCGGCGGCGAGGTCGAGCTTCATCAGCGCGTCCACGGTCTGCGGCGTCGGATCGACGATGTCGAGGAGGCGCTTGTGCGTGCGCATCTCGAACTGTTCGCGGCTCTTCTTGTCGATGTGCGGCGAGCGGTTCACCGTGAACTTCTCGATACGCGTCGGCAGCGGAATCGGACCACGGACCTGGGCGCCGGTGCGCTTGGCCGTGTTCACGATCTCGCGCGTCGACGCATCGAGGATGCGGTGGTCGAACGCCTTGAGCCGGATCCGGATATTCTGGCCGTTCATTTTGGTTCTCTCGTCCCCTGCCCGTCACGATCCAGGGGCATAAACA
>DASTGR010000199.1:0-8916 GCA_035718885.1 Pseudolabrys sp. | reverse complement strand
CTGCGTGGTGTCGATCTTGTTCCAGAACGGCAGCTTGTCATTGCGCACGCGCATCGCCATCACGACCTCTTCCAAGGCCGCGTTGCCGGCGCGCTCGCCGATGCCGTTGATGGTGCACTCGATCTGCCGAGCGCCCGCCTTCAAAGCGGCCAGTGAGTTCGCGACCGCGAGGCCGAGATCGTTGTGGCAATGGGTCGAGAACACCGCGAGATCGGAGTTCGGCACGCGCTCGCGCACCGTCTGGAACAGAGCGAAATATTCCTCGGGGACGGTGTAGCCGACCGTGTCGGGGATGTTGATCGTGGTGGCGCCGGCCTTGATCGCGGCTTCGACGCAGCGGCAGAGGAAATCGAGCTCGGTGCGGGTGCCGTCCTCGCTCGACCATTCGACGTCGTCGGTGTGGCTGCGCGCGCGCGTCACCTGCGCGATCACCATCTCGTAGACCTCGTGCGGCTCCTTCTGGAGCTTGTACTTCATGTGCACGGGCGAGGTGGACAGGAAGGTGTGGATGCGCTTGCGCTTGGCCGGCTTGATGGCCTCGGCGCAGCGGTCGATGTCCTTGAAGGCGGCGCGCGAGAGGCCGCAGATGACGGCGTTCTTCGAGCGCTTCGCGATCTCGTTGACGGCGGCGAAGTCGCCCTCCGAGGCGATCGGGAAGCCGGCCTCGATGATGTCGACGCCCATCGTGTCGAGCAATTCCGCGACCTCGATCTTCTCCTCGTGGGTCATGGTCGCGCCGGGGCACTGCTCGCCGTCGCGCAAGGTGGTGTCGAAGATGACGACGCGGTCCTTGTCGGACTTGGCGGTCGTAGTCATGGCGGTGGTCCTTCTTAAAGCTCATGCGCCGCTTATGGGCGCTCCTAAGGGGTGTCTCCGTCAGTCCCCCCGAGTGCCCAGGCGCAAAGCCCTGCCGGCCCTCAGGGGCAGATAAGGAGAAGGAGCGAGCCCAGAATGAGGGAGGCCGCGGCGCCGGCTCTGGGAGCCGTCCGCTCGATCGCGCAGATGGTCTGCCGCGTCGACATGGCCTTACGAAAACCCTCTCTTGCTTCGGCAGTTATGATGCCGTGCGCCGGTGAAGCGCACGTTAACCGCGAGCCGCCCCGGTTCTAGGGAGGCGCCGGGGTCGAATCAAGGGGTATTTAGGACAGCATTGCTGTCGTTCGCAGCTCGTCGCTGGCGGCCGTGAAGGGTGTGGACGGGCGCCGGCCCGTACTGCAACCGCTCCGCGCATCGGCCTAGGATGGCACGACAGGCTCGCAATGCTTCACCACGCGCTTTCGCTGATCTTCGCCGTGCGGCCGAAGGCCGTGTACGCGATCTTGCGCAACAGGCTGGCCACAATGGTCCCTCTCAACACGCTGCTCGGCATCGACATAACCGCCGTCGGTGACGGCACGGCTGAGGCGCGCCTGCCGATGCGCAAGGAATTGACGAACCACATCGGCTCCATGCACGCGACGGCCATCTTCGGCCTCGCGGAAGCTGCATCCGGTGGCGCGATGTCCGGGGCTTTCGCGCCGGTCGTCACCACCATCCGGCCGGTCGCGGCGAGCGCGAGCGTCGAGTTCATCAAGATTGCGCGCGACGACCTCATTGCGCACGCCAAAACCGAAGACTCGCCGGCGGCGCTGCGACGCGCCCTGGCCGAGGATGGCAAGGTCGCATTCGACGTGCTGGTCGATGTGCAGGACGCCGCGGGCGCCGAGATCGCCCGCATTCGCGTCGGTTGGCACGTAAAACCGAAATAGCCCGCGCTAGGGCTGCGCCGTTTCCTGCCGCATCTTCATTCTGCGCGCCAAGGGACGCAGCACGAGATTGATCAGCGGATCGGACCAGCCGTTCACGCTCGAGAAGTCCGACAGGAAAAAGATGTGATGCAGATTGTGCGTCCTGGGATTCAGGATGAGACGGCAGCGCTGGAGCACCCTGATCCAGGGCGGGATGGGCACGGTGGCGAACAGCTTGTCGAACTCCGCGATCTGCTCGGCCTGATTTGACAACCGGCTGATCGCAGCGACGCGCTCCTTGAAATCCTCAGGCTGGAGCGTCGATCCCATATGCGCATATGAATGAATTTGGTGAAAGAAGAACGCCCATGTGCTCATGCCGAGAAGCGTGGCAAGCACGAGGAAGGGCAGCGTCCTTTCGTCCGTCAACAGGCTCGCACCGCAGACGAGGCTCGACACGGGAATACTGCAATAAGCGCCTTTGGAGAAATTCACGACGTAATCGGATGGGTCGAGCGTCGGACAATCGTGATGCTCGCGGAACTCCCGCGCCACCGGACCGAGGATCGGCATGTCGTAGGGAAAGACATAGTCGAAGCCGAAATGCGCGAGCGCGGTGAACAAGTCGGCGAGAAACCCGCTGATGAAGAAGGCCAGGATCGCCGTCCAGATCGTCGCGTCCGCGCGCCGGCTCACCAGATAAAATGCGACGCAGAGCAGAGCGATCGCCGCCGCCACCGTTGCTTTCGACGATTTCGGGAGTTCGAGAGTCGACACTGACGCCCCCACGCAAGCCTACCCCGGACACGATTGTATTGCCTGTCATTGCAACCATCAAGGGTATTCGATCATGGCCGCGGGAACGTCCGCCGCTGCGGAAGCGGAAAGCCCTGTACGTGGATCGTCGTCCATTCATCCGGGAGCGATCAGGACGGCATCGTCCTCCTGCCGGACCTCGACCGGAAACTGGCGCAGAGACTGGGTTGCTAATCTTTCTCGGCCGACAGCGCCTTGCGCGCCTTGGCGAGATCCTTGAGCGCCGCTCCCGACACCTTCGGATACTCGAGCTTCAGCTTCTCCAGCGCCGAGACCAGCGCGGCGGCGACGACGAGGCGCGTGAACCACTTGTTGTCGGCCGGCACGACGTACCACGGCGCGTCGTCGCGGCTCGTCTCGCGGATCGCCTCCTCGTAGGCGGCCATGTATTTGGGCCAGAGCTTGCGCTCCTCGATGTCGCCCATCGAGAACTTCCAGCGCTTGTCCGGCTCGTCGAGCCGCGCGAGGAACCTCTTGCGCTGCTCGCCCTCGGAGACGTTGAGGAAGAACTTGAGCACGATCGTGCCGTTGCGCGCGAGGTGCTGCTCGAAGGCGCGGATGGCGTCGAAACGATGCTTCCAGACCTTCTTCTCGGCGAGCTTGTCCGGAAGCTGCTGCTTCTCGAGAAGCTCGCGATGCACGCGCACCGCCAGCACCTCCTCATAATGCGAGCGGTTGAAGATGCCGATGCGGCCGCGCGAGGGCAGCGCCTTGGCGATCCGCCACAGGAAATCGTGGTCGAGCTCCTCGGCGCTCGGCTGCTTGAACGCGTGCACGTCGACGCCCTGCGGATTGAGGCCGCTCATGACGTGCTTGATCAGCGAATCCTTGCCGGCGGCGTCCATGGCCTGAAGCACGATCAGCACCGACCAGCGATTGTCGGCGTAGAGCCGCTGCTGCAAATCGGTCAGCCGCTCGATGCCGGCCGCAAGCATCGCCTTTGCTTCCGACTTGTCGATCGAAAGGCCGGCGCAATCCGCCGGATCGTGGTCGGCGATACGGAAATGCTTGGGCTTGTCGATACGGAACTGTCGGGCGAGCTTTTCGAGCATGGGCGTCAGTTCACGCCGAAGCCGGTCTCGGGGCAAGGCCGCCGGTGAAAAATCGCGCGAGATAAGCGGTGACGAAGCGCGGCATCGCCGGCTCGAAGTCGGACGGCCCGCGCACGATGCGGATATCCGCGAGTTCCGGCCTCTGCTCGGTGCCGAGATGATTAAGGATGCGCACCCGCAGCGCGTCGGCAGCGATGGGGCTGCGCAGGGTCCGGACGGCGACGATCAGTTGTCCGTCGGCCACCACGGTCCAGCCGGGCGCGACCGCAAGCTCGGACATGTCGACGCCGGTCTCCTCCTTGAGCTCGCGCGCGACGCTGAAGGCAAGGTCGACCTTGCCCCCGGCGACGTCGCTCGGATCAGGCGTGCCGGCCGGGAAATAGATGTGCCCGGCATTGGCCGTGTGACCGCCCATGACCCCGAGCAGCACGGCGTTGTCGGCCGATATGAGAGCGGTCGCACCGAAACAGTCGCGTACGCCTGTGTCGGGCGGCGCCCAGCGCCGCCACGCCAGGAAGCTCGCATAGTCGGTCTCGAAATAGTCGCCCTGGAGCACGCCGTCCTTGAAAGCATGGCGGTAGAGCAGCAGCACGCGGCCGTTCCACAGCGCCGGCGTCTCGCGCTGCCGCGCGGCGAAGAACGCGTCGATCTCGGCGCGCCGCTGTTCCGCGAACGGCCACGGCTGCGGCGTGAAACTTAGATCGAGCCGGTCGACGTCGAAGATCGCGGGTTCGCTCATGCGGACGGCAATCGACGCGACGATTGCCGCCGCGTCAAGCCTCGATCGCGCCTTCCGCGACGATGACCGCGTCGCCGCCAACCGTGACCGCGGTGAACTGCTTGGCGACGATCGTCATGCCGAGATGGATCAGGCTCGGCCGGCCCATCTCGTAGCCCTGCTCAATCGCGACACTGTGGTCGCCGTCGCCATAGCCGCCGAAGCGGCCGATGAGGCCGGCGAAGGCCGCCACGGCGGAGCCGGTCGCCGGGTCTTCCATGATGCCCATGGCCGGCGCGAACATGCGGGCGTGGAAATCGTTCCCCTTCTCGGCGGTTTCACGCGAGAACACGAACAGGCCGGGGAAGGTCGGCGCCAGCGCCCGGAACGCGGCGAGGTCAGGCGCGGCGCGGCGTACCGCATCGATCGAACCCAGCGGCACGAATAGAAATGGGTTGCCGGCGCTCCAGCAGCTTGGCGCGAGATCGCCGGCGCCGATGTCGGCGACGTCGAGGCCGAGCGCCGCGGCAATGGTCGTGTTCGGCGGCGGCGCCGTGACTTCTGACGGCATGCTCGGCAGAACGAAGGATGCTTCGCCCCCGCCCTCGCGTGCTTTGACGCGGCAGCGGATCAGGCCGATCTTCTCCTCCAGCACGAACTCGCCGGCCTTGCCGCCGTCGAGCGTTGCGAGCAGCACCGCCGTGCCGACAGTCGGATGCCCCGCGAACGGCAGTTCGCGCTTCGGCGTGAAGATGCGGCAGCGCGCGCGGTGCTTCGTGTCCTCGGCCGGCAGCACGAAGACGGTCTCGGGAAGGTTGAACTCGTTGGCGACCGCCTGCATCTGTTCGGTGGCGAGCCCCTCGGCCTCGAGAACGACGGCGAGCGGGTTGCCGGCAAACCGGCGGTCGGTGAACACGTCGAGCGTGACATAGCGGCGCTTCATATCGTCGTCCCCTGAAAGAGCGCGGCAATCTACCCCGACGGCCGCGCGCCGCATCATCAAATTATGCGATGGCTGGCATTCATATCGCTTCCACCGTGAACACGCGGCGCGGCGCGACGATCTCGTCTTGCGCCGCGACAATCTGGATTTCAGGCGCGCCCGCCTCGGCCGTCCGGCTGAGAACGCCGAACATGCTCGAGGCCGCGCGCGAGAGCGCCTCGCCGATGCGCCCCGTTCGCAGGTAGTGCGCGCAGAACATCGCGGCGATGGCGTCGCCGGCGCCGTTCGCCGCGACGTCGAGCTTCGGCGTACGCAGGCGGAACTGGCCGGTGGCGTCCGAGGCGAGCAGATCGACGGCATTCGTGGGCGTGTCGTCGAGCACGAGCGAGGTCACCAGCACGGCGCGCGGCCCAAGATCGTGCAAAGCCTTCACCGACCCGCGCGCCTGCTCCAGCGTTTGGCTCTCCCGGCCAGTCAGACGGGCGAGCTCGAAATGGTTCGGCGTGACGATGTCCGCTGCGCGCATCGCTTTCTCGCGCATGAATTCGGCGACGCCCTCGCGCACGAACACGCCCTTGCCGACGTCGCCGATGACGGGATCGCAGCAGTAATGCGCCGCCGGATTGGCCCGCCGCACCGTCGCCACGCAATCGAGGATCGCCTCGCCGATCTCCGGCGAGCCGATATAGCCCGACAACACGCCGTCGCAAGTGGCGAGCACGTTCCGCGCCTCGAGCCCCGCCGCGAGGTCCCGGATCAGGCCGGCGTCGAAGACGCGGCCCTGCCAGTGGCCATAGCCGGTGTGGTTGGAGAACTGCACGGTGTGGATCGGCCAGACCTCGACGCCGAGGCGCTGGAGCGCAAACACGGCGGCGGAATTGCCGACATGGCCGTAGGCGACGTGCGACTGGATGGAGATGAGGTTCATAGAACACCGCCTCACAGTCCGTCATGCCCGGGCTTGTCCCGGGCATCCCGCTTAGACAGGCACGGTGCCTTCATAAGCGAGATGGCCGGGACAAGCCCGGCCATGACGTAGAACTTGCGGCACTAACCAAAGCAAAATCGAGAAACCTACTTCCCCGCCTTCTCGACGAAGGCGTTGGTGTAGGTCTTCGACAGGTCGATATTGGCCTTGGCGATGGCCGGATTGGACTGGCTGAAGACGGCAAGCACGGCCTGCGCGCCCTTCGGGTCCATCTTGCCCGTCTCCGAATACATCGACATCGTGTTCTTCAGCGCCGAGATGTACAGCGCCTTGTCCTTGGTGAACTCGGGCGGCATCTTCTCGGTGATTTCCTCGGCGGAGTGCGAGTGGATCCACTTCAGCGTGGACATGATCGCGTTGGTCATGCCCTGCACTTCCTTTTCGTGCGACTTGATCCAGTCCGCCTGCGCGTACAGCGCACCGCCCGGATACTCGCCGCCGAACACCGCCAACGTGTCCTTCTGCGAGCGCGTGTCGCTGAGGATCTTGAGGTCCTTGTACTTGTCTTGCAGAACGGTCACTGCCGGATCGAGCATGATGGCCGCGTCGATCTGGCCCTGCTCCATCGCCGCGATTGCCGTTGCGCCGAGGCCGACACCGATGACGCCGACCGAGTTGGCGTCGACGCCGTTCTTGCTCAACGTATATTTGAGGAAGAAGTCGGTCGACGAGCCCGGCGCGGAGACGCCGACCTTCTTGTTGGCGAGGTCCTTGATCGACTTTATCTCGCCGGCGTGCTTGGGCGAGACCACGAGCGCGAAGCCGGGGAAGCGGTCATAGACGACGAATGACTGAAGGTGCTGGCCCTTGGCGGCGAGGTTGACGCAGTGGTCGAAATAGCCGGAGGCAACGTCGGCCGAGCCGCCCATCACCGCCTTGAGCGATTCCGAACCGCCCTTGAACTGCACGACGTCGACGTCGACGCCCGCCTTTTTGAATTCGCCGAGCTGCTGCGCCAGCATGGTCGGCAGATAGCAGAGGCAGGACGCACCGCCGATGGCGATCGTCACCTTGTCGGCCATCGCCATGCCCGACGACAGCGCCAGCGCCACGGCCGCCGCCGCGATCCGGGCGGAAATACGCGAAATCATGAACCTTCTCCCTTCGTTCTTGCGGCCCTTATTCCGGGGCCATTTCGTTGCAGACGATATTCCAACGGTGGTGGCCCTGCTAGGGCCGTTGGTCGCCGACCGGGGGCCGCCACACCAGCAGGCGTTTTTCGACCATGCTGACGATGACGTCGATCACGATGACAAAGGCCGCCAGCACAAACATGCCGGCGAACACGCCGGCGACGTCGAACACGCCTTCAGCCTGCTGGATCAGGTAGCCGAGCCCCGCGGCGGCGCCGAGATATTCGCCCACCACCGCGCCCACGACGGCAAAGCCGACCGATGTATGCAGCGAGGAGAACATCCAGGACAGCGCCGAGGGCCAGTAGACGTGGCGGACGAGCTGCCGCTCGCTCATGCCGAGCATGCGCGCATTCGCCAGCACGGTTGGCGAGACTTCCTTGATACCCTGATAGACGTTGAAGAAGACGATGAAGAAGACGAGCGTGACGCCGAGCGCTACCTTCGACCAGATACCGAGGCCGAGCCAGAGCGTGAAGATCGGCGCCAGCACGACGCGCGGCAGCGCGTTGACCATCTTCACGTACGGATCGAACACCGCCGCGGTGCGCGGCTGGCGCGCGAACCAGAAGCCGACGGCCACACCGCCGATCGAGCCGATGACGAAGGCGAGGATCGATTCCTCGAGCGTCACCCACAGGTGCTTCCAGATCACGCCGGTCGCGAACCAGTCGACGACCTGCTTGGCCACGTCGACCGGATTGGAGAAGAAGAACGGCGGCAGCAGCACGTGGCCGGCGACCGGATAGGTCGAGAACACGTACCACGCGCCGACGCAGACGATGGCGACCAGGATTTGCAGGGCGAGAAGCGTCACGCGGGACATCTTTTGAACCTCGCCCCTTGCTCCCTTTTACCCTCCCCCTTGTGGGGAGGGTCGACGCGCGCAGCGCGTCGGGGTGGGGGTCCTTTGATTACATCTACCCCCCTCCCCAACCCTCCCCCACAAGGGGGGAGGGAGCGCGCTGTACGATGGTGCAAATCAGTGAACACAACGACCGCCGCCATCACGCACCCTCCGCCTGCGCGTAGCCCTTGACGACTTCCGCCTTGAGCTTGTGCCAGATGTCGCGATGCAATTCGTGGAAGGCCGGATCGAGCTTCACCTCTGAGATGTCGCGCGGCCGCTGAAGCGGCACGCGGAAATCGCCGATGATGCGCGAAGCCGGCCCCGCCGACATGATGACGACCCGGTCGGACAGCGAAATCGCTTCTTCCAGATCGTGCGTGACGAACATGACCGCCTTGCGGTCCGCGCTCCACAAATCGAGCAGCAGATTGCCCATGATCTGCCGCGTCTGCGCGTCGAGCGGGCCGAACGGCTCGTCCATCAGGAGGATCTTCGGATCCCGGATCAAAACCTGCGCCAGGCCGACGCGCTTGCGTTGACCGCCGGAGAGCATGTGCGGATAGCGGTCGGCGAAGGCGGCGAGGCCGACGCGCTTGAGCCATTCGCGCGCGCGCGGCTTTGCCTCGGACGCCGGCGTGCCCGCCGTCTCCAGCCCGATGGCGACATTGTCGAGCGCGGTCTTCCATGGG
>DASTGR010000198.1:0-2118 GCA_035718885.1 Pseudolabrys sp. | reverse complement strand
GAGCTCCTGGAACGTGGTCGAGGTGGTGCGGCCGCAGCCGGGGCAGGCCGCGACCAGCGGCACAAAGGTGCGCAGGCCCATGGTTTGCAACAGTTCCTGGCCGACCTGCACTTCGCGCGTACGGTCGCCGCCGGGCTCCGGTGTCAGCGAAATGCGCACCGTGTCGCCGATGCCCTGCTGGAGAAGCACGCCCATCGCCGCCGACGAGGCGACGATGCCCTTGGTGCCCATGCCGGCTTCGGTGAGGCCGAGATGCAGCGCGAAATCGGAGCGGCGCGCGAGTTCGCTGTAGACGGCGATCAGGTCCTGCACGGCAGAGACCTTCGCCGACAGGATGATGCGGTTCTTCGGCAGGCCGATCTCGATCGCGCGCTCGGCCGACAGGAGCGCGGACTGCACCATCGCCTCGTGCATCACGCGGCGGGCGTCGAGCGGGTTCGGTGATTTGGAATTCTCGTCCATCAGCGACGTCAGGAGCTCCTGGTCGAGCGAACCCCAGTTGGCGCCGATGCGCACCGGCTTGCCATGCTTGATCGCCATCTCGACGATCTGCGAGAACTGCTTGTCCTTCTTGTCCTTGAAGCCGACATTGCCGGGATTGATGCGGTACTTGTCGAGCGCCTCGGCGCAGCTGGGATGCTCGGCGAGCAGCTTGTGACCGATGTAGTGGAAGTCGCCGACGATGGGCAC
Organism: Pseudolabrys sp.; assembly: GCA_035718885.1. Classification (GTDB taxonomy): domain Bacteria; phylum Pseudomonadota; class Alphaproteobacteria; order Rhizobiales; family Xanthobacteraceae; genus Pseudolabrys. The sequence continues at coordinate 1,428 of DASTGR010000198.1, read as the reverse complement.
GTTGACGCCCATCCTGACGAGCCGCTCCTTGATCTTCGGCACGGCGGCGGCGGCCTCGTCGCGGTCGACGGTGATGCGCACCAGCTCCGAGCCAGCGCGGGCGAGCGCCGCGACCTGCTTCACGGTGGCATCGACGTCGGCGGTGTCGGTGTTGGTCATCGACTGCACGACGATGGGCGCGCCGCCGCCGACCGTGACCCCGCCGACATTGACGGCGACCGTCCGGTGCCGTTCCTGTGCCGAAATACCGCTCATGAAAACCGACCTGTACGTTAGGCTTGGCCGCCTTGAATTCTATGCCAAAAACGGTCCGCGCCCGAAGGGATCGAGCCGGGCCGTACGGGCTTATTTAGCGGGCCGTGACGCAAGTTCCAACACCCGCGCCGCCCGTGGGTTCCGAAGCCCTTAATATCGTTGGAAATCGCGACGTTTCAGTGGCCTTGGGTCGGGGTCAGCCGCGGATCGGGCCGCTGGGTCTGGAGCGTGAGCTGGATCGCCTCGCGCAAGGCGGCGTAGTCGGCGGCCGGCCATCCGGCGACATGAATGTCGGCGAGCAGCTTGGCCGACTGGCCGAACACGGCAATGCGGTCACCGACCGCGATCGCCTCCTCGAGCTGGTGCGTGATCAGGATGGCCGTGGCGCCGCTCTCGCGCGCGAGCTTCAGGAACGTCTCGCGCAGTTCGGCGGCGGTCACCTCGTCGAGATGGCCGAAGGCCTCGTCGGCGAGCAGGATCTCAGGCTCGACCGCGAAAGCGCGCGCGATCGCCACGCGCTGGCGCATGCCGCCCGAGAGTTCATGCGGGTAAGCGTTGATGAAATTGCCGAGTCCAAGCCGGTTGAGCCAGGCCAGCGCGCGTTCGCGCTGCTCCGCCTCCGGCACGCCGATGAGTTCGAGCGGCAGCCGCGCATTGTCGAGCGCGCTTCGCCACGGCAGCAGCCGGTCCTGCTGGAACACGGTGGCGATCTTGCCGCGGAAGTCATCGAAGTCGGCGTGCGGGCTTTTCCCCCCGATCAGGATCGCCCCCTCGCTCGGCGCTTCGAGCCCGATCATCAGGTCAAAGAAGGTCGACTTGCCGCAGCCGGTCTGGCCGACGATGGCGATGACCTCCTTCGGCTGAATGGTGAGGTCGAGCCGGTCGATGGCGACGACCGGTTGCCCCGACGTCGCCTGGCGAAACACCTTGCGCAAGGCCCGCACTTCGATCGGCAGCGGCGCTTTCATGCGCGCCACCGCAAGAGGCGATGCTCGACGCGGGCGACCGCGCCTTCGAGCAGGAACAGGAGCACGACCAGCACGATGGTCCAGGCGAACACGTCGGCGACCGAGAACAATTCTTGCGCCACTGACAACTGATGGCCGATGCCGGTCACCGCGCCGACCAGTTCGGCGATGGTGACGACACGAATGGCGAGGCTGATGTTGACTT
>DASTGR010000197.1:0-12766 GCA_035718885.1 Pseudolabrys sp. | reverse complement strand
TGTAGGGCGGATTAGCGGAGCGAAGCGACGCGTAATCCGCCGGATTTTGCACAGGGAGACTCGGCCGGCGGATTACGCCTTCGGCTAATCCGCCCTACGGCCCTGCCTTCCCCTCCCGCTTGCACGCTCCTCTGCCCCCCGCTATCCCTCCCCCATGACCATCCGCCTGCACCGCGGCGATCTTTCCGACCTCACCGCCTACCAAGGTGCCGTCGCGATCGACACGGAGACCATGGGGCTGCATCCGGATCGCGACCGGCTCTGCGTCGTGCAGCTGTCGCCCGGCGACGGCTCGGCCGACGTGGTGCAGATCGCGCCCGGGCAGACGCGCGCGCCGAACATCGAGCGGCTGCTCTCCGACGCGAGCGTCACCAAGCTCTTCCACTTCGGGCGATTTGATATCGGCATCTTGGCCAAATTGTTCGGCGTCTACGCGCAGCCGGTCTACTGCACCAAGATCGCCTCGCGGCTCGCCCGCACCTACACCGACAAACACGGGTTGAAGGACCTCGCGCGCGAAGTGCTCGGCGTCGACCTGTCCAAGCAGCAGCAATCCTCGGACTGGGGCGCCGACACACTCACCGATGCGCAGGTCGCCTACGCGGCCAGCGACGTGCTGCACCTGCATGCGCTGCGGGAGCGTCTCGACGCCATGCTCGCCCGCGAGGGCCGCGCCGAACTCGCCGCCGCCTGCTTCCGTTTCCTGCCGGAACGGGCCCGACTCGACCTCGCCGGCTGGGCGGATCAGGACATTTTTTCACATTCCGTGTAAGCTGTTGCGCAGTTGAGGGAATCGGCGCGGCCGGTCGAGGCGCCGCCGGGGAGCCACATTCTGCGGCCATGAGGGGCCGGGGCCTTGTTGGAGCCTCCTCAGGGACGCTGAACCGGAGTCCGCACCGGACCACCGCATGAACCGTGTGATTACCGCCAGAACAGATCCGCAGACGGCGCGCTCCTATTGGACGATGAGCCGCTCGGACAGCGACCGCGCGTTTCGCGCCGCGCGCCGGCACAGCCGGCTGGTGCGAATCCTGCGCATCACCCTGCCGGTCGCGGTCGTCGGCGCGCTTGCGCTCACCGTGCTCATCACGTGGTTCAATCCGCTGCGCATGCTCAAGCTTCCGGTCAACATCGACAACCTCGTCGTGTCCGGCACGCAGATCACGATGGAGAAGCCGCGTCTCGCGGGCTTCACGCACGACGCGCGGCCCTACGAACTGTCCGCCGAGGCGGCCAAGCAGGATCTCACCAAGCCCGACCTGGTCGAGCTGCACAATCTCCGTGCAAAGGTGCACATGCAGGACCAGACCGAGACGCTGATGACGGCCAAGATTGGCTTCTACAACGCCAAGACCGAGACGCTGAAGCTCGAGCAGGACATTCGCGTGTCCAACAACCAGTATGAAGGCAAATTGAGCGAAGCCACTGTCGACATCGGCAAAGGCAACGTGCTGTCGGACAAGCCGGTGACGCTGAAGATGCTGCGGGGCCAGCTCGACGCCAATCGTCTCGAAATACTCGATTCCGGCGATCTCGTACGCTTCACCAACGGCGTCACGCTGGTTCTGGAACATCTCGGCGACCAGACGCCGCAGACCGCGAAAGCCGGAGCCGACAAGCCGTGACGCGCAGTGTGATCTTCTCGCTTATTGCCGCGCTTGCCGGCCTTGCTGTCGCGCAAGCGCAGCCGCGGTCGCAGGCGCCGTCGCATGCGCAAGCGCAGTCGCAAGAGTCAAAGGGGCCGCCGAACGCGCTGCAAGGCTTTTCGCAAAACCGCGATGAGCCGGTTCACATCGACGCAGCCACGCTCGAAGTGCGCGACAAGGACAAGGTCGCGACCTTCTCGGGCAATGTGCACGTCAAGCAGGGCGACACCGACATGCGCTGCAAATCGCTGCTCGTCTTCTACGAGCAGGACGACGCGAAGCCTGCGCCGGCCAAGGGCGGCAAGCCGATGCGGCAGGCCGAGCCGGGTCCCGGCGGCAATCAGAAGATCAAGAAGCTCGAAGCGCGCGGCGGCGTCATCGTCACCCAGAAGGAGCAGACCGCAACCGGCGATCTCGGCATTTTCGACATGCCGAGCAACACGGTCACGCTCACCGGCAACGTCGTCATGACGCAGGGCAAGAACGTGTTGCGCGGCGACAAGCTGATCGTCGATCTGGTCAACGGCGTGTCGCGCGTCGAGTCCGGCAAGAACGGCCACGGCCGCGTGCAGGGCCTGTTCCTGCCGAGCAGCGGCGGCGGCATGCCCGACATGAAGCCGGGCGGCGCGGGCAGTCCGCCGCGTCCGGGCGCCCGGTAGCCGCGTTGCCCCACAACCCGCATTCCGCTCCCGGCAGTCGGGAATCAGGTAAGGTTCCGCATCCGGTGCGGGATCGCGCACGAGCGGTCCGGCGCGGCGGGGGAGACCGGTGAATATCCTCTCGATTTTTCAGCGCGGCGCCCGCCGCGGCAACGCCCCGGGCACAACCGCCCGCGCGCCTCAGCCGCAGCCGGCAGCCCGCAATGCGGCGCAGGCCGGCCAGCAGCTTGCCGCGCGCACGCGGCGCGAGGCCGATCCGCGTCAGCAGGTGCGTCACGCTTATCTCGCCGCACATGGCGTCGAGAAGAGCTTCGGCAGCCGTATGGTCGTCCGTGGGGTGACGCTCTACGTCCGCCGCGGCGAGGCGGTGGGGCTGCTCGGGCCGAACGGTGCCGGCAAGACCACGGTGTTCTACATGATCACCGGCCTCATCAAGGCCGATCGCGGCCGCATCGAGCTCGACGGCTACGACGTCACGCCGCTGCCCATGTACCAGCGCGCCCGCCTCGGCATCGGTTATCTGCCGCAGGAGGCGTCGATCTTCCGCGGCCTCAATGTCGAGGAGAACATCCGCGCGGTGCTGGAGGTGGTCGAGCCCGACCGTCGCCGCCGCGAGGCCGATCTCAACGCGCTGCTCGAAGAGTTCAACATTACGCGGCTGCGCAAGACGCCGACCATCGCGCTGTCCGGCGGAGAGCGGCGCCGCGTCGAGATCGCCCGCGCGCTGGCCACGCGGCCGAGCTACATGCTGCTCGACGAGCCCTTCGCCGGCATCGATCCGATCGCCGTGGGCGACATCCAGCAGCTCGTCCGCCATCTCACCAATCGCGGCATCGGCGTGCTGATCACCGACCATAACGTCCGCGAGACGCTGGGCCTGACCGACCGCGCCTACATCATCTATTCGGGCGAGGTGCTGATGGAGGGCCGCCCGGACGACATCGTCGCCAATCCGGACGTGCGGCGGCTCTATCTGGGCGAAGAATTCCGGCTGTAACGGCCCCGGGCGGGCGCGTGCCTGCCTAAAATTTTATCCCGCTGCAAGCCATGCGAATTATTTGAGCAATCCCGCACTGCGGAATCGCATGTGGTCCGGGCGGGCGAACTGGTATAGTCTGCGAAGCAAGAATCAGACCAGTTTCCGCCGGAAACCCGATGGCTTTGTCGCAAAGACTGGAGTTTCGCCAGACCCAGGGTCTGGTGATGACGCCGCAGCTGATGCAGGCCATCAAGCTGCTGCAGCTCTCCAGTCTCGACCTTGCCGCCTATGTCGAGACGGAACTCGAGAAGAACCCCCTGCTCGAGCGTGGCGCAGATGACGATGGCCCCGTGGCCGAACCTGAACCCGCCGCCGAAGCGCGCGACGAGCCGAGCCCGTCCGACTGGACCGGCGATGAGCTCGAGACCAGCCGCAGCGCCATGGAGCAGGGGCTCGGCACCGAACTCGAGAACGTCTTCCCCGACGACGCGCCGCGCCAGGCCGCGCAGCCCGAGACGCCGCAGCCCGCCTATTCGGAATGGTCCGGTGCCGGCGGCGCCGGCGGCACCGACGGAAACAACAATCTCGAGGCCTACGTCTCCTCCGAAACTACTCTCGCCTCGCATCTCGCCGACCAGATCGCGCTCGCGCTGAACGATCCCGTGCGGCGGATGATCGGCCAGTACCTCATCGACATGGTGGACGAGGCCGGATACCTCGCCGGCGATCTCGAAACGGTCGCCGAGAAGCTCGGTGCGCCGCTCCCCGAGGTCCAGGCGGTCCTCGCCATCCTCCAAACCTTCGATCCGATCGGGGTCTGCGCGCGCAATCTCACCGAATGCCTGGCGATCCAGTTGCGTGACCGCGACCGGCTCGACCCGGCGATGCAGGTTCTGCTCGCGCATCTGGAGCTGTTGGCGAAACGCGATCTCGGCGCGCTCAGGCGCATTTGCGGCGTCGATGATGAAGATCTCGTCGACATGATCGCCGAGATCCGCGCGCTCAATCCGAAGCCCGGCCTCGCCTTCGGCTCCACCACCGTGCAGCAGATCGTGCCCGACGTCATGGTCCGCGCCGCACCCGACGGCACATGGCAGGTCGAACTCAATTCCGACACGCTGCCGAAGGTGCTCATCAACCAGCGTTATTATTCGCAGGTGGCGAAGGGCACGAAAAACGACAAGGACAAGAGCTACATCGCCGACTGCCTCCAGACCGCGACCTGGCTCGTGCGTGCCCTCGACCAGCGCGCCAAGACCATCTTGAAAGTGTCGAGCGAGATCGTGCGCCAGCAGGACGGCTTCTTCGCCCACGGCGTGCAGCACCTGCGACCCTTGAATTTGAAGACGGTGGCCGACGCCATCAGCATGCACGAATCGACGGTGTCGCGCGTCACCGCCAACAAATACATGGCGACCAGCCGCGGCATATTCGAATTGAAATATTTCTTCACTTCGGCGATCGCGGCAGCCGACGGCGGCGAGGCGCATTCGGCGGAAGCGGTGCGTCACCGCATCCGCCAGCTTATCGACGGCGAGACCGCAGAGGACATTCTGTCCGATGATACGATCGTCGAGAAACTAAAATCCGCCGGCGTCGACATCGCGCGCCGCACCGTCGCCAAATACCGCGAAGCAATGCGCATTCCGTCTTCCGTGCAGCGGCGGCGCGAGAAGCAGGCGGCGATTGCATAACGCGCGTGCGGCGCTGCGCCGCGCAGCCCGGAACTTTTCCCCTTCGCAAGGCTTTGGGAACGCACGAGCTTCGCGGACGGGCGTGCGAACGGCTTTCGCCGGACTGCGCAGCGCCCTACACTGAGCGGGCGCGGTCTCGCACGCCGCCGACAAGAAGGAGGAAATCGCATGCCGTTGCGGGTTTCCGGAAAAAACATCAGCGTCGGGCCGGCGCTACAGGAACGGATCAGCGATCGCGTCGAAGTGGCTACGACGAAATATTTTCGGGGCGGCTATTCGGGTTTCGCCACCGTCGGCAAGGACGGCTTTGGCTTCCGCACCGAATGCGTGCTGCACCTGGATTCCGGCGCCTCGATCGAGGCCGAAGGACAGGCGCCCGACCCTTATGAAAGCGCCGATCAAGCGGCGCTGCGCATCGAAAAGCGGCTACGGCGCTACAAGCGCCGGCGCAAGGACAGTCAAGCGCGCCGCGGCGTGTGACAATGCCGGGAATCCTCACTTATTCGAGCCAGGGCCGCCCATTGACGCCGGGGGGTACCGTCCCTATGGTCCGCCGCCTTCAGACCCCCCCTCGCCATTCGACGCCGGCCCACAACGCTCATCGGACATGTCCATGACGCTCACCGACCTCATTGCTGCGAACGCCGTTATTCCGGCGCTCAAGGTCAACGGCAAGAAGCAGGCGTTGCAGGAACTCGCGTCGCGTGCGGCCGAGCTCACCGGCCAGAACGAGCGCGCGATCCTCGAAATCCTGATGCAGCGCGAGAAACTGGGTTCGACCGGCGTCGGCAATGGCGTGGCCATCCCGCACGGCAAGCTGCCGAAGCTCGGCCGCCTGTTCGGCCTGTTCGCGCGGCTCGAACGCGGCATCGACTTCGAGGCGCTCGACGGTCAGCCGGTCGATTTGATCTTCCTGCTGCTGGCGCCGGAAGCGGCCGGCGCGGACCATCTGAAGGCGCTGGCGCGCGTCGCCCGTCTGCTGCGCGATCCTGAGATCGCCCGCAAGCTGCGCGACTCGCGCGACGCCGATGCGCTCTATGCCGTGCTGGCAATGCCGCCGGCGTCGAGTGCGGCGTAGTCGTCGTCAAATCGCACTGGCAATATTAATCGATGTCATGGCCGGGCTTGTCCCGGCCATCTCGTTTAGGCGGGCAGCGCATTGCCTCCCTAAACGAAATCACCGGGTCACGGCGCTTCGCGCCGGCCCGGTGATGACACTGCAATATTTGTCAGAGAAGAGAACGCGCGTTCAGTGCACGCTCACCGGCTCGAGCTCCTGGCTCCAGGCATTGGCGACCGCGGCTTCGCGTGTATCGGTCAACATGATGGGCGTACCGTCGGCCGCATAGAGCGCGAACAGATCGACGCCCGGCTCGATTTGCGGCGCCTGGGGGAAAATCTCGGCGAATTTTTCGGAACGAATTTGCCGCACGTAAGCGAGGCGGCCGTCGCCCATATGCGCCAGCGCCTCCTGCGTGACCGCAGGGTGAGTTCCATTCGGTTCGGCGTTTTTGTCGTTGGTCATGGCCCTCGACTCCTTTCTGATTGAACGCGTGACGCGGTCGAGTCCTTCCTCACGAGTTCGTCATTCTTCGGCATTGATGGCGATCGTCTTGACGATTCGGTCCGGCTGCGGCCGAACCAGATCGATTGCCAGAAGCCCGTTGCGCAGGTCGGCGCCAAGTACCTCCATGCCGTCGGCCAGTACGAAGGTGCGCTGGAATTGGCGCGCGGCGATGCCGCGGTGAAGGAACTGACGCGACTTGTCGTCCTGCTGGCGTCCGCGGATCACCAACTGACTCTCCTCGATAGAGACGTCGAGCTGGTCGCGCGTGAATCCCGCCACGGCGAGCGTGATGCGCAACCGTTCGGGGTTCTGGGGGTCCCGCGGCAGCCGCTCGATGTTGTAGGGCGGATAACCGTCAGAGCCCTTGCTGACGCGGTCGAGGATGCGCTCGATCTCGTCGAATCCGAGCAGGAACGGGCTGGAAAGTGACGGAACTCGGGTCATCGGTGCTCAAAGCCCTCGCTGAAAGCGACTTTGACGTGGGGCCCGGAAGGCGCCCCGGACGGACCGCGTCGTGCGGCCCGCTGGTTCCTAATATGGGCGGGGCGGGTTAAGTCTTCAAGAACAGGGGTTTTTGCTGTTTCTGCCGGGGAATAGTCATGCCGACCATGCCGTCGCTGCCCAAGCTCACCGTGCGCGCCGTCCGGGCGCGGGCTGTCGAGGTGCCGCTGAATTTCGTGCTCGGCACCAGCAAAGCCGCCCTGCGGCAGGTGCCGCTGGTTCTCGTCGACCTGGAGACAGAGGAGGGGATCACCGGGCGGGGTTACGTCTTCGGCTACCTGAAGGCCTCCGCGCCCGGCATTGCGGCCGTCGTGCGCGAGATCGAGGCGCTGACCAAGGGCGAGCGCGCCGACCCCGCGGCCATGAACGACAAGATCATGCGCCGCTTCGCCCTGATGGGCGTGCAGGGCGTCGTCCGCATGGCTCTTGCCGGCTTCGACACGGCGCTTTGGGACGCGCTGGCGATCGCGGCCGCACAGCCGCTCGTGCGATTCCTCGGCGGCGAGCCGCGGCCGATTCCCGCCTACAACAGTTGCGGCCTTGGGCTGACCGGCGATCTCGGCGCGCTCGCCGCGGAAGCCGAGACCCTGATCGGCATGGGATTCTCGGCGGTGAAGCTGCGGCTCGGCTACGCCACGCTCGATGAGGACATCGCCGCGGTGCGCGCCGTGCGCAAGCGCATCGGCGACGACAAGGTGCTGATGGTCGACTACAACCAGGCACTCACGCTCGACGAGGCGCTCGTGCGCGGCGGCGCGCTCGACGGCGAGAACATCTACTGGCTCGAAGAGCCGATCCGACACGACGACTATGCCGGCGCCGCGGCGCTCTGCCGCGCGCTCAATACGCCGGTGCAGATCGGCGAGAATTTCTCTCTGCCGTTCGGGATGCAAGCGGCGCTCGACGCGCACGCGGCCGACTACGTGATGCCGGACCTCGAGCGCATCGGCGGTGTGTCGGGCTGGCGCGAGGCGGCGGCGCTTGCGGCCGCACGCAAATTGCCCATGTCGTCGCACCTGTTTCCGGAAGTCAGCGCGCATCTGCTCGCGGTCACGCCGACTTGCCATTATCTCGAATACATGGACTGGGCGAATGTCATCCTCGAGGAGCCGATCGCAATCGCGGACGGCCACGCGCGCATTCCGGAGCGTCCCGGAAACGGGATGACGTGGGACGAAGGCGCGGTTGCGCGCTATCAATTCGAGTGAACGGTTAATGCGTTCTCTAAAGTTGTAATTGTCTTGGTAAATTAAGCATCTACGTTTGCCTTCTTTGGTCAAAAAATTCTTAAAGGACGCCCATTAGCTGAGTACCGGCCCTAGTATCGCACCGCTCGAACGATGGATTTCGTTTGCCAGCGGGGGTTGCCAGTGCTGACACGCAGTATCGATTTTGACGCGTCCGATCTGACCATCGAAGAGAAGGTCTTCGTCGCCGCCAAGCGCGTCTGTGTCGTGTTCGCAGTTGCCGCGCTGTCGATCAGCGCGCTCGATCTCATGAACGTGCGCGCGGTCGAGGCCGCGGCGGAATTCGTGCACGACCGCAGCGTCGTGATGGCGTCGCTGCGCGACGGCTTGCAGAATTTCTCGTTCGGCCGCCGCGACGAGGTCGCGACCGCCTTCATCGCCATACCGATCCCGGCTGAGACAATCGCCAAGGATACCTCCCGCCCGCGGTCGGTCACCGCGATGATCCGCAAACTCACCGACTCGCCGGTCGAGCAACTCGCCGCCGTTGGGCACCAGGATGCGGTCGAAGCGGCAATGATCGACACGTCGTCGATCGCGCGCGAGCCGGCGCCGGGGGTATCGGCGCGTCCGCCGATCCAGCTCGCCAGCATCGACGCCTCCGCGATCTCGCGTGAAGCCGTCCCGACCACGCTCGACACGCCGTCGATCGCGCTGCCGCAGACGCTCGCGCTGCTGCCGCCGCCGGCGCCGGGCGTGCCGCCGCCGTCGCCGATCGAGCGGCTGCATCTCGACGGCAAGTCGCTGGCGCGCGCCGAGCGCTGTCTCGCCAACGCCGTATACTTCGAGTCGCGTGACCAGCCGTACAAGGGCCAGGTCGCGGTCGCGCAGGTGGTGATGAACCGTGTCTTCTCCGGCTTCTATCCGGAAGATGTCTGCGGCGTCGTCTATCAGAACGCCGACCGTCATCTCGCCTGTCAGTTCACTTTTGCCTGTGACGGCAAGCGCAAGACCATCAACGAGCGCGGTGCCTGGGCCCGCGCCAACCGCATCGCCAAGGAGACGCTCGCAGGCAAGCTCTATGAGCCGGCGGTCGGCACTGCGACGCACTACCACGCGCTTTATGTGCATCCGAACTGGGTCCGCGAGATGCACAAGCTGGTGCGTTTCGGAATCCATTCATTCTATCGCCCGATCGCCTGGGGCAACGGCTCGGACGAGCCGATCTGGTCGAAGCTGGCGATGAAGACGAAGAAGAAGGACAATTAGGCACAAGCGGCGCGCGGAGATGCGCGCCGCGCCCGCGCCGCTGCCCTAGCCCAGCTTTAGCTTGAACAGCTTGACCGCGTTGTCGCGGCCGATCTTCTGACGATCCGCTTCGCCGATCTGCGCCTTGTCGAACCACGCGCAGCCCTCGCCCACATCCTCGAACGGCCAGTCGACCGAGAACATCACGCGGTCGGCGCCTATTTCGCTCACCGAGTTGACAAGCGCGGGCGTGCTGAAATTGCCCGACGTGGTGAGATGGAAGTGCTTGCGGAAATAATGGCCGACGCCGTGCCTGGCCGCGTAACGGTGCGGCTCCTTCATCCAGCCATTGCGGCCGTCGATGCGCCAGAGATAGACCGGAATGCCCTCGCCGAGATGGCCGAGCACGATCTGCAAGTTCGGGCACTCGTCGAACAGTCCGCTGCCGATCAAGCGCAATGCGTGCACGGCGGTCTCGGCGTGAAACGCCCAGTTGGGGCCGAGCAGCCAGTTATGGCCTTCGTAAGCCTTGATGGCGTTCGGCAGCGGATTGCGCGGGTGCAGGTAGAACGGCACGCCGAATTGCTCGCAGGCGCGCCAGAACGGCCGGTATTGCGGCAGGTCGTAATAGAGCGCGCTGTCGGGCGTGCCGGCCTGCGAGAAGCCGTTGACCAGCGCACCGACGAAGCCGAGCTCCTTCACGCAGCGCGTCAGCTCGGCGATGGCAGCCTCCGGGTCCTGCATCGGCAGCGCCGCGAAGGCAGCGAAACGGGTGGGGCGCTTGCGCACATGGGCGGCCAGCACATCGTTGGCCTCCCGCGCGACGGCGATCGCGCGCTTCACGTCGTGGATGGCCTGCACCGCCGGCGCGTTGAGCGACAGGATCATCATCTCGACGCCGTGCTTGTCCATTTCCTTCAGGCGAAGGTCCTGAATGTCGATGAGGCGCGGCCCGAGCGTGTCCCACACCTGCGCGCCGAACACCTGCGAGTCGCCGAGCGTGGCCTCAATGGCGAAGTGTTCCTCGAGCGCGATCTTGCCTTGCATGACTGTTCCCCCGGCGGCGTTATTGCGTGCGCATCATGCAATGCGAGCGGCGATGCTGTCAGCAACGGCGCAATAAAAAAGCCGCCCGGAGGCGGCTTTTCTTTCACCGGGTCGAAGGCTCATTTCGGGGGTGACGCACCGGCCGGTAACAGCGCCGCAAAAGCCTTGTCGAGCGCGGCGTCCGCCTTCGCCAGTCTGTCGCGCCGTTCGGCGAGCCACGTGCGGTCGGCATCGAGGCGCTGCTGCGCCTCCTTGAGCATGCGCGCGACCTCGGCCGGTTGCGGACCGCCGACGCCTTTGGTGTGTGCCACGATCCACTGCGGCGACATGGCTTCGCGGAATTCCGGCTCGGTCATCGGGAACGGCTCGGCCGGCAGTTTGAACCGCTCCAGCGTCTTGGCGAAAAGGTCGTTGACCACGTCGAACGGGATAGTCTTCGGCGTGAGGTCGCGCGGCCGGCCATAACTGACGAGCTGCGACGCGAAACCGTGACCGACACGGAACGGGATCTTGTGCGCCTGCAATAGCAGCTCGGCGAGGTTCATGGTCGAAGTCCAATCATCCTCCAGTTCCTCGACCGCGCGCGGCTTGTTGACCACGAGCGCGTCGAACACGCGGTCGGTCGCCGACACCATCTTGATCGAGCGCGGAAACACACCGAGATCGTTGAACTCGAATTTGTAATCGACCATGCCGGTGGTCACGTTGTGTGCACGGAGGACCACGGCCTCCGACAGGCCGACAACGTCCGACGCGGCCATGCGCGCCTGCATGATCAGGCCGGGATTTCGCTTCTGCGGCATCGACGAGCTGGTGTAGGTCGAGCCCTCCTGCAACAGCAGCCACGGCTTCACCTGGTGGTACTGCGTGTGCAGGTCCTGCATCATGACGCCGATGCGGATGGCGCTCGAACTTGCGATCTCGGTCGCTTCGATCTGGTTGTCGGACGGAATGACTTGGCTCGAATCGAGCGAGTTCTCGACGACGCCGTCGAAACCGAGCAGGTCGGCGAGGCGCCGGCGGTCGAGCGGCCAGATCGAGTTCGACAAGACGCCGGTACCCATGGGGCTGAGGTTGAGACGCTTGTAAGCCTCGGCGATGCGGTTCTGGTCGCGGGCGAAGGATTCCTCGTAGGCGAGCAGATAGTGTCCGTAGGTGATCGGCACGGCCTGCACGCCGTTGGTATAGGCCGGCATCAACGTATCGAGATTGTCGGCAGCCTTCTTTAGAAGCCGCGCGCGCAATCCGAGCAGGGACTCGGCGAAATCGAGCGTCTGATTGCGCAACGTTGCGGCGCGGAACGTCGCATACATGTCTTGGCGGCTGCGGCCCGCGTGGATGACCGAAGCCTCGGCGCCGACATGGTCGGTCATGATGCGCTCGATCTGAAGCACATCGGCCGGCCGCTTGCCGCCGGGTTCACGCGCCTGGCGGATGGCGTAGTCGACACCCTTGGCGATAAGCTGCCCAACGTCTTTCGGAAAAATACCGGTTTCGACCAGCATCACGGTCGAAGCCTTGTTGATCTTGTTGACCCAGTAGAACTGGTCCTCGCGTGCATCGGTGGGGCTGGTGTGCGCCGCCGTCGAGGTCGGCGCCGTGGCGCCGATCTTCGCGGCCTGCTCGTTACACTCGGCGGTGGTCTTGCACGGGAGCTGTCCTGTGTCGGCCGCCGGCGCGGCGCCGGACGACAGGATCAGGCCGAATGTCGTGCCGATGAGAATCGTCGCGCGGATCTTCACTGCGCTCTCCCTATGTACGTTATTGCGTCGTGCTGCTCGTCACGACGATGGTGCGAGGCTGGACGATGACATCCGGTAAAGTCAAACGCAGCAGCCGGTTCCGACGTTTGTCATCAGCGCAACAAAAAAGCCGCCCGGAGGCGGCTGTTATCTCGCGTCGAAGAGGGTTGGTGGAGCCAGGCGGGATCGAACCGCCGACCTCCTGCATGCCATGCAGGCGCTCTCCCAGCTGAGCTATGGCCCCTTACCTTGGGAGCGGGATCACTAATCGGTTCTCGCGCGGAATGCAAAGGCAAGTTTCGCTCACAAATCTTGCCTTCGATGGCCCGCACGGAGCGATCCCGCCGGAAATCAACTCTCCTCTTCCTTCTCGATCGACTCGCCGATGATGTCGGTGACGTCGTCGTTGCCTTCCTCTTCTTCCTCGATGAAGGCAGCATCGTCGAGGCTCTCGTCGATCTCGACGTCTTCGTCCTCGGCGGGCTCGGGCTCGGCG
>DASTGR010000196.1:0-8329 GCA_035718885.1 Pseudolabrys sp. | reverse complement strand
TCACCCGCGGCCGCTACGCCACCGACGCGTCCCACTACCAGATCGTGCCGTTGGGCGTGGTCGTGCCCCGCACCATCGAGGAAGCCGATCGGGCGATAGCCATTGCCCGGGCGGAGAAGGTGACCGTCCTGCCGCGCGGCGGCGGCACCTCGCAATGCGGCCAGACCGTCAATGACGGCCTCGTCATCGATCTCTCAAAACATGTGAACCGGCTGATCTCGCTCGATGTCGAGAACCGCTGCTGCGTGGTCGAGCCGGGCATCGTGCTCGACGATCTCAACCGCCAGCTCAAGAAGCACGGCCTCTGGTACCCCGTCGACATTTCGACCGCCTCGCGCGCCACCATCGGCGGCATGGCCGGCAACAACTCCTGCGGCGGCCGCTCGCTCCGATACGGGACCATGCGCGACAATGTGCTGTCGATCGACGCGGTCCTCGCGGACGGTACGAAAGCGCATTTCGGCCGCATCGGCTCGGTGGAAGACGCGCCGGAGGCGATCCGCCCGCTGGCGCGCGATCTCCTGGCGATCGGCGCGCGCGAGCAGGACGAGATCGCGTTGCGCTTCCCGAAGGTTCAGCGCCGCGTCGGAGGCTACAATCTCGATGCGCTCACGCCCGGCAAGAACGACATCAACCTCGCGCATGTGCTGGTCGGCGGCGAGGGCACGCTCGCCTTCTCGACGCGCATCGAACTGCAATTGTCGCCGCTGCTCGGTCGCCGCGCCGTCGGTGCCTGCCACTTCGGCAGCTTCTACGAGGCGATGAACGCCGCACAGCACCTTGTGCGGCTCAAACCGATCGCCGTCGAGCTGATCGACAGCACCATGATCGCGCTCGCCGGCGCCATCCCGATCTTCCAGCCGACGCTGGAGCGATTCGTACGCGGTACGCCGGAGGCGATCCTGCTGGTTGAGTTCGGCGAGGACGATCACGACGAGAACCTGCGCCGTCTGCGACGCTTGGGCGAAACGATGGGCGACCTCGGCTTTGGCTGGGACAGGTCCGGCGCGAAGTGGGGCGGCGTGGTCGAAGTGCTCGATCCTGGCTTGCAGGCCGCGATCACCGACCTGCGCACGTCCGGCCTCAACATCATGATGTCGATGAAGGACGAGGGGAAACCCGTCTCCTTCGTCGAGGATTGCGCCGTGCCGCTCGAGCATCTCGCCGGCTACACGTCGCGTCTCACCGATATCTTCGCGAAGCACGGCACGCGCGGCACCTGGTATGCGCATGCCGGCTCCGGCTGCTTGCATGTGCGGCCGATCCTCAATTTGCGTTTGGAGAAGGACGTGCGCGCCATGCGCGCGATCGCCGAAGAGGCGTTCGCCATGGTGCGCGAGTACAAAGGCTCGCACTCCGGCGAGCACGGCGACGGCTTGCTGCGTTCGGAATTCAACGAGCCGATGTTCGGCGCGCGGTTGGCGCGTGCCTTCGAGGAGGTGAAGGATCGCTTTGATCCGAACGGGCTCTACAATCCGGGCAAGGTGGTTCGGCCCTCGAAGTTCGACGACCGCTCGCTGTTCCGCTTCAGACCGGGCTATCGCGGCGACAACATCACGACCCGAATGGACTGGTCGGCCTGGCCGGGCGCCGGCGGCGGGTTCCAGGGCGCGGTCGAGATGTGCAACAACAACGGTGCCTGCCGCAAGCTGGACGGCGGCGTGATGTGCCCGAGTTATCGCGTCACGCGCGACGAGCGCGACGTGACGCGCGGCCGCGCCAACTCGCTGCGCCTCGCGGTCACCGGCCAGCTCGGGCCGGACGCGCTCACCTCCGACGAGATGGCCGAGACGATGGCGCTCTGCGTCTCGTGCAAGGCCTGCCGCCGTGAATGCCCGACCGGCGTCGATATGGCGCGCATGAAGATCGAGGTGCAGGCGGCGCGCGCAGCCAAGCTTGGATATTCATTGCACGATTGGCTCGTTGGCTGGCTGCCGCGATACGCGCCCTGGGCGGCGCGGATGCCATGGCTGTTCAATCTGCGTGACCGCGTGCCGGGCTTGCGCCGCGTATCCGAGCGTATTGCCGGCTTCTCGGAACGCCGAAGCCTGCCGACATGGCGCAGCGACATCTATCGCGACGTTCCCTCGTCGGGCGACGGCAAGGACGTCGTGCTTTTTGCCGACACCTTCAACCGCTATTTCGAGCGTGAGAACCTCGACGCCGCGCATCGCGTGCTGACCGCCGCGGGCTATCGCGTGATCGCGGCGACGGCGGCGGATGGCAAGCGGCCGCTGTGCTGCGGCCGCACGCACCTCTCGGTCGGCGCCGTCGACGAGGCGCGGGCCGAGATGCAGCGCACCCTCGACGCGCTTGCGCCTTACGTCACGCGTGGCGTCCCGGTGATCGGGCTGGAGCCGAGCTGCCTGCTCAGCTTCCGCGATGAATTGCCGGCGCTCCTGAAAGGCGAGACCGCGCAAGCGCTGTCGGCCAACGCCTTGCTGTTCGAGGAATTCCTCGTGCGCGAGCAGAAGGCCGGGCGTCTGTCGCTGCCGCTCAAGCCGCTGCCGCGCAAGGCGCTGCTGCACGGCCACTGTCACCAGAAGGCCTTCGCCGCCATGGGCGCGGTCGAAGGCGCGCTGCGGCTCGTTCCTGAGCTTCAGGTCGACACGATCGAATCAAGTTGCTGCGGCATGGCCGGTGCCTTCGGCTATGACGCCGACACGATCGACGTGTCGCTGGCGATGGGCGAATTGTCGCTGCTGCCGGCAGTGCGGCAAGCGCCGGCGGACGCGCTCATCGTCGCCGACGGCACCTCGTGCCGGCACCAGATTCACGACGGCGCCGCACGCGGCGCATTGCACGTCGCGCGCATACTTGAGATGAGTCTGGATCAGGCGAGCTGAAGCGCCGTCATGCCGGACGGTACTGACATGCCCGCATTTTCAACTCTCGCAAGTTGCGCGCGGCTTCGGTAATTTGCTTTCGGGAGGACCACAATGGCCAACAAAATCGATCTTTCGGGGCGTTTCGCGGCGGTGACCGGCGGAGCGCAGGGCATCGGGCGCGCGATCGTCGAGCGGTTCCTCGATTCGGGAGCCTCGGTCATGATCTGGGATCGCGACACGGCTCTGGCGCAGAAGACGGCCGAGGCGCTCAAGGGCCGCGGCCGCGTCGCCGTGCAGGGCGTCGACGTCACGGATTATGCCGATGTCGAGCGCGCCCGCGACGCGACGCTGAAGGCTTTCGGCCGCATCGACATATTGGTCAACAATGCCGGCATTGCCGGCCCGAACGTCACGACCTGGGAGTACCCGCTCGAGGCCTGGCGGCAGGTCATGTCGATCAATCTCGACGGCCCGTTCCATTGCTGCAAGGCGGTGGCCCCGACCATGCTGGCGCAGAAATATGGCCGCATCGTCAACATTGCCTCGATCGCCGGCAAGGAGGGCAATCCGAACGCCCCGGCCTATTCAGCCTCGAAGGCGGGCGTCATCGCGCTGACCAAGTCGCTCGGCAAGGAACTCGCCGGCCACGACATCGCCGTCAACGCCATCACGCCGGCGGCGGCGAAGACAGCGATCTTCGACCAGATGACGCAGCAGCATATCGACTTCATGCTATCGAAGATCCCGCGCGGCCGCTTCGTCCTGGTCGAGGAGATCGCCGCGCTCGCGGCTTTCTGCGCCTCGGCCGATTGTTCCTTCACCACCGGCGCGGTGTTCGACATTTCGGGCGGACGGGCGACCTATTGAGCGACGCCGCCTCAGCCGTCCGCCGGCAACGCCTGATCGGCATCGCGCTGATGTGCGGCGCGGTGGCGACGTTTTCCTGCTTGGACACGACCGGCAAGTACCTGCTGCACTCCATGCATCCGCTTCAGGTGGTGTGGGTGCGCTACACCGGCGCGTTCCTTCTGGCGCTCCTGTTTCTCAATCCGGTCACCAGCCCCGGTATGCTGGTGACGCGGCGCCCGTGGCTTCAGGTCGGACGGTCGGCGCTGCTCTTGTTGTCGACGGCGCTCAATTTCTTTGCGCTTCAGTTCCTCCAGCTCGACGAGGCGCTGTCGATCCTGTTCTCGACGCCGTTCATCGTCGCGATTCTATGCGGGCCGCTCTTGGGAGAATGGGTCGGCTGGCGGCGCTGGGTCGCGATCGGGGTCGGCTTCGTCGGCGTGCTGCTGGTGGCGCGGCCGGGCTTCGGCGGCCTGCACCCGGCGGCGCTGCTCTCGCTCGGCAGCGCGGTCTGTTACTCGCTCTATTCGATCTCCACGCGCGTGCTGGCGCGCAGCGACTCCAGCGAGACCACCTTGTTCTATTCCAATTTGGTCGGGGCGCTGGCCATGCTGCCGGTCGTGCCGTTCGTCTGGAGCACGCCGTCGAGCTGGTTCATCGTGTTCCTGATGGTGATCATCGGCGCGTTCGGCAGCTTCGGCCACTATCTGCTCATCCGCGGCCATCGCTTGGCGCCCGCCTCGGCGCTCGCGCCGTTCATCTATACGCAGCTGGTCTGGACCACGACGCTGGGCTTTCTGGTGTTCGGCGACGTCCCACACCACTGGACCATTGTCGGTGGGCTGATCGTGGTCGGCTCGGGCCTCTATCTCCTGTACCGGGAACGAAAGGTGGGCACGGCGGTGACCGATGCCGGCATTCCGGTGGAATAGTTCGCCATGCGGAAATGCCGCAGGGCGCTGAAAAACCGATATTGCGGCCTTGCATTCATCGGCGCTAAGTTCCTGACCCGAAAACACGAATAACAACCTCCCCTTGAGGAAACCCATGGCGACAGCGAAGGACCGTGCTCACGCCGGCTCCGGCTTGAACGACGACATCGGCGAGGAAAAGCGCCTCGCACTGTTCCGCTCGCAGGTGCGCCTGCGGGTGGCGGAGCAGCGGGCCTACGACCTTTTCCTCCAGAACCTCGTGAAGGGCACCAGCCACCTGTCGCTTGGACAGGAGGCGATCGCCGCCGGCTTCGCCGAGGCCATGCAGAAGGGCGACCTGTCATTCTGCACCTATCGCGGCCACGCCCACACCTTGGCGCGCGGCGTGCCGGTGGAGAAGGTGCTCGGCGAACTCATGCAGCGCGACAACGGCCTGATGCGCGGCAAGGGCGGGTCGATGCACCTGACCTCGGAAGAGCACGGGGTCATGGGCTCCTACGCCATCATCGGCGCCCACCTGCCGATCGCCTGCGGCGCCGCCTGGCGCGCGCAGTACAAGGGCGACAAGGACGTCTCGGTCTGCTTCTTCGGCGATGGCACCACCAATATCGGCGCCTTCCACGAGGCCTTGAATTTCGCCGCGGTGTGGAAGCTGCCGGTGGTCTTCGTCTGCGAAAACAACCTCTACATGGAATACACGCCGATCGGCGACGTGACCGCCGTCGAGCATCCCGCCGCCGACCGCGCCGCCGCCTACGGACTCGAGCGCATCGTCGTCGATGGCAACGATGCCGACGCCGTCTATCGCATCGCGCAAACGGCCTTCGCGAAGGCGCGCGCCGGCAACGGGCCGTCGCTGATCGAGTGCATGACCTACCGCCACTCGGGCCATTCGCGCGCCGACCCCGGCAAATACCGACCCGAGGGCGAGCTCGATCGATGGAAAGAGCGCGATCCGATCAAGATCTACCGCGAGCGTCTCAAGCAATTCGGCGTCAGCGAAAAGCAGATGGCCGACATCGAGGCCAGCGTGCTCAAGGAAGTCGACGACGCCACCGAGGCCTGCAAGGCCGCGCCCCTGCCGCCGGTGGATATCATGACCACCGACGTCTACGCCGACGGCGGCTGGGCCTGGAGAAACTGAAGATGGCCGAAATCACCTATCGCGACGCCGTCATCCGCGGTATCGCTCAGGAAATGTCGCGCGACCCCGATGTCGTGTTCCTCGGCGAGGACGTGGCGAAGGCGGGCGGCGTGTTCAAGGCGACCGTCGGCCTGTACGAGCAGTTCGGTCCGTTGCGTGTGCGCGACACGCCAATCTCCGAGCAGGCGATCATGGGTGCCGCCATGGGCGCGGCGATGACGGGCCTCAAGCCGATCGCCGAGATCATGTTCTCGGACTTCTTCGCGGTGTGCTTCGACTACATCGCCAACGAGTTCCCGAAGAGCCGCTACATGTCGAACGGCCAGACCAAGTGCCCGCTGGTCGTGCGCACCGGCAACGGCGCCGGCTCGCGCTTCGGCGCGCAGCATTCTCAGTCGGTCGAGAACTGGTGCATGATGATCCCGGGCCTGAAGGTCGTGGCGCCGTCGAATCCGACCGACGTCATTGGCCTGCTTGCGGCCGCGGTGCGCGATCCCGATCCGGTGATCTTCTTCGAGCACAAGTCGCTGTACGCCACCAAGGGCGAGGTGCGTGACGGCGAGATCGTCGACACGCTCGGCACAGCGAAGATCGTGCGTCCGGGCAAGGACGCGACCATCCTGGCGCTGGCGCTGATGGTGCCGCGCGCGCTGGAGGCGGCCGAAACGCTTCATCGCGAGCACGGCATCGACGCTGAAGTCGTCGACGTGCGCTCGCTGGTGCCGCTCGACACGCAGACCATCCTGTCGTCGGTCGCGCGCACGCATCGGCTGTTCACGGTCGAAGAGAATCCGCGGCTGTGCGGCTGGGGCGCCGAGATCGTGTCGATCGTCGCCGACGAGGCTTTCTACGACCTCGACGGCCCGCCCGTGCGCATCACCACGCCGCACATTCCGCTGCCGGCCGCCGACAATCTGGAAGACATCGTGCTGCCAACCGTGCCGCGCATCGTCGAGACGGTGAAGCGTTCGCTCGGGGGGTAATCGTTGTCATCACCGGGCCGCCGCGAAGCGGCGTGACCCGGTGATCCCGCTTAGTGAGGCCTTGTGCCCGCCTAAGCGAGATGGCCGGGACAAGCCCGGCCATGACAGAAGCAAATGAGTACGAGGGCATCACCATGTACGAAAACCTCCTCGCCAACGTCCCGACCGATCTCTGGATCGGCGGCAAATGGCGCAAGGCCTCCGACGGCGGCCGCTTCGACGTCACCGATCCGGCGACGGAGAAGACCATCGCCTCGGTCGCAAGCGCGACCGTCGACGACGCCATCGCCGCGGTCGACGCCGCGCAGGACGCCTTCGCCGACTGGGCCGGCCGCAAGCCGCGCGAGCGCGCCGAGATCCTGCGCAAGGCCTATGAGCTCATTATGCGCGACGCCGAGCGCTTCGCGAAGCTGATCACGCTGGAGAACGGCAAGGCGCTGCCCGACTCACGCGGCGAGGTCGCTTACTCGGCCGAGTTCTTCCGCTGGTACGCCGAAGAAGCCGTGCGCAACATCGGCCAGATCTCGACGGCGCCGGCCTCCGGCGCGCGGATCGTCGCGCAGCACAAGCCGGCCGGCATCGCCGTGCTGGTGACGCCGTGGAATTTCCCGGCGGCGATGGCGACCCGCAAGATCGGCCCGGCGCTCGCCGCCGGCTGCCCGGTCGTGCTCAAGCCAGCCTCCGACACACCGCTGACCATGCTGGCGCTGATGCCGGCTCTGGAAGAGGCCGGCGTGCCCGCCGGCGTCGTCAACGTCATCCCGTCGCGTTCGTCCGGCAAGGTCGTTTCGGCCATGCTGCACGATCCGCGCGTGCGCGTCGTCTCGTTTACCGGCTCCACGGAAGTCGGCCGCAAGCTGCTGCACGAGGCTGCCGACCAGATCCTGAAGCCGGCGATGGAACTCGGCGGCAATGCGCCCTTCCTCGTCTTCGAGGATGCCGACATCGACGCCGCGATCGACGGCGCCATGATCGCCAAGATGCGCAACATGGGCGAGGCCTGCACGGCGGCCAACCGCTTCTACGTGCACGAGAGCGTGCACGACGAGTTCGCCAAGAAGCTGACGGCTAAAATGAACGCCCTCAAGATGGGCAACGGTCTCGACGACGGCGTCGCGCTCGGGCCGCTCGTGAACAAGGAAGGCCGCGACAAGGTCATCGAGCTGGTCGACGATGCCGTGTCGAAGGGCGCCAAGGTGCTGACCGGCGGCAAGACCCCGACCGGCCCCGGCTTCTTCTACCCGGCGACCGTCATCACCAACGTGCCGGACTCGGCCAAGATGCTGAACGAGGAGATTTTCGGCCCGGTCGCGTCGATCCAGACGTTCAAGACCGAGGCCGAAGCGATCAAGCGCGCCAACGACACCGAATACGGTCTCGTCGCTTACCTGTTCACCAAGGACCTCTCGCGCGGCATGCGCGTATCCGAGAAGCTCGACTTCGGCATGATCGGCTTGAACCGCGGGCTCGTCTCGGATCCGGCGGCGCCGTTCGGCGGCACCAAGCAGTCCGGCCTCGGCCGCGAAGGCGCGGCGGAAGGCATGAAGGAGTTTCTCGAGACGCAATATGTCTCGGTGACGTGGTAAGTCTTCACCC
>DASTGR010000195.1:0-6237 GCA_035718885.1 Pseudolabrys sp. | reverse complement strand
CGGCCGAGCATTTCCTGCGGGATGCGGCCTTTCCAGTGGCTCATGTCGAGTTCGACGGCCTGCGCGGCGCGCGAGATGTTGGCCACGCACAGGATCGCCTCGTCGCCGAGCTGGCGCACATAGGCGAGCACGGCGCGGTTCGTCGGGCGAATAAAGGTAAGCGTGCCGCGGCCGAACACCTTGCTCGACTTGCGTACGCCGATGAGCCGCTTCATCCAGTTCAGCAGCGACGACATCGAGCGCGACTGCGCCTCGACGTTGACGGCGGAGAAGCCGTAGACCGGGTCCATGATCGGCGGCAGGTAGAGCTGTGCCGGGTCGGCGCGCGAGAAGCCGCCATTGCGGTCGGGCGTCCACTGCATCGGCGTGCGCACGCCGTTGCGGTCGCCGAGGAAGATGTTGTCGCCCATGCCGATCTCGTCGCCGTAATAGATGATCGGCGTGCCCGGCATCGACATCAGGATCGAGTTCATCAGCTCGATCTTGCGGCGGTCGTTTTCCATCAACGGCGCCAGCCGCCGGCGAATGCCGAGATTGATGCGCGCGCGCGGATCGGCGGCGTAGGTCGACCACAGATAGTCGCGCTCCGCGTCGGTGACCATTTCGAGCGTCAGCTCGTCGTGGTTGCGCAGGAACATCGCCCACTGACAATTGCCGGGAATTTCCGGTGTCTGCCGCATGATGTCAGTGATCGGGAATCGGTCTTCCTGCGCGATGGCCATGTAGATGCGCGGCATCAGCGGGAAGTGATAGGCCATGTGGCATTCGTCGCCCTGGCCGAAATATTGCTGCACGTCTTCCGGCCACTGGTTGGCCTCGGCGAGCAGCACCTTGTTCGGCGCATAGGCATCCAGCTCGGCGCGCAGCGCCTTGATGACGGCGTGCGTCTCGGGAAGGTTTTCGTTGGACGTGCCGTCGCGCTCGATCAGGTAGGGCACGGCGTCGAGCCGGAATCCATCGACACCGGCGTCGAGCCAGCGCTTCATCACCTGGAGCACGGCGCGCACGACGCGCGGATTGTCGAAGTTCAGGTCCGGCTGGTGCGAGAAGAAGCGGTGCCAGTAATAGGCCTGCGCCTCCTGGTCCCAGGTCCAGTTCGATTTCTCGGTGTCGGTGAAGATGATGCGCGTGCCCTGGTATTTCTGGTCGGTGTCGCTCCAGACGTACCAGTCGCGCGCGCTCGTCTCCTTGCCGCTGCGCTTGGCGCGCTTGAACCAGGGATGCTGGTCGGACGTGTGGTTGATGACCAGCTCGGTGATGACGCGCAGGTTTCGCCGCTTCGCCTCGACCATGAAGCGGCGGAAGTCCTTCATCGTGCCGAAGGCGGGATTGATGTCGCCGTAGTCGGAAATGTCGTAGCCGTCGTCCTTGCCCGGGCTCGGATAGAAGGGCAGGAGCCACAGCGTGTCGACACCGAGGTCGCGCAGGTAGTCGAGCTTGCCGGTCAGCCCGGCGAAATCGCCGACGCCGTCATTGTTGCTGTCGGCGAAGGCCTTGACGTGGAGCTGGTAGACGATCGCGTCCTTGAACCAGAGGCCATCGTCGGTCTCCTGCGCGACGTCGATCTGCGGACGGACGTTCATAGAACTGGCTCACGCGTAGCAGCGGAAGAAGAGTGCCGGGTCTTGCGCCGGGTCGATGCGCAGGCGGATGCCGCCCCATTCGAGAATGTGGCGCTCGCCGGTGACCAGGTTCTCGATGACGCGCACGCCGCGCCGGGCGTCGGCGGGGCCGATCTCCTCGCTGCCGAAATGCAACCAGAACTCCTGCGGGAAGCCGGACAGTGAAATGGCGACGGCGACGGCGTTGGTCCGGTCCACCGACTCCTTGAGGAAGCCGGTGACATTGCCGTTATCGATCTGGAGGAAGCGCAGGTCGTTGGTCTGGAGCAGCGCCGCGTTCTGGCGGCGCATCGTATTGAGCTGCCTCAGATAGCCTTTGATATTGCCCGGCTTGTTCCAGTCACGGACGCGGATCTCGTATTTTTCGGAGTCGAGATATTCCTCGCGGCCGGGCAGGGGCTCGTATTCGATGAGCTCGTAGCCGTTGTAGATGCCGTAATTCGACGACAGCATCGCGGCGAGCGCCGCGCGCGCCTTGAACAGCCAGACTTCGCCAGTCTGCAACTGGACGGGCAGGATGTCCGGCGTGGTGACGAAAAAGTTCGGCCGGAAGAAGTCGCGTGCGGGATGGCTGGTGATCTCGGTCAGGTACTGCTGGATCTCGGCCTTGCCCGTGCGCCAGGTGAAGTAGCTGTAGGATTGCGAGAAGCCGAGCTTGGCGAGCGCCGCCATCACCTTCGGCCGGGTAAAAGCCTCCGACAGGAAAATGGCGTCGGGATAGGCGTCGCGCACCTCACGGATCATCCACTCCCAGAACGGCAGCGGCTTGGTGTGCGGGTTGTCGACGCGGAAGATACGCACGTCCTGCTCGCACCAGAACAGGATGACGTTGCGAAGCGCCTCCCAGAGGGCGATGCGGTCAGGACAGCCGAAGTCGGGGTTGACGATGTCCTCGTATTTCTTCGGCGGATTCTCCGCGAACCTGAACGTGCCGTCGGGACGCGTCCTGAACCATTCCGGGTGCTGCTTCAGCCAGGGATGGTCGGGTGAACACTGCACCGCGAAGTCGAGCGCGATTTCCATGCCGTGCTGCTTGCATGCATCGACCAGCCGGCGGAAATCGTCGAGCGTGCCGAGTTCGGGATGGATGGCGTCATGGCCGCCGGTCTCGTCACCGATGGCGTAGAAGCTGCCGACGTCGCCGGGTTCGGCCTTGAGCGAATTGTTCTTGCCCTTCCGGTTGGTGTGGCCGATCGGATTGATCGGCGGGAAATAGAGCACGTCGAAGCCGAGATCGGCGATCTCCGGCACGCGGGCGATGCAGTCGTCGAACGTACCGTGCTTGCCGGGGATGCGGCCCTGGCTGCGCGGCACCATCTCGTACCAGGCGCCGGCGCGGGCGCGTTCGCGCTCGACCAGCATCGGCACGACGTGGCTGCGCGTGAGATCGGGGCGGACGTCGGATTTCTCGATGGCGGCGGCGAAAACGTCGTCGAGCAGGTGCGCGGGATCCTGGGTGCTGGCGAAGCGGTTGGCGGCGGCCTCGACCACGAGCCGGGCCTCGCGCTCGCACGGCATGAGCTCCATGACGAGCTCGTAACCCTCGCGCGCGGTCAGTTCGACATCTAGGCCCGCCTTCTGCTTGAGCAGGAATTCCTTGCGCCAGGTGCCGTACTGGTCGGTCCAGGCCTCGATCGCGAACAGGTACCAGCCGGGGGTGGGCGGGGTGAAGCGGCCGTGCCAGCGGTCGTTGGAGAACAGCGCCATCGGCTCGCGCTGCCAGTCACCGGCCTTTTCCTCGCGCCAGATCAGGCGCGCGGCCAGAACATCATGGCCCTCGCGAAAAATATCGGCCCACACTTCAACGGATTCGCCGGCAATGCGTTTGATCGGATACCGGCCGCCATCGACACAGGGATAGATGTCTTCAATGCGAAACCGAGGACCCGTCGGATCGTTTGGCGACAGCTCCCAGCCGTCCTGGAGCGGCGCGCGCTTCATCCCACCGATGCTGGGCTCGCCGCCATAATGTTTCATTGGTCCCCGATCAAAGCTTGATCTGACTAGAACCGCAGCCGCCGCGGAAAGTTCCAGTGTCGGCGGGATGCGGACGAATTAAGAAAAGTTAGTTAAATGAACGACTTGGAGAGCGAAGCGCGGCGCTGGGGCATGGACCCGGGTTATCACGACGTATTCGGCAATTGGCACGCCGCGTCGCCTGAAACACTTCAGGCCCTGATCGATGCGCTGTCCCATGGACGAGACCGTCCGCATAGGTTCGCGGAAGCGCCCGCGGTTGCCCCGATCCGCGCGTGGCAAGGTGACGGAAAGCGCCATTGGCTGGTCGCCGTGCAGCTCTACGGGCTGAAGTCGGCCCGCAACTGGGGCATTGGCGACTTCACCGACCTCAAGGCGCTGATCGGCATCGCTGCGTTGCACGGCGCCGCCGGTATCGGGCTCAACCCGCTGCACGCGCTGTTTCCCGACCGGCCGGAGCAGGCGAGCCCTTATGCTCCCAACAGCCGCCTGTTTCTCAATCCGCTCTATATCGACGTCGCGGCGATCCCGGAGTTTTCCGGGCGCCCGGCGCTCGCCGCGCTGCGCAAAGGGGATCTCGTCGACTACCCGGGTGTGGCACGCGTCAAGATGAAGGCGCTGCGTGAGACCTACGAGCGCTTCCGCAAGGAAGCGGAGCCCGCGCGGCGTGCGGACCTGGATGCCTTCCGCGCCGAGCGCGGCGAACCGCTTCTGCGCTTCGCCTGCTTCGAGGTTCTCCGGCAGCGCCATGACAGGCCGTGGACCGACTGGCCGGCGCCGTGGCGCACGCCGTCGCGCGCCGACCTCGAGCGCTTCAGATCCGAGAATGTCGCCGACTGCGAGTTCGAGGAATTCCTGCAATGGACGGCGGACACGCAACTTGCCGAGTGCCACGCGGCGGCAAAGGCCACCGGCATGGCGGTCGGGCTCTACATCGATGTCGCGGTCGGCATCGACCGGCACGGCGCCGACGCCTGGGCGCGGCAGGACGCGGTGCTGTCGTCGATCTCGATCGGCGCGCCGCCGGACGAGTTCAATCCCGCCGGTCAGGATTGGGGCCTGGCGCCGTTCAATCCCGACACGGTCGCCGAGGACAATTTCGCCCCGATGCGGCAACTGCTCGCATCCGCAATGCGCCACGCCGGCGCGATTCGGCTCGACCACGTGCTCGG
The DNA here is from genome assembly GCA_035718885.1 of Pseudolabrys sp. Classification (GTDB taxonomy): domain Bacteria; phylum Pseudomonadota; class Alphaproteobacteria; order Rhizobiales; family Xanthobacteraceae; genus Pseudolabrys. The sequence goes on along the minus strand of DASTGR010000195.1, from coordinate 1,466 downwards.
ACTGAAGCGCATGTTCATGATTCCGCGCGGCATGCGTTCGGCCGACGGCGCCTATGTGCGCTTTCCCTTCGAGCCGTTGCTACAGGTCGTCGCGGAGGAAAGCGTACGCTATCGCTGCTCGGTGATCGGCGAGGACCTCGGCACGGTGCCGGAAGGCTTCCGCGACACGATGGCGAAGTGGGGGCTGTGGACGTACCGCGTCATGCTGTTCGAGCGCGAGGGCGACGACGCGCATTTCAAAGCGCCGGAGGCCTATCCGGCCGAGGCGCTCGCCACGTTCAACACGCACGATCTGCCGAGCTTCCGCGGCTGGCTGGACAGTCATGATCTGCGCACCAAGCGCGCTCTCGGGCTCGACCCGGGCGAGAGCGACGATGCGCGGCGCTGGGCGCGCGAGAAGCTGCGCGAAATGCTGCAAGCACGGGGGCAGGGCTACGCGCCCGAAGCTCTCGCGGCGGTCGCGGCCTGTCTCGGCGCGGCGCCGTCGCGGCTCGTCGCCATCGCGCTCGACGACATCGTCGGCGCGGTCGAGCAGCTCAATATCCCAGGCACGATGAGCGAGCATCCGAACTGGCGGCGCAAGCTGCCCGTCGCGCTCGAGGAGCTTGCCGTGCACGAGGGATTCGCCCGCGTCGGCGAAGCCTTCGCCAGGGCCGGACGCAAGGGCTAGCCGACCGGCACGTTCCAGATGTCGGTTGCGTATTCGCGGATGGTGCGGTCGGACGAGAACCAGTCCATGCGCGCGGTGTTGAGGATGTTCTTGCGCCACCACACCTCGGGCGTCAGCCACAGCCGGTCGATCGAGCGCTGCGCCTCCCAGTAGGCGTCGAAGTCGGCGGCGACCATGTAGCGGTCGTATTCGAGGAGCGACTGCACGATCGGCGCGTAGCGGTTGCGATCGTCGGGGGAGAAATCGCCGTTCGCCAGGGCATGGACGACCCTCGGCAGCCGCGCCGAATGCGCGACCGCGGTCGATCCCTCGAACCGCTCGGCGACTTTCGCGGCCACCTCTTCCGCGGTCAGGCCGAATATGACGACATTGTCGCGGCCGACCTGCTCGCTGATCTCGATATTGGCGCCGTCGAGCGTGCCGATGGTGATGGCGCCGTTGAGCGCGAGCTTCATGTTGCCGGTGCCGGACGCTTCCATGCCGGCGGTCGAGATCTGCTCCGACACGTCGGCGGCGGGGATGATCTGCTCGGCGAGGCTGGCGCTGTAGTTCGGCACGAACACAACCTTGAGCCGGCCGCCGAGCGCCGGGTCGGCATTGACGACGCGTGCGATGTCGTTGGCGAGCTTGATGATGAGCTTGGCGCGCGCATAGCTCGCCGCCGCCTTGCCGGCGAAGATCTTCACCCGCGGCACGAACACCTTGTCGGGCCGCGCCTTCATCTCCTGGTAGAGCGCAATGGTCTCGAGCAGGTTGAGAAGCTGGCGCTTGTATTCGTGGATGCGCTTGATGTGCA
>DASTGR010000194.1:0-8024 GCA_035718885.1 Pseudolabrys sp. | reverse complement strand
TGAAGCCTCCGCTCCAGGACCGAACGATCATGCATGACATCAAATCGATCCGCGACAATCCGCAAAGTTTTGATGCCGCGCTTGCGCGGCGCGGCCTGGCGCCGATGTCGTCGCAGCTGTTGGCCATCGATGAACGACGTCGCGCGGCGATCCTGTCGTCCGAGCAGGCGCAGGCACGGCGTAACGCGGCCTCCAAAGAGATCGGCGAGGCCAAGAAGGCCAAGGACGAGGCGCGCGCGTCGGCGCTGATGGCCGAGGTCGGCAAGCTCAAGGAGACGATGCCGGCGCTCGAGCAGGAGCAGAAGACGCTGGCCGACGCGCTCGACAGGGAATTGGCGCAGATCCCGAACACGCCGCTCGCCGAAGTGCCGGACGGCGCCGACGAGCACGGCAATGTCGAGCATCACCAGAGCGGCGCGAGGCGCAATTATGCGTTCAAGCCGAAGCAGCATTTCGAGCTGGGCGAGGCGCTCGGCCAGATGGACTTCGAGCTGGCGGCGAAGCTGTCGGGCGCGCGCTTCGTGGTGTTGCAGCGGGGACTGGCGCGCATGGAGCGCGCTTTGGGACAACTGTTTCTCGATACGCACACGCAGGAGCACGGGTATACGGAAGTCTCACCGCCGATTTTGGTGCGAACCGACGCTATGTTTGGAACAGCACAACTCCCTAAGTTCAAGGAAGATCAATTTCTGGCGACATCTCTTCCGGAGGCTGATCGTTTTTGGTCCGACTATGAGGCGGCCAGGGACGCACAGCATGAGGTATTTAGAGCAAAAAATTATCCTTCTGATCGAAGGACTCAAGAGTCTCTGCAGCGACAGCGCGACTGGTATGATAAATTCTTCACCGAGGAGTACGCTCGGCCGCTCTGGCTCATTCCCACCGCCGAGGTGCCGTTGACCAACCTCGTGCGCGAGTCGATCCTCGCCGAGGACGAATTGCCGCTGCGGCTGACCGCCTGCACGCCGTGCTTCCGCGCGGAAGCCGGCGCCGCCGGCAAGGACACGCGCGGCATGATCCGCCAGCACCAGTTCATCAAGGTCGAACTGGTCTCGATCACCACGCCGGACAAGTCTCTCGAAGAGCACGAGCGCATGCTCGCCTGCGCGGAAGCCGTGCTGAAGAAGCTCGACCTGCATTACCGCGTCGTCACGCTCTGCACCGGCGACATGGGTTTCGCCTCGCAGAAGACCTACGACATCGAGGTCTGGCTGCCGGGTCAGAACATGTACCGCGAAATCTCGTCGTGCTCGGTGTGCGGCGACTTCCAGGCGCGGCGCATGAATGCGCGCTTCCGCGGCAAGGACGGCAAGCCGCAGTTTGTCCACACGCTCAACGGCTCGGGCGTCGCGGTCGGCCGCGCGCTGATCGCGGTGATGGAGAACTACCAGCAGGAAGACGGCTCGATCCTCGTGCCGGAAGCGCTGAAGCCCTATATGGGCGGGCTGACGAAGATCGAGAAAGTGAAGTGATGGCCTCGTGTCCCGGATGCGGTGCAGCGCGCAGCTCTTGCGGAGCGCTGCGCCGCTGATCCGGGACCCAGCTTACTTTTAAGGAATAACCGGGGTCCCGGTTCTGCAGCGCATCACTTCGTGCTGCGCTGCGCCCGGGACACGAAGGAGCGAAATGCGCATTCTTGTTACCAATGACGACGGCATTCACGCAGCCGGTCTCGACGCCTGCAAGGAGATCGCGGCCAAGCTCGGCAGCGAGGTGTGGGTCGTCGCGCCGGAGACCGACCAGTCGGGCGTGTCGCATTCGCTGTCGCTCAACGATCCGCTGCGCCTGCGCGAAGCCGGCGAGCGACACTTCGCGGTGAAGGGCACGCCGACCGACTGCGTCATCATGGGCGTGCGCCACATCATGCCGAAGCCGCCGGACCTCATCCTGTCGGGCGTCAATCGCGGCCGCAACGCCGCCGAGGACGTGACCTATTCGGGCACCGTCGCGGCGGCGATGGAAGGCACCGTGCTCGGCATCCCGTCAATCGCGCTGTCGCAGGCCTATTCGTTCTCGACCAAGCGCATGCCGCCGTGGGAATGCGCGATCGCGCATGCGCCGGGCGTCGTCCGCCGTGTGCTCGAGGCCGGCATTCCGAAGGACGTGCTCGTCAATATCAATTTCCCGGATTGCCCCCCGGGCGAGGTCGCCGGCATCGCCGTCGCGGTGCAGGGCAAGCGCGACCAGGAGCTGCTGCGCATCGACGCGCGTCACGACGGCCGCGGCAATCCGTATTTCTGGATCGCCTTCGGCCGCGGCGGCGTCGCGGGCGCTGCGCCCGGCAGCGATCTCGCCGCGCTTGCGGAAAACCGGATCTCGGTGACGCCGCTGCGGCTCGATCTCACCGACGAGCCGTTCCTGACGAAGCTGGCGGAAGTGTTCGGCTAGCCTCGCCGTCGTCCTGAGGTGCGCGCCGCAGGCGCGCCTCGAAGGACCTCTGAGTCACAGCCCCTTCGAGGCGCGCGTTCCGCGCGCTCCTCAGGGTGACGGGATAGGGTGTGCGGCCTACGCCACCGGCAAAAGCCCCTCGAGCATCTGCTTGAGCCGGTCGGCCTGAAACGGCTTCTGCAAAGCGGGGCGGCTGCGATAGGTGTCGGGGAGCGAGCCTTCGCCGTAGCCGGTGACGAAAACGAAGGGCAGGTTGCGTTTCGCCAGGATGTCGGCGACGGGGAAGATCTGCTCGCCGTCCACATTGACGTCGAGGATGGCGGCCTGAAAGTCGCCGCTCGCGGCCGCCTCGCGCGCTTCGGCCAGCGTCCCGACTGCCGCGGCGACCCGGTAGCCCAGGTCGTCGAGCATGTCCTCGAGCAGCATGCGGATCAGGTACTCGTCCTCGACCACGAGCAGCCGTGGCGGCGTCGGCGAGGATTGCATCTTACCCTTCTCCCCAAGTTCCACTCACAAGTCAGGTGCCCCTCACCGGGTTCCACAGATTACATGAAAGAGCGCCGGAGACGAGATCGGTCTGGCGCAAAAGCGTGCTAAAAATGCGGCGCAAGGGGGCTCATGTGAGGGCGGCGGGGGTGTCGGATTTCGCGGCGGCGGAGGACCGCATGGAATTCCTTCTGACGCTGCGGCGCCGCGGCATCATGGACCCGGACGTGCTGCGCGCGATGGAGGAAGTGCCGCGCGCCGTGTTCGTCGGCGAGGGCTTTGCCGCCAACGCCTATGCCGACCGGGCACTGCCGATCGACTGCGGGCAGACCATCAGCCAGCCTTTCGTCGTCGCTTATATGAGTGAGCATCTCGACGTGGCGCCCGAGCACCGCGTGCTCGAGATCGGCACCGGCTCGGGTTACCAGGCGGCGATCCTGTCGCGGCTGGCGCGCGAGGTGGTGAGCGTCGAGCGTTTTCGCACGCTGGCCGAGAGCGCAAAGGCGCGGCTTGCCAGGCTCGGCTACGGTAATGTCGATGTCGTCGTCGGCGACGGGCTCGCCGGCGTGCCCGAGCGGGCGCCGTTCGACCGCATCCTGGTCACGGCCGCGGCCGAACGCATCCCGGACGCGCTCACCGCACAACTCGCCGAGGGCGGGGTGATGCTGCTGCCGCTCGGGCCCCACGACGGCACGCAACACATCGTCAAGCTTACCAAAACCTCAACGGGCCTTGTGCGCGAGGACCTGATCCCGGTGCGCTTCGTGCCGCTTCTGGCCGGGCAGGCGCGGGAGTTGTAGCGCACTGGCACAACCTGGGCCGGATAACGATCCGGTAGGCTTAAAGGCTTTTTTACCGGCGGCGTGTTTATTCAATCTCTACGTTCATTGCGTGTGAGTGAGTAAGCCTATGTCGCGTCTCACCGAGCCGTCCCGTTCGCGTATCGTGGCCCGTACCTGGCCGCGCAGCTGGCCCCGCTTCGTCATCCTTGCCGTGGTTGGCGTGACCGCAGCCGGTTGTGCGGATTCCGGCCGCTTCGACTCCAACCCATACGCCTCGAACCGCCGCGGCTCGTCGCAGGACGTGACCGGCTCGATCTCGTCGCGCCCGGTGCATCGTGTCGAAACGCAGGCTCTGCCGGCGCCGACCCCGACGCGGCCCTACAGCGTGCCGGCCGGGGTGGCCAGCGGCGCGCAGGGCCTCGGCGCCTATCGGCCGGGCGGACAGACGCCGGAATATACGGGCTCCGTCACGCAGCAAGCGCCGGCGAAACCCGCCGGTCACTGGACCTGGAATGGCGGCACGCCGATCGTCGTCGGCCGCGGCGACACTCTCGAGGGCATTGCGCGCAAATACGGCGTGCCGGCTCAGGCGATCCTTGAAACCAACGGCGTCCATGGCGCGATCCGTCCCGGCGAGCGGCTGGTCATTCCGCGTTACGTGATGGGCGAGGGGCAGGCGACCGCGCCGAATATCGCGGCGCCGCACGTCGAAGCAGCCCGTGCCGAGCCGGTGCGGCAACCGGTCGCGCAGCCGCGTCCGCAAGCCGTTGCGGCGAGCGACGTTCATGTCGTGCAGCCGGGCGAGAGCCTGATCGGCATCGGCCGCCGCTACGGCATGTCGCTGTCCGAGATCGCGCGGCTCAATGGCATCAAGCCCTACACCAAAGTCAGCATAGGCGACCGCATCAAGGTGCCGGGCCGCGGCGGCAATGAGCGCGTCGCTGCCGTGCACCAGCCGGCGCCGGTCGCGCAAGCCCAGCCGCAGCGCGTCGAGCGCCCGCGCGTGGCGCAGGCCGCGCCGCCGATCGACAATGTCGGCACGGTGCCGACCGAGAACGCGCGCGTCGTGACGCCCGAGCCTGCGGCGACGCCGCAGAGCCCGGTAAAGAAGGCGGAAGCCGTGGCCGAGAACAAGATGCCGCAGTTCCGCTGGCCCGTGACCGGTCATGTCATCGAGGCCTTCGGTCAGCGCCCGAACGGCACGACCAATGACGGCATCAATCTCGCCGTACCGGCCGGCACGCCGATCAAGGCGGCCGAAGACGGCGTCGTCGCCTATTCGGGCAACGAGCTCAAAGGCTACGGCAATCTCGTGCTCATTCGCCATGCCGACAACTTTGTCTCGGCCTATGCCAATGCCAGCGAGCTGCTGGTCAAGCGCGGCGACAGCGTCAAGCGCGGGCAGGTGATCGCGCGCGCCGGCCAGACCGGCAACGTCACCTCGCCGCAACTGCATTTCGAGATACGCAGGGGTTCGACGCCGGTCGATCCGCGCAAGTATCTCGCCAGCAACTAGGCGGCTGCAAAGCAGAATGCGCGATGCCCGGCGCCCGCGCCGGGCATTTGCGTTCAGGACGCCGTCTTCTGGCGGGTCGCGAAGCCGATGGCGATGGCCCAGAGGATGAGTGCGGCCGCCAGGGCGAAAGTCACGCGCATGCCGATCGTCACTGATGCCGGCGAGGCCGTCGCGACATCGGCCGAAGCGGACGCGATAGCGAACACCGCGCCCATGGCGGAAGCGCCGGTGATCAGTCCCAGGCTGCGCGACAGGTTCAGAAGCCCGGAAACGACGCCGCGCTTGTCGGCGGGGACGCCGGTCATCACCGCCGTGTTGTTGGCGGCCTGGAACAGGGCGTATCCGGCGGTGAGCACGACGATCGCGCCGACATAGGCGGGTACGCCGAAGCTCGCCGGCAACAGGGCGAGAAGCGCGGCGCCGGCCGCCATCACGACGAGACCGGTAACCGTCATCGACTGTGCGCCGAACCGGTCAACGACGCGGCCCGCCGGCACCCCGCTCACCGCGGCGACCGCCGGGCCCGCCGACAGCGTCAAGCCGACGAAGGAGGCATCGAGCCCGAGCGCGCGAGCGAGATAGAAGGGACCGACGATAAGCGTCGTCATCATCACGGTCGCGACCAGCGCGCTCATGGCAAAGCCCGCGCTCAGATTGCGGTCGTGGAACATGGCCGGCCGCAGCAGCGGCGAGGGCACGCGCAACTCGACCAGCACGAACAGAACGGCGCCGGTCGCGGCTCCCGCCAGGAGCGCGATATTGAGAGCGCCGAATTGGCTGCGTCCAAGGGTCATGGCGAGTGCGTAGGCGCCGAGCGTGAGCGCGAGCAGGACCGTGCCGATGACGTCGAAGCGCGCCGTCGCGGTCCCTGCCTTGCGGCGCTCGGCCGGCACATAACGGACGACGAGCAGCATTGCGGTCAGTCCGAGCGGCACGTTGATGAGGAAGATGGCGCGCCAGTCGAACGCCGCGATCAGGACGCCGCCGAGCGAGGGGCCGAGCGCCGTTCCGACCGCCGACATGGTACCGAGTAGGCCCATGGCGCTGCCGGTCTTTTCCTTCGGCACGGTCTCACCGACCAGCGCCATCGACAGCGCCAGCATGATCGCGGCGCCCAGTCCCTGCGCCGCGCGCGCGACGATCATCACCGCCAGCGTCGGCGCCGCGCTGCACACCAGCGAGGCGGCGGTGAAAAAGGCGAGGCCGCCGAGCAGCAGACGCCGGCGGCCGAACAGGTCGCCTAGCTTGCCGACGCTGACGATCAGGGTGGTGATGGCGAGCAGGTAGGCGAGCACGACCCACTGGATCGCCTGGAAAGACGCGGCGAAGGCGTCGGCCAAGGTCGGCAAAGCGACATTTGCGATACTGGTGCCGAGCGAGGACAGCAGCATGGACAGCGACAGGGCGGCGAGCGCGAGGCCCGCCGTCCGTCGCGTGTCTACGGCCGGCTGGCTATCTGCAGTGGTCATGGCGTCACGCCCGCACGAGGCTGCCGACGACGTGGCGGGCAACCGGCGCAACGATGAGCACGATCGGGAAAGCGATCAGCCAAGACGGCAGCCACGCGCCGATCCACAGATTGCCGAAGCCCTCGATCATGCCGGCGGTGCGGACGGTGGAGATGCCTGAGACGACGAGCGACATCAGGGCCGAAAGCACGAAGCCGAAAGCAATGGGGGCGAAGCGGGGGGATATCATGTTCAGTCTCCATTTCGTTGTCGCCCTCAGACCTAGCCCCCGGAAGGAGATTGCGGAACGCGCATCGATTGCACTCTATTCGTGCGTTTAACGCCATGTCAGAAACGGATATGGTCGAGGCCCATGACCCGGCCCGACCTCAACCTGCTGGTCACGCTCGACGTCCTGCTCGCGGAAGGCAGCGTCGCCGCGGCGGCGCGACGTCTGCGGCTGAGCCCCTCCGCCATGAGCCGGGCGCTGGCGCGCCTGCGGGCGACGACCGGCGATCCGTTGCTGGTTAGGGCAGGGCGCGGCCTCGTGCCGACGCCGCGGGCGTTGGAGCTGCGTGGTCGCGTCGGCCAGATCGTCGAAGATGGCGAGGCCTTGCTGCGGCCGACGCAGGCGCTCGACCCCAAACGTTTTGTGAGGACTTTCACGCTGCGCACCAGCGACGGCTTCGTCGAGAATTTCGGCCCGGCGCTGATGAGCCGAATCGGCAAGGAAGCGCCGGGCGTGCGTTTGCGCTTCGTCGCCAAAGCCGACAAGGACAGCGCGCCCTTGCGCGACGCGAGCGTCGATCTGGAAACCGGTGTTGTCGGCGAGGCGCTCGGTCCGGAAGTGCGGACGCAGGCTCTCTTCCGCGACCGCTTCGTCGGCGCGGTCCGCAAGCAGCATCCGTTGAGCAAGGGTAAGATCACCGTTGCGCGCTATGCCGCGGGCCGCCACGTCCTCGTGTCACGGCGCGGTGCGGAAAAGGGGCTGGTCGACGATGCGCTGGACGCCGTCGGGCTCAAGCGCGATATCGCGACCATCGTGTCGGGCTTTGCCGACGCACTCGCGCTTGCCCGCACCTGCGACCTGATCGCCACCGTGCCCGAGCGGCACACCGGCAATCTGCGCGCCGGACTGCACAGCTTTCCGCTGCCGGTCGAGATACCGCAAGTGACGGTATCGATGCTCTGGCATCCGCGGCTGGACGCCGATCCCGCGCATCGCTGGCTGCGCGGCATTGTGCGCGAGATCTGCGCGGGCAAGCGCTAGCCGAGCGCCACGCCCAGCCGTCCGGCGAGGTCCTGGATGAATTGCCAGGCGACGCGGCCGGAGCGCGAGCCGCGCGTCGTCGACCATTCCAGCGCGTCGCGGTGCAATTGTTCGGTTTCAGCCTTGATGCCGTA
>DASTGR010000193.1:0-2128 GCA_035718885.1 Pseudolabrys sp. | reverse complement strand
TAGGCGAGCCAGTGGGTCGGCTTGTACCAGTGCGGGATCCAGTAGCGCCCCGCCCGGAAGACGCGGTCGAGAGCGCGCGCGGCGGTCGTCATGTCCTCGCGTGTCCTCGCGGCGATGATGTGGTCGATCATGGCGTCGATGGCCGGATCGGCGATCCCGGCATGGTTCTGCGAGCCCTTGAGGTTCGCCGCCTGCGACGAAAAGTAGCTGCGCAGCGAATCCCCCGGCGTCGAGTTGAAGGAGAAGCGGTCGATGATGATGTCGAAGTCGAAATCGTCGACGCGGCGGCGATACTGCACGGGATCGACCAGCCGCAGGCTCGCCTCGATGCCGAGGACGCCGAGGTTCTTGATGTAGGGGAAATGGTGCGGCTGGAGCCCCGGTTCATCCACGAGAAATTCGATGACGATCGGCTCGCCGTTCGGCAGGACGCGCTTGCCGTCCTTGATGGCGCAGCCCGCGTCGGTCAAGAGCTTCGCCGACTGGTGCAGCCAGCGGCGGTCCTGCCCCGAGCCGTCGGTCACCGGCGGCAGATAGGCTTCGCCGAACACCTCGTCCGGCACCTTGCCGCGGAACGGCTCGAGCAGCTTCAGCTCGTCCGGGCTTGGCTTGCCGGTCGCCTTCATCGGCGAATTCTCGAACACCGACTGCGTGCGCTCGTACGAGCCGTACATGATGTTCTTGTTGGTCCACTCGAAATCGAAGGCGTCGATCAGCGCCTCGCGCAGCCGGCGGTCCTTGAACTTGCCGCGCCGCGTGTTGATGAACCAGCCTTGCGCGCCCGACGGCGTCTGGTCGGGGATGGTGCGCTGCTTAACGCGGCCGTCCTTCAGAGCCGGAAAATTGTAGCGCGTCGCCCAGGTGCGCGAGGTGAACTCTTCGCGAAACAGATAATTGCCGGCGGTGAAGCCCTCGAAGCCCACGTCGCGGTCGCGGTAGTACTCGTAGCGGATGACGTCGAAATTGTACTGGCCGCGCATCACCGGCAGGTCGGCGCCCCACCAGTCCTTGACGCGTTCGAACTCGATGAAGCGGCCGGCATCGAAGCGGCCGACCTTGTAGACGCCGCTGCCGAGCGGCGCCTCGAGCGTGGTCTGGTCGAACTCGTGCTTCTCGTAATAGGCGCGCGAAAACAGCGGCAGGCCGGCGACGAAGAGCGGCACGTCGCGCGCGCGCTTTTCGGCAAAGCGCGTCACCACCGCATCCTTGCCCGACACCTCCGCGCCTTTGAAGTCGCGCAGGAGCTGCGCGATGATCGGGTGGCCCTTCTCCTTCAGAATGTTCAGCGACCAAACGACGTCTTCGGCGGTGAGCGGCGCGCCGTCGTGGAATGTCGCTTCCGGACGCATGAGGAAGGTGTAGGTCAGTCCGTCGTCCGAGACGCGCACGCTGCGCGCGGCGAAGCCGTACATCGCGTCCGGCTCGTCGCCCGAGCGCGCCATCAGCGTGGCGAAGGTCAGGTCCATGCCGAAAGCGCCGTCGCCCTTGAGGATATAGGCGTTGAGCGAATTGAAAGTCAGGAACGAGCCGTTATAGCCGCGGCTCGTCGCCCACTCCGACCAGGTGCCGCCCTTCGGCGCGTCAGGATTGACGTAGGCGAAATGCTTGAAGTCGGCCGCATAGGCGAGATCGCCGAAGGCGGAGATGCCGTGGCGCTCGGCGGGTGCGGGTTGCGCGAAAGCGGGAGACAGCTTCGCAGCGGCCAGCGCGGCGGTGGACAGGACCAGCACCTCGCGGCGGCTGATCATGCGCGACCCTCCGGCCTCGTGTCCCGGACGCGGTGCAGCACGAGCGAAGCGACGTGGTGCACCGCTGATCCGGGACCCCGCTTGCTCTGGGAAACCGGGGTCCCGGGTCTGCAGCGCACCGCAAGTGCGCTGCGCAGCGCCCGGGACACGAAGGTGGCCAAAGGTCGCTCCATCAAGTCCGCTGCGGCACCTTGGCCGCCTTGTCCTTGTCCCACCACCAGATGTTGGGGAACAGCGCCGCTCCGTATTTCGGCATCGTTTCCGGATGCGAGAAGCGGTCCCAGCGCGCGGTGCGCTGGAACGAGTAGGTCCATTGCGGCACGACGTAGAAATTCCACAACAGCACGCGGTCGAGCGCCTTGGTGGCGGCGACGAGCTCC
>DASTGR010000192.1:0-6700 GCA_035718885.1 Pseudolabrys sp. | reverse complement strand
CGGAGGGCTCGCCGGCTTCGCCTTCGGCTACGTGCTCTGTCTCGGGCTCGGCACGATCCGCATTACCAACCCGTTCATCGACTCCGACAGGCTGCCGCTCGTGTACGAGCCGCTGCACTACCTGCTCGCCGGCGCGGTCGCGCTCGTCTCCTCGGTCATTGCGGGGTACCAGCCGGCGCGCAAGGCTGCGCGGCAGCATCCGGTCGAGATCATCCGGGGTGCGACATGAGCGCGTCGCTGATCGAGGCGCGCAAGGTGACGCGCATCCTGCCGGGAATCGTACCGACGACTTTGGTGCGCGACGTCGATCTCACGATCGGCGCGCGCGACTTCGTCGCCATTACCGGCCCCTCCGGTTCCGGCAAATCATCGCTCCTGTATCTGCTCGGTCTGCTCGACCTGCCGACGGAAGGCGAGGTGCTGATCAACGGCCGCGCCACCGCTCACATGGACGAGGAGGAGCGGGCGCTGACGCGGCTCACCTTTCTCGGCTTCGTGTTCCAGTTTCATTTCCTGCTGCCCGAGTTCACCGTGCGCGACAATGTCATGCTGCCGATGCGCGCGCTCGGCCGGCTGTCGGCGCGTGCAATGACCGAGCGCGCCGACGCGCTGCTCGGTTCCCTCGGGCTCGGCGATCATCGCCTGAAGCGCCCGGACCAGCTCTCGGGCGGACAGCGCCAGCGCGTCGCGGTGGCGCGCGCGCTCGCCAACGAGCCCCCTGTCATCCTCGCCGACGAGCCGACGGGCTCGCTCGACTCGAAATCGAGCGTGCAGGTGTTCGAGGTGCTGCATGCCTTGGTCGAGGAACACGGCAAGACCGTCGTGGCAGTGACCCACGATATGGGCATCGCCGAGCGCATGCATCGCCACGTGGAACTGCTGGACGGCCGCATCCTCGCCGATGAGGCACACGCCGGTACGTGAAGCCGGCGGTCGCGGCGCCAAAAAGTGGTATCCAATTTGATATATCAGCCGATACCCCATCCGGATACTTCCACAGGCCTGTGAGTCTTGGATCGGTCCAAACCCCAGTTAACCGAGTTGGGTGCAAATACACGCGCACGAGGAACGCCTCGAGACGCCCCGACTTCTGTTTTGCAACGGGGGAAGGATTCGACATGCATCTCGAAACTCTGGCGCATATCGACGCAACCATCCGCGACGCCCTTGCACGCATCGAGCGGCAGCGGAACTTCGTCGAGGAATTTGCCTCCCGCGGCTACGACATGAAGGCGCCGCTGTCGTTGCTCTCATGCCTGCTCGTCAATCTGCGCCACCTCGAACGGCAGCGCTACGAACTGACCGCCGACGTCGAGGAGATCGTCCACGTCTGAAGCGCCCCGCCCTTCCGCGCGCGCTGGCACGGTGCATAATGCCGGCGCGGAGACGAAGGGGAGGGGTTTTTGGGCAAGGACCGCCTGGCGGCGTTCAGCGACGGCGTCATCGCCATCATCATCACCATCATGGTGCTCGAACTGAAGCTTCCGGAGCACAACGGCAGCGCGACGGTGCTTGTCGCAGCAGCGCCGAGCTTCGCCGGCTATGTGCTCAGTTTCATCTATGTCGCGATCTACTGGAACAATCATCATCACATGCTGCACACGGTGCACCGTGTCGATGGCCTCATCCTGTGGGCCAACGCGCATTTGCTGTTCTGGCTGTCGCTGGTGCCGGCAACGACCGCCTGGCTCGGCAATAATTTTCTGGCGCCGGTGCCGACCGCCCTCTATGGCGTTTCGCTGTTGATGCCGGCGATCGCCTATTTCCTGCTGCAAAGGGCCATCATGCATCGCCAGGGGTCGCATTCGGTGCTGGCCACCGCGGTTGGACGCGACCTGAAGGGCAAGCTGTCGCCGCTCTTCTATCTCACCGGCATCGTCTTCGCCTTCTATCAGCCCTGGGTGTCGATCGCGATGTATGTGCTGGTCGCGATCATCTGGCTCGTGCCGGACCGGCGCATCGAGCGGGTGATCGGCGAAGCGTAAGTCGTCACGGACGCGGCGGCAGGATCGCCCAGCCCGCGGCCATCGGCTTCTCGCTGTGGCGATAATGCAATTCGAGCGGCGGCTGAACCTGCGCGCCGGGGGCGTCGGCGCGGTACTCCGGCGGCAGCGTCGTGAGGTCCCCGTCGGTCCAGACGAGGACCGCGCCGCGCTTCTTTAAATCGTCGAGGTCGATCCACGGCGCCCGCTCGGGCTTGCCGTCGACGAGGACGCGCGGCTGGTCGGGCGAGTAGTGCGCGACGTTGCCGCCGTCCCACATCGTGCCGATGACGTATAGGAGGGGCTTGCCGGTCTTGTCGTGCCAGCCGTGCGTGATGGCGCGGGCGAGCATTCCGCCGGGAAAGAACACCGCGCGGTAGCGGTGATCGAAGCGCGGCAGGAGGTCGTAATTGGCGATGAAGGCGAGGCCCAAGCAGGCGAACACGATCGCCCAGGTCAAGGCGACGCGGCCGAGGCGGGCGGGTGTGAGCGCGCGCTCTGCCGTCATCACGAGCCACAGGCCGAGGAACAGCCACAGCGGATAGCCCCACATCGCCACCGTGCCGCGCCCGGAGACGAGCGACATGGCCAGCACCGTGACGATTGGACCGAAGGCGAGCCACGCCACGATGCGCCGGTCAAAGGCGTCGGCGGCAGGCGCGACGCGCGCCTCGTCGGCCTTGCGCTTCGGGACGAACAGGGGCGCGGCGATGATCAGCGACGGGATCAGGAAGAAGAGCTGGCTCACCGCGAACTGGAACGGATGCCAGAGATGGTCGTACCAGCCGCGCGACAGCACGGCGCGGTGCTCGGCATAGGCGAAGGGCAGGAAGTCGTTGCGCACGAGCCAGATCAGGTGCGGCGCCATGATGACGAGCGCGGTCGCCGCGGCGACATAAGGCCCCGGAGTTGTCAGGCACTTGCGCGCGTCGCGGTCGATCAGTGCGAACACGACCATTGGCGCCACCAGCACGACGACGAAATATTTCGCCCACAGCGACATGCCTACGGCGATGCCGAGCAGCAGCCAGTCGACGATCTGGCCTTTGCGGAGCGCACGGTGCAGCGCGTATCCGGCAAGCGCCCAGAACGGCAGCTGCACGACGTCGTGGTTGAACTTCGCCGAGGTGTAGTTGAGGTAGTGCAGGCCGTCGACGATCAGCACCGCGACGAGCGCGCCGGCGCCGCCGACGAGTGGCCGCGCCGCGAGGTAGATCACTGCCAGCGCGGCGCAAACCGCGATCTGCGCCAGCAGGTAGTACGACCAGTCGTGGCCGGTCACGAGATAGGCGAGTTCGACCAGCCACCAGGGCAAGGGCGGCAACTTGTCGTAGCCAAGCTGCCACTCGCGCCCGTACATGAGCGCCTCGATCAGGTCGAGCGGCAGATTGGCGTAGAGCAGGGCCGGCAGCGCCGTCCACACCAGCGCGTGCAGGCCGAGGACCACGCCCAGCGCACGGCCGGGGCTCCTGATTGTCCACGCGGCAAGGCGGTCAGTGCGCGGCTTCGGTTCCATTCGCCTCAAGTTCCTGCGAATAAAGGCTGATCCGTCCTTACCATAGCAGCGTTTGGCAGTTGCGCGGATGCGTCGGCTCATGGACATTGGGTATCGGCAGCGCGAATCACTCAGGCCATTCGCTCCTGCCGTGCGGGGGTCTTAACACCGGCCATGCGCCGTCTCAGCGCCATTTTCATCGCCGTCTGCATGGTCGTCATCGCGGCCTCGCTCGGCGCCGTCCTGTTCCTCGCCTTCAGGCTCGACGCGCGCACGGCGGCGATCGCGGCGCTGGCGACGCTGGTCGTTCTCGCCCTCTACAATTCCATGTCCAACCGGCTGCGCGACCGCGGCGAACTCGGCGACCAGATCGCCGACCTGTCGCGCGGCACCGGCGACCTCGCCCGCCAGGTGGCCGAGCTGGCGCGGCGTCTTAACGCCGTCGAGACCAGCGTCGGCAACACCGTGTCCCGCGCCCGCGGCGCCGTCGATCCGCTCGCGGCGGAGATCGGCGAACTCGGCGGTCTGGTGCGCCAGCTTGCCGACAATGTCGCCGCCCACGACGCGGCGCTGCGCCAGTCCGGCAACCTGCCGCGCATCGCGCCGGTCGAGGTCGGGACGGCGGATGCCCCGCTCGCGCTCAGCGAAAGCGACGCCGTGTCGCCGCCGGCCGTGATGCATGGCATGGACCGCACCGCCGCGGTCGAACTCGTCACCGACGCGCTCGACAACCAGCGCGTCGATCTCTACCTCCAGCCCGTCGTGACGCTGCCGCAGCGCAAGGTGCGCTTCTACGAGGCGATGTCGCGGCTGCGCACCGCCGATGGCGATGTCGTGCCGGCGAGCGCCTTCATCGACGCGGCCGAGGCGGCCGGGCTGATGCCGCGCATCGACAATCTGCTCCTGTTCCGCGCGGTGCAGGTCGTGCGCCGGCTGCAATTGAAGAGCCGCGACGTCGGCATCTTCTGCAACATCAGCACCGGCACGCTCACCGACGCCGGCCAGTTCCGGCAATTCCTCGACTTCGTCGACGCCAACCGCGCGCTCGGCGACGCGCTCACCTTCGAGTTCACGCAGAGCGCGTATCGCAATTTCGGTCCGCTCGAGCAGGAGAGCCTGTCGGCCTTGGCCGAGCGCGGCTTCCGCTTCTCGATGGACCATGTCACCGACCTGCGCATGGAGCCGCGCGAACTCGCGGAGCGCTCGTTCCGCTTCCTCAAGGTGCCGGCCAAGCTCCTCCTCAACAAGGCGTCGGGTGCGCAGAGCGACATCCATCCGGAAGACCTCGCCGACCTGCTCGCGCGCTCCGGCATCGACCTCATCGCCGAGCGCATCGAGAACGAGGCGACCGTGCTCGACCTCCTGGATTACGACGTCCGCTTCGGTCAGGGCTTCCTGTTCTCGGCGCCGCGCCCGGTGCGGCCCGAGGCGCTCGGCTCTGCCGAGACGGCGCGCGCCGAACTCGCCACGCCGGCGGCCTGACTTTCCCCCGCCTGCGAATGATGCCATAGGTGCGGCCGCAAAACCTGAGGCTCACTTGCCGTCGCTTCTTCCGCACTTCTCCGAAATCGCGCCGAATTACGACGTCATTCTGAGCGACGTTTGGGGCGTCGTGCACAATGGCGTCGCCGCCTTTCCGTCCGCCTGCGACGCGCTGATGCGGGCGCGGGCGCGCGGCACGGCGGTCATCTACATCACCAACGCGCCGCGCACGAGCGAGGCGGTCGGCCGCATGCTCGACCGCCTGCATGTGCCGCGCGAGACCTATGACGCGATGGCCTCCTCCGGCGACGTCACGCGCGCGGTGATCAAGGCGCGGCGCGGCCAGAGCCTGTGCCACATCGGCCCCGAGCGCGACCATTCCGTGTTCGCCGGCCTCGACGTGACTTTCGAGACGCTGGAGCGCGCCGACTATGTCGTCTGCACCGGCCTCTTCGACGACGAGACCGAAGGACCGGAGGACTACCGCGAGCGGCTCGAGGCGATGCTTGCGCGCAAGCTGTTCATGGTCTGCGGCAATCCGGACGTCGTGGTCGAGCGCGGCGACAAGATGATCTATTGCGCCGGCGCCATTGCCGACCTCTACCAGACCATGGGCGGCGAGGTGCTCTTCGCCGGCAAGCCCTACACGCCGATCTACGAGATGGCCCTCGATCTGGCGAAGACGGCGCGCGGCCGCGACGTGGCGGCGAGCCGCGTGCTGGCGATCGGCGATTCCGTACGCACCGACCTGAAGGGCGCGCGCACGATGGGCATCGATTTTCTGTTCATCACCTCCGGCATCCATGCCGAGGAGGTGGGCGGCCGCGAGACGCCGGACACCAAGGCGCTGGCGAGCGTCTTCGCCGCCGCCGGCGACAAGCCGAAAGCGGTGATGCGGCAACTGGCGTGGTGAGGATCAAGAGGCGACCGCCTCTCCGCCTGTCATGGCCGGGCTTGTCCCGCCCATCTCGATGAGGGGGGCACAGCACCGTGACCGCCTAAGCGGGATCACAGGGACAAGCCCGGTGATGACGACCGACAAATTGCGGAAGCCGCTCTAAGCCGCCGGCATCGAGACGGTCGGGAAGATCGCTTCGATCTTGGTGCGCAGGGTCTGCGCGTTGAACGGCTTGACGATATAATTCGACACGCCGGCCTTCTTGGCGGCGATGACGTTCTCGGTCTTCGACTCGGCCGTGACCATGATGAAGGGCAGGGAGGCGAGCGAAGGGTCGGCGCGGACCTCCTGCAACAGCTCGTAGCCGCTCATCGGCTCCATGTTCCAGTCGGAGATGACGAGGCCGTATTTCATCTTGCGAAGCTTCTCGAGCGCGGCGCTGCCGTCGGCGGCATCGTCGACATGCTCGAAACCGAGCTGCTTCAGGAGATTTCGAATGATGCGGATCATGGTGTTGTAGTCGTCCACCACCAGAACCGGCATCGACAGATCGACGGCCATGACCTCTTTGCCCCCCCGAGGGCAGTCCGCGAATTGGCCGAACCTAGCAATCGGTCTTGAATAACCCGTTAAACGCACCCTTAACCCCGCCTTTACCGTAAGCCGCCGCTTTGTCGGCGGCTTGACGCGCAGGCGGCGGCGGGATTGAAGGAACGCCACCGTTTAAACCCGCCGAACCGATGACCACGTCCCGACAGCCCTTTCACATCGTCCGTGGCGATGCCGCGGCGCTCGCGCCCGGCGCGCTGGCCGGCTGCGTCGTCGCGATCGGCAATTTCGACG